>NZ_JAMPSX010000007.1:0-263488 GCF_028484875.1 Providencia sp. PROV032
TACACAAAAAAAAGAGCCACTTATGTGGCTCTTTTCAATTTACCTATCAGCAATTATTGTGCTGTTGGTGGATGGCTGTGTTCAATATCCTCTGACTTCTTGGTAAAGCGGCGGCGGATCACCACGAAGAAGACAGGTACGAAGAAGATAGCCAATGAGGTTGCGGCAAACATTCCCCCAAGAACACCAGTACCTACTGAGTTCTGGGATGCTGAACCTGCACCGTTACTAAATACCAGAGGGATAACACCTAACATAAATGCTAAAGATGTCATCAGAATTGGTCGTAAACGCATTTTAACTGCATTCAGCGTTGCTTCGACTAACCCTTTACCTTCTTTCTCCATCAAGTCTTTGGCGAATTCAACAATCAAGATTGCGTTTTTCGCCGAGAGTCCAATGGTTGTTAAGAGACCTACTTTAAAGTAAACGTCGTTGTCTAGACCACGAACACTGGTAAACAGTAATGCACCAATAATCCCCAATGGAACGACTAACATAACTGAGAATGGAACTGACCAGCTTTCATAGAGAGCCGCCAAACACAGGAAGACCACTATCAAGGAGATTGCGTACAGAGCAGGGGCTTGGTTACCTGCTAAGCGTTCTTGATATGACATACCTGTCCACTCGTAACCAATTCCTTCAGGCAGGTTTTCAGTGGTGAGTTTTTCCATTAACAGCATCGCATCACCCGTACTTTTCCCAGGAGCTGCTTGGCCTTGAATGTTCATCGCAGGGACACCGTTATAACGCTCTAAACGCGGTGAACCATACTTCCAAGGATCTTTGGATTCGTCCATAAAGGCCGAGAACGGAACCATTTTACCTTGGTTATTACGAACATACAGGTTACTAATGTCAGAAGGTAACATACGGCTTTCTGCGTCACCTTGTACGTAAACTTTCTTCACACGACCACGGTCGATAAAGTCATTCACGTAGCTTCCACCAAACATAGAACTCAATGTTGCGTTGATATCACTGATAGCAACACCTTGAGCCTGTGCTTTTTGTTGGTCAATATAAATACGGTATTGCGAGGTATCATCCTGACCATTTGGACGAACACCTTGAAGCATTTCTGGGTGCTGAGCCGCTAATCCAAGTAACTGGTTACGGGCTTGCATTAATTTATCATGCCCCAAGTTACCTTTATCGACTAACTCAAAGTCAAACCCGTCTGCGGTACCTAACTCAACAATTGCGGGTAGGTTAAAGGCGTAAATCAATGCCTCTTGTTTTTGTGACAGTGCAATATTCGCGCGCTGTACAATCGCATCAACGTGGTTTTCATCGCCTTTACGTTCGCTCCAGTTTTTCAGAACGACGAAAGCGAGACCCATATTTTGTCCTTGACCGGCGAAGCTAAAGCCCCCAACGGTAAAGACCGATTCAACGTTTTTGGCTTCTTCGGTATGGTAGTAGTTATTAACTTCATCCAATACCGCTTGGGTTTGTTCTTGTGTTGAGCCTGGTGGTAACTGGATCATCGACAAGAATACCCCTTGGTCTTCCGCGGGTAAGAAGGAAGACGGTAAGCGGACGAACATGAACGCCATACCAACCACTAACAGCAGGTAAATCACTAAATAACGGCCAGTGCCGTTAAGCATACGGCTTACACTGTCGGTGTAGTGGTGTGCTTGTTTTTCAAATGTACGGTTAAACCATCCAAAGAACCCTTTTTGACTACCATGGCTGCCTTTTTCAATTGGCTTCAACATGGTGGCACACAGTGCTGGCGTTAAGATCATCGCAACCAGTACTGACAAGATCATGGACGATACAATGGTAATAGAGAACTGACGATAAATTGCTCCGGTAGAACCTCCAAAGAAGGCCATTGGGATAAATACCGCAGATAGAACCATTGCAATACCGACTAATGCACCTTGGATTTGACCCATTGATTTTTTGGTCGCTTCTTTTGGTGACAAGCCTTCTTCTTGCATAACACGCTCAACGTTCTCAACAACGACGATGGCGTCATCGACGAGAAGCCCGATGGCGAGTACCATCGCGAACATGGTCAAGGTGTTTATGGAATAACCAAATGCCGACAAGATAGCAAAGGTACCTAACAATACGACAGGTACTGCAATCGTTGGTATCAGTGTTGCACGGATGTTTTGTAGGAACAAATACATAACGACAACAACCAGCATGATTGCTTCCACTAACGTTTTAACTACTTCGTTAATCGAAATTTTAACGAATGGGGTTGTATCGTATGGATAAACAATCTCTAATCCTTGAGGGAAGAAAGGCTTCATTTCCTCAAGCGCAGCACGGACGTTATTAGATGTATCTAATGCGTTCGCGCCAGTTGCCAGTTTAATACCAATACCTGCTGCTGGCTTACCATTAAAGCGGGCAATCGTACTATAGTTTTCAGCACCTAATTGAACATCAGCAACATCTTTAATACGTACTTGAGAACCATCTTGGTTAACACGTAATAAAATATTGCTAAATTCTTCAGGGCTATTTAAACGTGTCTGCGCAATGATAGATACGTTTAAACGCTGATTCGCAATAGAAGGTGCTCCACCGAGTTGCCCTGCTGCGACTTGGTTATTTTGTACCTTGATCGCATTAATGACATCTGTAGTGGTCATGTTGTACTTAACGAGTTGCTCTGGTTTTAACCAAATACGCATTGCATATTGGGTACCGAACAGCTGGGTTTCACCTACACCGTTAACTCGGCTAAGTGGGTCTTTAATATTTGACCCTACGTAGTCGGCAATATCGTATTGCCCCATTGAGCCATCGCTAGAAACGAAACCCGCAACCATTAAGAATGAACTAGTTGATTTATCGACACTAATACCTTGTTGCTGAACTTCTTGTGGCAACAATGGCATTGCCAGTTGCAATTTATTTTGCACCTGTACTTGCGCGATATCACCATCAGTTCCTGCTTCAAATGTCAGCGTAATGCTAGCAGAACCTGATGAATCACTGCTCGATGACATATATACCAAGTTATCGATACCGTTCATATTCTGTTCGATAACCTGCGTTACTGTATTTTGTACCGTCTCAGCATCCGCTCCTGGATAGTTAGCTGAAATAGAAACAGCTGGTGGCGCGATGGTCGGGTACTGTGAAACAGGTAACTGGATAATTGCCAACAGACCAGCAAGCATGGTGATAATTGCAATTACCCACGCAAAAATTGGTCTTTCTATAAAAAACTTAGGCATTAATCAGCCGCTCCCTTATTTAGACTTTTCTTCAGGTTTTGCCTGATTGTCTATGGATTGCGTTTCTAAGTTTGCTTCCTTAGGATTCACAACAATTCCTGGTTTGATTTTTTGTAAGCCGATGACAATGACACGATCACCTGCTTGTAGACCTTCAGTTACCAGCCATTTGTTGCCAACTGCTTGTCCTGCTTTAACTTGTCTGACTTCAACTTTATTCTCAGCATTAACAACCATGACTTGAGAAGTTCCTTGAGCCGTACGAGTTAAGCCTTGTTGCGGAACTAGAATCGCATTATCAATAACACCATCTTCTAATACAGCACGAACAAACATACCTGGAAGTAACTCTTTGTTCGGGTTAGGGAACATGGCTCTCATCGTGATAGACCCTGTTGTTTCATCAACAGTGACATCAGAGAATTCTAGAACGCCTTTTTGAGCATATTCTTGACCGTTATTATTGATCAAACGGACAGGCGCTTGCCCTGATTCTTGCTGCACAGCACCTTTCGCTATCTCATTTCTCAGACGTAAAAAATCGTCACTCGATTGCGTTACGTCTACATAGATAGGGTCAAGTTGCTGAACTCGCATTAATTCAGTGGTTTGCCCTGATGATACTAAAGCCCCTTCAGTCACATTCGATTTGCCAGTACGGCCGCTAATCGGTGCGGTGACTTTGGTATAATTCAGGTTGATACGTGCAGTTTCAACCGCTGCTTCAGCTGCTTTGACGGCAGCAAGTGCTTGCGCATAGGTTGAGGTTGCTTGGTCGTATTCCTGACGACTAATGTAATTAGTTCCTAATAATGGTTTATAACGCTTCACCGTTAAGGCAGCCAGATTTGCATTCGCTTGTGCTTTTGCTAGCTCCGCTTTTGCGCTGTCATAGGTTGCTTGGAATGGTGCAGGATCAATTTGGTATAAAGATGTTCCTGCTTCTACGTCGCTACCTTCTTTATAGTTGCGCTTTAAAATGATGCCACTAACCTGAGGGCGAACCTCGGCAACACGAAATGCGGATGTACGGCCTGGTAACTCGGTTTTGAGAGTCAGAGGTTCGGCTTTAAGCGTAACAATTCCTACTTCAGGCGCCGGGCGTTCTCCGCCACCTTGTTGTTCATCGTTACAACCAGATAAAGCCAAGCCACCTGAAAGAACTAACAGAGCCAGAGGTAACACCCCTCTGTTTTTTCGCATAAGTTAACCTCAATTAATCAATATGAGTTCAAAACAAAAATAAGAAAAATGGTAAACAATATGATTTATCACTATGCTATAGTACAAACATACACGAATGTATGTAAATCAGCTTTCGATAGAAACGGGTCACAATGGCACGAAAAACTAAACAACAGGCTGAAGAAACCCGTCAGGAAATATTAGATGCTGCCATCAAAACATTCTCTGAACGAGGAGTTTCTGCCACATCATTAGCCGATATTGCAAAAGCAGCCGGGGTTACCCGAGGTGCAATATATTGGCATTTCAAAAACAAAGTTGATCTCTTTTATCAAGCTTGTGAATTTGGTGATAATCAAATAATACAAGCTGAAGAATATTATCGTTCTAAATATACCAATGATCCACTTTCAATACTAAGAGAATTATTAATTTATATTTTGACTGACTTTATTGAAAGCCCAAAAAATCGCGCTTTGATGGAAATTTTCTTTTTGAAGTGTGAATTAGTTGGTGAAATGGCTGAGTTAGTTGATTTTAAACGCGCTAATTATATTGCGAGTCAATGCCGAATAGTTGGCAATTTGACTGCCTGTATTGATGCAGGACAGCTTCCCGCAGACCTTGATGTGGAATGTGCTGCGATTATGATCCGTTCACTAATGTCGGGTTTATTAGAGAACTGGCTACTCCAATCAGAAAATTTTAATCAACATACAATCACATTGGTTGATACACTATTAGAAACACTAAAGTGTAGTACGACAATCCGGTTAAAACCAATTCAAACTGAATAAGTGGAGTCCATATGTCCTCTATCTTGATTATTGCCAATGGGGCACCTTACGGCAGTGAAACACTGTTCAACTCATTACGACTAGCGATAACGTTAAAAGAGCAAGAGCCACAGTTAGATTTAAAAATTTTTCTGATGTCAGATGCAGTGAGCGCAGGATTGGCAGCTCAAAAGCCGAAGGAAGGTTATAATCTTCAACAAATGTTAGAGATTTTAACGGCACAAAATGTCCCTGTTAAATTATGTAAAACGTGTACAGACGCCCGTGGTGTGAGTGACTTAACTCTTGCTGATGGTGTTGAGGTCGGCACATTGGTTGAGCTTGCAAGCTGGACATTAACAGCTGATAAGATATTAACTTTCTAGCATTTTACGTAAAATGTGTTTAATTAGATGAAAGTAAGTGTTGGTAGGCGACTATCGGCACTTTGCCTAATTAAACAATATTATTATTTGTATAAAGGAATGCCATTATGATGAAGCAACAATGGAAGTGGCGGCAGTTAGTATCGATAACACTGTTTTTTTTCATCATATCTTTTTCCAGTTCAATTACGGCATTAACATCTAATAACTTACCTGATAAGAATGAAATAAAAAGTGCGCTCAGCGCATTGAATAAAAAAAGTTCTCTCAGTGAAGAAGATAAACTTGCTCTCGCTGATCTGGAAAAAACCTCAGATTTTTATAACGAGCTGGATAAACTTGAACAGCGAACGGCTGAACTGCAAAAAAAACTCAGTAGCGCGAGTGAAGAATCGAAACAAGCAGCACAAGGTTTGTTGCAAATAAAAAATGAAAATGAGCAACGCACCGAAAATTTCCTACGAAAAATACAAGATAGTTCTCTTTCACAATTAGAAGCATTACAAGCCTCTTATTTAGAAAGTCTGCAAATAGAGCAAAATGACCTTGCAACCTATAGTAGCCAATTAATTGGCTTACAAACGCAGCCTGAAAGGGCACAAGCGATGATGTTGGAAAATGCGAGGCGCTTACAAGAAATTCGTAATGAGCTAAATAGTTCATTGAATGAATCTGTGAATTTAAGACCGACTCAAATTACCATGCTGCAAGTTGAACAGTATTTATTGCAGCAACAAAATGAATATCAAAAACGTATTCTACAGGCGAACACTCAATTACAAGATGTGCTGCAAAAACAACGTGATTATACCGCAGCCTATATTGAGCAATTGGAGCACCATATTCAGCAAGTACAAAACGCGATTAGCCATCGCCGACTAAATGACTCCCAATCAACAGTGCGTGAAGCATTGAGTACTTCTGAAACCGATATTGAAGCGCAACAGAATCCCATTATTCAAAAAGAAATTACGATTAATAATGCGCTCAGTGACCGTTTAATCGCAGTGACCGAAAATAGCAATAAACTGGTGCAAAATGGTATTCGAGTTAAAACATGGCTTGAAAGAGCGACACAGTCTGAACGAAATTTAAAAGAGCAAATTAATGTATTACGCGGTAGCTTATTGCTTTCACGAATTTTATTTCAACAACAAATTGACTTGCCACCTGACATTTTAACGAAAAATTTACCCACAACGATTGCCGATTTGCGGCTTGAACAGTTTGATATTAACCAACAGCGTGATGAGCTTTACCAACCTAATGATTATATTACGAAGTTGGAACAGCAATTTGAGATAAAAACAGGGGATGAGCCAGCAAATAGCACACTATTATCAGCTGAAGATAAATCTACATTATTGAAATTATTGGAAGTACGCCGGGGTTTATTAGACGAACTCAACCAGCAGCTTGGTGGGCAAATTTCGCAAGCTATCAACTTGCAACTGGATCAAAACCAATTATTGAGTGTGGTGAGCTCTCTTGAAAATACCTTGGCGCAACAAATATTTTGGGTGAATAGCAATAAGCCAATCGATTTGGAATGGGTTAAAGGTTTCCCTGAAGCCGCAGCGACACAAATTAATAGCTTTGATTTTAGTTTATCGAACCGCAGTATTAAACGAGGAATGAGTAACTCTCTGTTAGTGGTTATTCCACTTGTTTTGGTTGCCCTGTTGTTTATTTGGTTTAACCGTAAAATTAATAATCGATTGCAAGATATTGACCAGCGGCTTTCCAGTTTGCGTAACGATAGTGTGTTAAGCACACCTTTTGCGCTGCTGCTGACATTAATACAAACCTTGCCTATTTCACTGTTTTTACTGGCATTAGGTTACTGGTTTTTGAAAACAGGAAATGTACAAGGGCCCTTCTTTTGGCAATTTTGCCAACAATTGGCGATATTTTGGGCGTTATTTGAGCTAACTTTCCGCGTGTTAAAACCGCAAGGTATTGCGCGAAAACATTTTGGTATCGAAAAAGAGAAAATATCCCAGACGCGGCGCCAAATGCTCCGGTTATCGATTCCGTTGGTACCACTCATTTTCTTCTCCACTTATGGGGTTACTAACCCACTGAAAGTGTCTGAGGACGTGATAGGTCAGTTAATTGTACTGGTTTCTCTTATCTTGTTGTGTATCTTTACGATTCCTTTTTGCAAACAAGTTTGGCAAGAGAAGGGCAGCCACTTAACGCGTAGTATTGTCGTGACATTGCTGACATTTTCGCCATTAATTTTAGTGGGATTAATGATGGCGGGCTACTACTACACCACGTTACGCTTAGCAAACCGTTGGATAGACAGTTTATACCTGTTATTGCTGTGGTATATCACTTATAGCGCGTGTTTGAGGGGGTTAACATTGGTTGCTCGTAAATTAGCATATCAACGTGCCATAGAACGCCGTGCGATGTCGAAGCAAGAAGATGCTGAAAATGAGCCAATCAAAGAGCCACCAATGACTATTGAGCTGATTAGCCAGCAATCGTTACGCCTCACCACGATGGTGTTGTTTATTATCTTTGCATTGGCGTTTTACGCAATTTGGTCTGATTTTATAACTATTTTCTCTTTCTTAGATAGCGTGAATTTGTGGGGTTATACCACCACCTCTGCAGACGGTGGCAATATCTTGCAATACGTGACTCTGGCTAATTTAATCTTAGCGCTAGTGATTATCGTCGTGTCGTGGGTCATGACACGGAACTTACCGGGGTTGCTCGAAGTGTTGGTCTTATCGCGGTTAAAACTTCGTCAAGGTTCCACTTATGCTATCACGACAATATTGACTTATATTATTGTGGGAATTGGGGCGATCGCCTCATTAGGGATGATTGGTGTCACGTGGAACAAGCTGCAATGGTTGGCGGCAGCCTTAACGGTCGGGTTAGGGTTTGGTTTACAAGAAATTTTTGCTAACTTTGTTTCAGGGATCATTTTGTTGTTTGAGCGGCCGATCCGCATTGGCGATACGGTGACGATTGGGACCTATTCAGGAACAGTTAGTAAAATTCGTATTCGGGCAACCACGATCGTCGATTTTGATCGTAAAGAGGTGATCATACCCAATAAAGCCTTTGTGACTGAACGGTTGATCAATTGGTCGCTTTCAGACACCGTCACACGAGTAACGATAGCGATTGGGGTAGCTTATGGTTCAGATCTCGATAAAGTAAAACGCGTTTTATTATCTGCAGCCACCAGTAATAGCAAGGTAATGACGGAACCTGCTCCTAATGTTTACTTCACCAGTTTTGGGGCAAGTACGCTAGATCATGAATTGCGTTTTTATGTGCGGCAGATAGGTGACCGTGGTGTGACCAGCGATGAAGTGAACCGTGCGATAGATAAATTATGTCGAGAAAATGATATTGATATTGCATTCAACCAGTTAGAGGTTCATTTGCATAATAGCAAAGGGGATGAAGTGCAAGAAGTGAAACGTACACCAAAAGACAGTGATGACAACCTACCAAGTTAATTAGATTTCATCTGTGCGGGTGGCTTGTGCCGCCTGCATCTGTTTGGAAATATAATCATTTTTAACAATATCAAGAGCTTTTAATACAATATCGGCTTCAATACCTGAATTTTCGAGTAAATAAATCAAATCAACGGCAAGTTGTACTTCTTGGGGGGCATCTTTGAGCGAATTCATAGTGATCCCTTCTGAGATTTAATCAAAATATTGATTTTCTTGATGTTCAATGGCTTTTTCAATACGCAAAAGTGCTTGGCGGCATCGGTACAAACGGCCTGCGAGTACAGCAAGTTCTTTTTGGCATTGGTGCTGCAAACGGTGGTCGGTTAGCTCACTTAAATGAAGTTCTTTTTCACTCACCATGGCCTGCAAGCGTCGTTCATAGTCTTGATGTTGTGATAAACGTTCATATAAATCAACCTGTTCCCTTTTTTTAGTAAAACTGGATTCTTTTTCACGTAGCGTTTGTGTAGAGATCTCTCGTGAAATTGCTTGCATTTGATGGACAATTTTTTCAGTCAGAAAATTGACCTGCTCGCTGTGGTTTAACGTTACGCTATGGCACAATTGCTGGTATAAGGTCTGCAATTCGTTTTGGCAATCACCCAAACGGGTTGATTTGCGACTAAACAATTGCATATCGAAGCGTGAATGTGAAAATTCAAGATCCTTTATGGGTTCCACTCGTGTTTTCAATTCATCAATTTGCTTTTTTAACGCGTCCAAAAGAGCGGGAATTTTCATTTTTTGTTCTCATTAAGTGTCAAAAATAGCGGAATATTGATATTCAGCAACAAAACTGATGCCAAATTGACGGCTTCTTATTGCATTTTTATGGTACTTTACATAGATTCTACACTTTCGTGTTTACTACATGGCTTTTATTATGACCGCTAAAGAGCAACAACTGCAATTGATTAAAGAAAGTATCGCATCGATTCAAGATTATCCAATCGAAGGCGTGATCTTTCGTGACATTACGACTTTATTAAATAACCCTGCTGCATACCAAGCAACGATTGATATGTTAGTGGAGCATTATCAAAATAAAGGCGTCACTAAAATTGTAGGAACTGAAGCGCGTGGTTTCCTATTTGGCGCGCCAGTTGCATTACGTTTAGGCGTAGGTTTTGTCCCTGTGCGTAAAAAAGGGAAATTACCACGTGAAGTATTGAGTATGACTTACGACCTTGAGTATGGCACCGATACGCTTGAGATCCATAAAGATAGCATCAGCCCTGAAGATAACGTCTTAGTTGTTGATGACTTACTCGCGACCGGTGGTACCGTGGAAGCAACGGTAAGAATGATCAAACAGCTTGGTGCTAATGTTGTTGATGCGGCATTTATCATCTGTTTACCTGATCTTGGTGGCGTTGAACGTCTACAAAAAGAAGGTGTTTCTTCTTATAGCCTTGTTGAGTTTCCAGGCCACTAATCTTTATTTTCCCTCTATTTTTATCACAGCCTCGCTGTATAGGTTGAGGCTGTGGTAGCATGGTACTATGATTATATATATTCACGTACCATGTTAAATGACAGTGGAATCCATGAGCTATCAGGTACTTGCCCGTAAGTGGCGCCCCCAAAAATTTTCAGACGTTGTTGGCCAACAGCACGTTTTGACTGCACTCGCTAATGGGCTAACGCATCAGCGGCTTCATCATGCCTATCTTTTCTCCGGCACACGTGGTGTAGGGAAAACAACGATTGCGCGTCTATTTGCTAAAGGCCTTAATTGCGAAACAGGGATCACAGCCTCACCTTGTGGACAATGCGCTAATTGCCTTGAAATAGAACAAGGGCGATTTGTCGACTTAATTGAAATTGACGCAGCCTCCCGAACCAAAGTCGAAGATACGCGTGAATTATTAGACAATGTTCAATATGCGCCAGCACGTGGGCGCTTCAAAGTTTATTTAATTGACGAAGTACATATGCTGTCTCGTCATAGTTTCAATGCGTTGTTAAAAACCCTTGAAGAACCGCCTGAACATGTGAAGTTTTTATTGGCGACGACGGACCCGCAAAAACTCCCCGTGACCATTTTGTCTCGCTGTTTGCAATTCCATCTAAAAGCGTTAGATGTCACGCAAATCAGTGAGCAACTTGAACTCATCCTGAATGCAGAAAATATTGAGCATGACCAACGTGCTCGCCAGCTGATAGCAAGAGCGGCTGATGGCAGTTTACGTGATGCATTAAGCTTAACTGACCAAGCCATTGCGATGGGGCAAGGGAAAGTCACGGCTGATATTGTCAGCCAAATGCTAGGCACCCTTGATGACGAACAGCCATTAGCCATTATTGAAGCACTAGTACGTGCTGATAGCATGGCGGTGATGGGACAGGTAGAGCAAGCTGCCAGCCGCGGTGCGGATTGGGAAAACTTGCTGGTGGAAATTTTGTCGCAATTACACCGTATCGCGATGATCCAACTGCTTCCTGCTGAACAAGAAACAGATCCGTCATCGACAGAAGGGCGGCTACGGCAGGTCGCAAGGGTCATTTCCCCTGCAGACCTTCAACTGTTTTACCAAACGTTATTAGTCGGAAGAAAAGAACTCCCCTATGCCCCTGAGCGGCGTATGGGGGTTGAAATGGCACTATTACGTGCATTGGCTTTTCATCCTAAAAATGTGATTGCTGAAATTGAAGCACCGCCAAAAGTTATTCCACAAGCCGCTGTTCAATCTGCACCGTCTGCGGCATCAAATATGGCGCAAAGGGTGCCTCCGGCACAAGCGCGAGCAGAAAATCTGCCAGACAATAGCCCAACTTTACAGTTATTGAAGGCTAGGCAGGCGTTACAATCTCCACAAAGTGAGGATCCTAGCCCAAAAAAGGCTAAACCGGTGATGCCTGAAAGGGCTAAGCCGGCGGCATCAGCACTGGAAAGGCTGGCTGCCGTGACCAGCAAACATCAACAAAATGTGGTCAATAAAGCGTCTCTGGCAGCTAAACCACAAAAACCAAAGCAGTACCAATGGAAGCCTCAAAATGAAGAGGCGATGGCGCCAAAAGAGGCAGTGACAACGCCAAGCGGGATCAAAGAGGCGTTGGAATATGAAAAAACGCCTGAGTTAGCCGTTAAAATTATTGAGGAAGGGCGAATTCGTGACAGTTGGTCTGGGAAGATTGCAAAATTAAATATTCCCAAACTGGTTGAACAATTAGCTTTGAATTCATATATAGAAGAGTTAAGCGAGTCGCAAATTGTTTTACATTTGCGCTCGGCTCAGAAGCATCTGGATAAACCATCGGCACACAAAGCGTTGGAAGAAGCTCTGAGCGAACTATATGGTCGTACTGTTGAACTGAAAATCGTTCATGATGATAATAGCGCGGTGAAAACCCCGCTAGAATGGCGACAGGCGATTTATGAAGAAAAACTGGCACAAGCGCGCCAGTCTATTATTGCGGATAAAACGATTCAAAAACTGCGCTCAATGTTTGATGCGCAATTAGATGAAGAGAGTATTCGCCCCGTTTAACGCTACAGTCTCATTGTTAAGCTGTAGCCTCAGTTGTGAGAGATAACTATGTTTGGTAAAGGTGGATTGGGTAACCTGATGAAACAGGCCCAGCAAATGCAAGATAAAATGCAAAAGGTTCAGGAAGAAATCGCTCAACTCGAAGCTACAGGTGAGTCTGGAGCTGGCTTAGTTAAAGTGACCATTAATGGCTCACATAACTGCCGCCGTGTTGAAATTGACCCTAGCTTGCTCGAAGACGACAAAGAAATGTTAGAAGATTTGATTGCAGCGGCATTTAATGATGCTGCGCGTCGCATCGAAGAAACGCAAAAAGAAAAAATGGCTAGCGTTTCAAGTGGTATGCAATTACCACCAGGCTTTAAGATGCCATTCTAATGCAAACAAGTCCGCTTCTTGAATCGTTGATGGAAGCGTTGCGCTGTCTTCCGGGGGTTGGCCCCAAGTCAGCGCAGCGAATGGCTTTTCACCTTTTACAGCGTGACCGTAGTGGTGGAATGCGTTTAGCACAATCACTCACTCGAGCCATGTCTGAAATTGGTCACTGCCGTGATTGCAGAACATTTACAGAACAAGATGTTTGTAATATTTGCGATAACCCACGCCGCCAACAAAATGGTTTAATTTGTGTGGTTGAAAGCCCAGCAGATATCTATGCAATTGAACAAACTGGTCAATTTTCCGGGCGCTATTTTGTGTTGATGGGGCATTTGTCACCTCTTGATGGTATTGGCCCAATGGATATCGGCCTTGATAGGCTTGAAGAGCGTTTGGCGTCAGAGACGGTCAATGAGGTCATTTTAGCAACCAATCCAACGGTAGAAGGGGAAGCGACGGCAAACTATATTGGGCAAATGTGTGGCCAATATGGGGTGGCAGCGAGCCGAATTGCGCACGGGGTGCCTGTGGGTGGGGAGTTGGAAATGGTTGATGGAACCACACTTTCTCACTCGTTGGCGGGGCGCCAACGGCTCTAAAGTCCTCGTCATTCTTTGCGCCGTAGCGTTGTTGTCTTCATGCATCAACCCTAGTCACATACTTGTGTATGCTCCCAGGGATTAATGCATTCGACGCCTAGCTACGGCACAAATTATTTAGAGGATGATGGTGAGGTGCTGTTTTTAAAATTTAAAGGCAAACCCCTCAAAGCAAAACCCTTAATTCAAAAATATCCTTCAAGCAAAAGCATCGTAGTCTTCGGTCATTTCCTTTCGTTCATATTAATTTAGCTGCTAATTTGTGGTTAGTGGTTGAATTCTATTTTTTCGCCCCCAATTAATCTGCATCGATAAGTCAAACCTATCCAATTAAATTAGATTGATGAAATAGAGGCGATTAATGAGTATGAAAGGACAGGAAACTCGTGGTTTCCAATCAGAAGTTAAACAACTCCTCCAGTTAATGATCCACTCCCTTTATTCCAATAAAGAGATTTTCTTACGTGAATTGATCTCTAACGCATCTGATGCGGCGGATAAACTGCGTTTTCGTGCATTATCTAACCCCGAACTGTATGAAAACGATGGCGAGCTGCGCGTGCGTATTAGTGCCGACAAAGACCAAGGTACCTTAACTATCAGCGATAACGGTATCGGTATGAGCCGTGAAGAGGTGATTGAAAAC
Organism: Providencia sp. PROV032; assembly: GCF_028484875.1. Classification (NCBI taxonomy): domain Bacteria; kingdom Pseudomonadati; phylum Pseudomonadota; class Gammaproteobacteria; order Enterobacterales; family Morganellaceae; genus Providencia; species Providencia sp. PROV032. The sequence goes on from NZ_JAMPSX010000007.1 coordinate 14,165, forward strand.
CTCGGAACTATCGCGAAATCAGGCACAAAAGCATTCTTAGAATCATTAGGTAGTGATCAAGTCAAAGATAGCCAAATGATTGGTCAATTTGGTGTGGGCTTCTATTCCGCATTTATCGTGGCTGACAAAGTAACAGTACGTAGCCGTGCGGCAGGTGCTCCAGCAGACGAAGGTGTGTTCTGGGAATCTGCCGGTGAAGGTGAATACACTATCGCTGATATTGAAAAAGCAGAACGCGGCACTGAAATTACCTTGCATTTGCGCGATGATGAAAAAGAATATTTGGATAACTGGCGCTTGCGTTCAGTGATTAGCAAATATTCTGATCATATTGCCTTACCGGTTGAAATTGAAGAAAAAAATGAAGAAGACGGTACGGTTACTTGGGAAAAAATTAACCAAGCGAAAGCATTATGGACGCGTAGTAAGTCTGAAATTTCAGATGAAGAATATACCGAGTTCTATAAACATATTTCCCATGACTACGCAGACCCACTAACATGGTCACATAACCGTGTAGAAGGTAAGCAAGAGTATACCAGCCTACTATATGTACCTTCTAAAGCGCCGTTTGATTTATGGAATCGTGACCAACAGCACGGCTTGAAACTCTATGTTCAACGCGTATTTATTATGGATGACGCAGAGCAGTTCATGCCGAATTACCTACGCTTTATTCGTGGGGTGTTGGATTCCAATGATTTACCGCTGAACGTTTCACGGGAAATACTGCAAGACAGCGCATTAACCCGTAGTTTACGCAGCGCATTAACTAAACGCGTTCTGCAAATGTTGGAAAAGCTGGCTAAATCTGATACCGAAAAATACCAAACCTTCTGGCAACAATTTGGCTTAGTAATGAAAGAAGGCCCAGCAGAAGATATGGCAAATAGCGAAACTATTGCTAAACTTCTGCGATTTGCAACGACTCATACCGATAGTAGCGTACAGAATGTCTCTTTAGAAGACTATGTAAGCCGTATGGTTGAAGGCCAAGATAAAATCTATTACATCACCGCAGACAGCTATGCAGCGGCAAAAGGTAGTCCGCACCTTGAGTTATTCCGTAAAAAAGGTATAGAAGTCTTGCTGTTATCTGACCGTATAGATGAATGGATGATGAATTACTTATCGGAATTCGACGGCAAACAGTTCCAATCCGTAAGTAAAGCCGATGAGTCATTAGATAAGCTAGCGGATGAAAACAAAGCGGAGCAAGAGGAAGCCGATAAGCAGTTAGAGCCCTTTATTGAGCGCGTAAAATCATTCTTAGGTGAGCGTGTTAAAGAAGTTAAACTTACACACCGCTTAACGGATACTCCAGCCATTGTGACAACCGACGTAGATGAAATGAGTACTCAGATGGCGAAACTGTTTGCAGCAGCAGGGCAAGCCGCGCCGGAAGTGAAATATAACTTCGAACTGAACCCAACGCATCCGTTGGTGAAAAAAGCAGCTGAAGTCACAGATGAGTCCGTATTTGCAGATTGGGTTGATGTATTGTTGGATCAAGCATTACTAGCAGAACGCGGTACATTGGAAGATCCAAACCTATTTATACGAAAAATCAATGAATTACTTCTAAAGTAATTTAATTTGGTATTTTCGTTATTGAGCATAAACCACGCTTTTGCTTGTGCTTTAGCGTGGTTTTTTTCTTTTGCGAAAAAAGATAAATGAGAAATCGTTTACGTGTGTTCTTGAGTAAAGCGGCATGCTAATGGTATGGTAGCTTGTTTTCTTTTCAAATTATAAAAATCTAAATAGCAAGGGGTTTACGCAATGCGTATCATTCTGCTTGGCGCTCCGGGCGCTGGTAAGGGCACTCAAGCTCAGTTTATTATGGAAAAGTTTGGGATCCCTCAAATTTCAACTGGTGACATGTTACGTGCCGCTGTTAAATCAGGGAGCGAGCTCGGTTTACAAGCTAAAGAGCTGATGGATAACGGTAAATTAGTTACTGATGAATTAGTTATCGCATTAGTTAAAGAGCGCATCAAACAAGATGACTGCCGCAATGGCTTCTTGTTGGATGGGTTCCCTCGTACTATCCCTCAAGCGGATGCCATGAAAGAAGCAGGCATCACGGTTGATAACGTGCTGGAATTTGATGTACCTGATGAAATTATTGTTGAGCGCATCATTGGTCGTCGTGTACATGCACCATCAGGCCGTGTTTACCATATTAACTTTAACCCACCAAAGGTTGAAGGCAAAGACGATATAACAGGTGAAGAACTAACCATCCGTAAAGATGACCAAGAAGACACCGTACGTAAGCGTCTGGTAGAATATCATGCATTAACTGCGCCTTTAATTGCGTATTACCAAAATGAAGCTAAAAAAGGGAATACCAAGTACTTCAAATTAGATGGTACGCGTAAAGTAGCCGAAGTTAGTGAAGAACTGGCGAAAATTTTAGGTTAATATTTGTACTTATTATGCTTTGCATTGCAGTTATAGTTACTGTGATTCGAATTGTTTTAAGTATAAAGGTATTATATGAAGGCAGCGGTGATCGCTGCCTTTCTTTTTTATACCACTTGGTGACAAAAATCGTTAATTAACTGTGCTAAAGTTGGGAATAATTATCAATTAGGAGTTGTTTCATGTCAGAAAAAAAAACCGGCATTTTGTTAGCTAACCTAGGAACCCCTGATGCCCCAACAACCTCAGCAGTGAAACGCTATTTAGCCGAATTTCTTAGTGATAAGCGCGTTATTGATGTACCTCGCTTGATTTGGAAACCCATTTTGCATGGGGCGATTTTACCGCTTCGTTCTTCTAAAGTCGCCAAATTATACCAATCGATTTGGTTAGAAGATGGCTCGCCATTACTGGTCTATTCCTTACGTCAAAAACAGAAGTTAGCGGAATTATTGCCGGATACTGCCGTAGAGATAGGTATGAGTTATGGTTCCCCTTCAATTAAAAGCGCAGTGGATAGTTTGTTAGACCAAGGCGTGACCGATTTAGTCGTCCTCCCACTGTATCCACAGTATTCCTGTACGACCACAGCCGCGGTGTATGATGCACTAACGAGAGCATTTGCCAGCAGACGAACCATTCCAAACGTGCAATTCATTCGCAGTTATGCGACACATCCCGCTTATATTCAAGCGCTAGTCAGCTCGATAGAAGAAAGCTTCGCTCAGCATGGTGAGCCCGATAGGCTTGTACTGTCTTTCCATGGCATTCCACAGCGTTATTGTGATACTGGAGATATTTACCAGCAAGAATGCGAAAAAACGGCTGAGGCACTCCGTGAGGCGTTGAATTATCCAAAGGATAAAGTCATGCTGACCTACCAGTCACGTTTTGGGCGTGAGCCATGGTTGATGCCCTATATGGATAAAACGATGCATGAATTACCCAGCCAAGGTGTAAAATCAGTTCAGGTTATTTGCCCAGGTTTTTCAGTTGATTGCTTAGAAACATTAGAAGAAATTAGCGAACAAAATAAAGAGTTTTTTATGAGTAGCGGTGGTAATCAATATAATTACATACCAGCTTTAAATGACAATCCAAATAGTATTCATATGATTAATACAATAATTCAAGGTATACTAAAATAATCTATTCAGCAAAATAATGTAGAAAAGTTTGCTTATCGATATATCAATAAGCGGATTATAGACTATAATCACTTATCTGAAATTATAAATGATTGAACAAATGTTATGTCTTTTGGAATTAATATGAGCAATAAGCAGCAGCCACCACAGAGTAATATAGAGCAGAAGACGACTTCTGCTCATCAATTTCATATACAACAAAACGATGAAATTGACTTGATGGCCTTGTTTTCCATTTTGTTAAAACATAAATTTTTGATTCTTATATTTACGATTGTTTGTATTGGGGTAAGTGCTGGTGTTGTTAAGTTATTACCTCAAAAATGGAGCAGTACTGCTATTGTTATTCCTCCTGCATCTGAGGAGCTTAAAGAAGTCAATGCATTTAAAGCGCAATTGGATGTCTTAGATGTTCCTGTTGACCTTAGTGCTCAACGTGTTTTTACTGCATTTATTGACCAGTGTCGTTCAAAAGTTAATCAAGAAAATTATATAAGAAGTACTGAGTATTACCATAATCTTGTCGAGAAAATTGACCCAAAAGATGATGTTATCGCGCAGCAAAGGCTAGTGAATTCAATCATTTCTAATGATATTAGAATTCAAGATCTCTCAAAAGAGAAGAACAGTACCTCAAATGATATTGTATTAAGCTTTACTGCCCCCTCGCCTACAGAAGCCCAAGATTTGCTTGAAGGCTATATTCGTTATAGTGCATCGAAAGTAAGGCAGCAGTTAAAAGTTGAAATCGATAATATGATTTCAGAGAAACTTATTTATGCTAGTGAGTCACTAAAACGCGAAGTCAGCAAAATTCAAACAGAATATGATGTTAAAGTTGAAAGGCTTAAGCGTGCCGTTGATATTGCAAAAGCTGCGGGAATTGAAAAACCAATCGCCAGCGAATCCGTTGCTATTAATGATGATCCCGATTACCCAATTGCGTTAGGAACTGAAGCTTTAGAGCGAAAATTACTGATTGAAACTCAAAACCGTGATTTGGCTTTGATGAGTGAAAATCTACAAAATCGTAAAATTTATCTCGATAATTTACAAGAGATAACCGCGAAAGAATTAGCTTTTACGCCTGTTAAGTTTATTTTAACGCCAGACTTACCGTTACAGAAAGATTCGCCTAAATCAGCGTTGATTGTTGCGTTAAGCGCTATATTAGGTTTAATTTTGAGCTGTGCATTTGTGTTAAGTCGGGAGCTTTACCGCGATTATAAACATCAGAATCAGTAAAATTACCACCAAATGACAAACAATGGAGCCAGTGTCTTCTTTGCAGGTGCTGGCTTTATTTTATCGTGCTAGAATAGGGCGATGTTCCATTGTTAATCTTCTAATTATGAAATTCCCCGGTCAACGCAAGTCAAAACACTATTTCCCTGTCAGTCTCAGAGATCCTTTATTACAGCCTTTAAAAGAAACGTTAGTAGATGATGAGAATTGTAAGTCCTATATCGTTGGTATCGACCAAACATTAGTCGATATTGAAGCGAAAGTGGATGACGAATTCATTCAACGCTATCAGTTGAGTAAGGGGCATTCACTGGTTATTGAAGATGATGCCGCCGAAGCGTTATATAAAGAACTTACAGATAATGCATTGATTACTCATGAGTTTGCGGGTGGAACGATTGGCAACACACTGCACAATTATTCAGTATTAGCAGATGACAGATCTGTGTTATTAGGGGCAATGTGCAATAACATCCAAATTGGCAGCTATGCTTATCGCTATTTATGCCATACCTCCAGCCGTATGGATTTAAATTTTCTACAGGGTGTGGATGGCCCGATTGGGCGCTGTTTTACTTTAGTCACTGAAAATGGTGAGCGGACTTTTGCTATCAGTCCCGGCCATATGAACCGCTTGCACCCAAATAGCATTCCAGAAGATATCATTGCGGGGGCTTCCGCACTGGTATTAACGGCTTATTTAGTTCGCTGTAAACCCGGAGAAACTATGCCGGATGCGACGATGCAGGCTATTGCGTATGCGAAAAAGCATAATGTCCCCGTTGTGTTGACACTTGGAACAAAATTCGTCATCGCTCAAGACCCTCAGTTCTGGCGTGATTTTTTGGCGGAACATATTTCAGTCGTTGCAATGAATGAAGACGAAGCGCAGGAACTGACCGGGCTGAGTGACCCATTACTTGCCTCTAATATGGCATTAGACTGGGTCGATTTAGTTTTATGTACCGCTGGCCCGTCTGGCTTGTATATGGCTGGCTATACCGAAGACGCTTATAAACGCACGACGCAGCACCCATTATTGCCGGGTGCAATTGCAGAATTTAATTTGTATGAATTTAGCCGAGCAATGCGCCAACAAGATTGCCAAACTCCATTACGAATTTTCTCGCATATTGAGCCTTATATGGGCGGACCTGAGAAAATCATGAACACGAATGGGGCGGGAGACGGGGCTTTATCTGCATTACTTCACGATATTACCGCCAATTCTTATCATCGCTCTAATGTACCGAATTCCAGTAAACATGAGCGCCAATACTTAACGTATTCATCTTTAGCCCAAGTGTGTAAATATGCTAATCGTGTAAGTTATCAAGTATTAACTCAGCATTCACCTCGCTTGACTCGTGGTTTACCTGAAAAAGAAGATAGTCTAGAAGAATCGTATTGGGAACGTTAAAGCGAAATGATTCTTATTTAAGTTAATGGTATTTATCTTGAAGCACCTCAATATCTCTATTATTGAGGTGTTTTTATTTTGGGAGAATTGTTATTTGATAAATTACTCTTTTATAAATTGTTATTATTGCATTTTATTTATTGTTGATAGTTATTTATCTAAAAATATCATTTAAAGATGGGCCATATAATAGTTCGTGATGACTAAATATAGATAATTTATCTAATGAATTTGATGTTAATAATGGATGAGTTTAATATTAATAATGGACGAGTATTTTAGTTGCTTTTAGGCTAATAAATAAAAGCTGTATGCTACTTTATGAGTATTCATATTTAGCATACAGCGGGTTTTATCTTTAAATATATAAGTGTGATTAATGTTAATTAATGTTGTTTCGCAACCGCGAGTTCACTTTCTTCTTTGGATATTTCAGCCGCTTTTATATCATCAGCTTCATAACGCATCGCCTGTGGTACTGAAATTTTAATCGCAATAAATACGGCTAAGAAGCCACCGACCAATTTACCAAGCAAAATAGGCAAAACGAGTGTAGGTTGGAAATTGGCCGTGAATGCAAGGTGATCACCGATGGTCGCTTGCGCACAGACACCAAATGCGACACATAATACTTTATCCCTCGCTCGCATTTCTTTGAATAAGTGATAAGTCGCGATAATGTTTGCCATCACCATAATAAAACCTAAAGAACCCGTATCACTCAGTTTTAAACGGTTACTTAATGCACGTACTAAAGGTTTACAGTAGCGTTGGAACAAATAACAAATTGGGAATGTACCCGCTAACATAATACCGATATAACCTGCAATTTCGATGGCACGGAATAGCTCATTTTGGTCTGCAAACAGTGGGTCGAAGCCCCATGCACCGAAAACTTTGGTGAATACTCCGGTAAAGTGCTCAACAATGGAAAATGCTAAGACTAATTTGACGAATGCATCCATGATTTTACCGAAAATCAGGAAGCCGGTTACCATTAACATCGGGCGATATTTTAGCCCAGCAGCCAATAAAAAACAGAATACAAACAGCGGCATCAAGTATTGCAACATGGTAAAGAAATCTAAGGTTAATTGATGTGCCGCTGGTGAGTTCGTAGAAATAATGTCCCTGACTGGAATATTATTGAACGTAATTAATAGCAGTGAAGCTAGTACGCCAAATGGTATTGAGATCAACCCAGCCATTGCACCAAGTGCAAGGTATTTATGATCTTTGCGATTTAACATTGTTAACCCTACTGGGATCAGGTAAACAATGGTGGCCCCAGAGGTATAGCCGATCAACATTGCGGTGATCCACATATCTCGATTAGTGGTTAAGGCATCCGCTAATTGGTAGCCCCCCATATCGACGGCAATAATGGATAAAGCCGCGATTGAAACATCAGACCCGACCGATGAAAACACGGGGCCGAGTACATAAGATATTAACTGTGAGAGTAGTGGAACTGCAGCCATGATCCCCGCTTGAGCAAGAAATACGGGGCCGATAGAAAAGATCCCGTTAACAAACTCTTTCCCCAGTTCACTGGTTGGTTTCACAATGGATGCGACTGCGCCAATGATGGCTCCGCACATAATCAAATAAATAATGTAATTTCCGAATTCAGCCATGGTAGGGTTTCCTTTTATTATTTTAGTGTCTTAATTGGCGAGAACGGGCAATGATGTCGTGATATTGTTCCATCACACCTTGCATGTTCGTTCCATCAGGATGCGTCACAGTCGCGTTGCGTCTTACCGCCATTTCGTGAGTGATACCGATGCCTTTGCGAGCCAGCAAGGCTGCGCCTAGTGCGGTGACTTCACGGTTTGCTGGTGCTTCAATGTCTTTTTGTAATAAATTCGCTAAAAACTGCTTAAAATATTGATTTGAAGAAAGCCCTCCATCGACTGAGATTGATTGGCCTAGTGGTGAAATTTTTTCCATTGCAAAAATAACTTCAGCGGAGCGTGCTGCTATACCTTCCAAGACGGACTGCATCATGTCTTTTTTGTCAGTATCTAATGAAAGCCCAGCCCAGAGACCTGCGGCACTGCGATCCCAGTATGGGCACCCTAAACCCGATAGCGCAGGGACAAAGGCGAGACCACGTTTAATAGCGGATTCAGCCCTGAAATCACCGAGTTCATCGAATGAGTCAAATAAACCGATTTTACGAGCCCAATTGATGGCTGATGCTGCGTTGTATACGCCGCCATCTAACCCAAAGACAGGGGGCTGATTGGGGAACTTCCAGCAGAGTGTGGGTAATAAACCACTGTGATGAGTTTGTGGAATATCGGTGCCAGTCAATGCTTGTAAGAAAGCGCCTGTACCGAAGGTAATTTTTGCATCGCCTTTTTCACGACAACCATGGCCAAATGTGCCTGCAAATTGGTCAACAATAATGGCGGTGACTGGTGTGAGATGCCCATCGAGATTTATTGCGCCAAAGTCACCAATATTGTCCTTAATAGGCGGTAAACAGTGGATGGGAACACCAAAAATGTCACATAGCTCTTGGTCCCATTCCAAGGTATGAATGTTGAGTAATGACGTTCGAGATGCAGAGTTATAGTCGGTGACGAATACGCCACATAAGCGGTCGAGAAAAAAAGCATCCATCGTACCGATACGCAGTTTATTTTTATCCGCTAATGTTTTCGCGCCGACGACATTTTCAATTATCCACCCCATTTTGCTGGCGGAAAAATACGGATCGAGAGGTAATCCCGACTTAGATTGCACCAGTGGCTCTAATCCTGCCTCTTTGAGCATTGAGATAGTTTTTTCTGTCCGTAAGTCTTGCCAGACAATGGCATTGTATAAAGGGCGCTTGCTGTCCGCATCCCATGCCACAATGCTTTCACCTTGGTGACAAAGCCCAATAGCATCAACAACTTCACAACTGTGTAAGCACTTAATGATGTTTGCCAGTATTTCCTCTGGGTCGTGTTCAACCCAACCACTATTTAATGTGATTTGCTTATGAGGAATGCTCATAGGGGAGTGATAATGGCCGCCTTCTTCAAAGACAACGACCCGGGTTCCCGTTGTTCCCTGATCGATAGCCGCATAACGTTGATTGAGCATCACAATGTTCCCAGTGTTATAAATGTTGTAAATAGGTCTGTTTTTTTGCTTACTATCGTTCAATCGGAAATAAAATCCACAAAAAACTCACAGTAAGTTTCACTAATGTGACAAAAATCACAATAAAGTAACAATGTGAGTAAGTTTTTGGTTGTTGTTGTGCTTTGTGTTGTTTTATTTATTGTGATTGTGGGAATTATGTGGTTTTATGTGTGCAAGTTTTAAGTTAAGGATCTCAGCCATGGATATTAATAATAAAAAAATTTGGGATGTCATTGTCATCGGCGGTGGTGTCATTGGCTGTGCAGTGACACGCAAATTCACACTGATGGGAGCCAACACGTTGTTACTCGAACGTGGCGGTGACATCCTTTCGGGAGCAAGTAAGGCAAATAGTGCGCTATTACATACAGGTTTTGACGCCACACCAGGGAGTCTAGAGCTTGAGTGCATGCAAGAAGGGTATCGTGAATTCATTGAAATTAGAGAAAAAATGAATTTACCTCTTCTTGAAACAGGAGCATTAGTGGTTGCATGGAATGATGAGCAACTCAGTAAATTACCTGCGATAGTCGAACAAGCGCATACTAACAATGTATTAGATGTGGCAATTATTGATAAAGAAGAGCTCTATCGTAGAGAACCACATTTAGCGGAAGGTGCTCTAGCAGCCGTTTCTGTTCCCGGTGAGGCGGTTATCGACCCATGGAGTACACCGCTTTCGTATTTAACTCAAGCTGTGAAACATGGGGCTGAATACCGTTTTCATTGTGAGGTAAGCGGCGGAGCACTTAATGATGGAGTATGGAATTTAACCACATCAAAAGGTGAGTTTTCTGCCCGTTTAGTCATTAACTGTGCAGGAATTAATGGGGATATTGTTGAATCCATTTGCCACCCATCACCGTTTCAAATAAAACCACGTAAAGGGCAGTTTCTTGTTTATGATAAAGCCGCAGCGGCAGATATCAATGCGATTATCTTGCCTGTGCCAACGGCTATCACAAAAGGTGTTTTGCTATCAAAAACCATCTTTGGCAACCTCTTACTTGGCCCAACAGCGGAAGAACAAGATGACCGTTGGAAAGCTGAGGTAAAACAGGAAGTCCTTGAGGACTTAATTGCTCAAGGTTCGCGTATGTTACCTTCATTGCACAATTACAGTGTGACCGCAACCTATGCGGGGTTACGTCCTGCGACAGAAGAAAAATATTACCGCATTAATGATTACCCTGAAAAGCAGTGGATATGTGCGGGGGGAATTCGTTCCACAGGCTTAACCTCAGCGTTAGGTGTGGCGAGCTATCTTGGTAAATTGTATCAAGAAAACTTCACACCACTTTTTGAATTATCACCGCCAGAAGCGCTCATTTGGCCCACTATGCCAATGATTTCTGAATATCATCAACGGGATTACCAATGCAAAAGCAATGGCGGTATTGTTTGCCATTGTGAATTAGTGACTCAGCGGGAGATTGAAGCCGCATTTGATTCGGATATTCCTCCCGAGTGTTTAGGCGCTTTACGCCGCAGAACGCGAGTGATGATGGGGCGCTGTAATGGGTTTTATTGTAGTAGCCAGGTGGCTGAAATCATTAATGGTCGTTTCGACCACACACTGGCAGTGGAGGCCGTAAAATGAGTTTAAATTATGATGTGATTATCATTGGCTCGGGTCCTACTGGTGTTGCTGCGGCACAGGTTTTGCGTCGTCGCGGTATTCAAAATATTGCCATTATTGAACGTGAAGCGCAGGCAGGCGGTGTTCCGCGTCATTGCCAACACCCAACTTTTGGCATACTCGCATTCAAACGCCCAATGAAAGGCAATCAATTTGCTGAAAAAATTGTCAATCAACTGGGAAATACGCCGATTTTCACCCGTAGTACGGTAACGGCATTACAGCCTAATGGAAAACTAACGGTTTCAACACCAGAAGGCCTTGTTGAAATGCAAGCTAAGCGGGTTCTGATAGCAACAGGGGTAAGAGAAACACCACGCCACCCACGTTTGGTCTCCGGCTTACGCCCTCAAGGGGTATTAACGGCAGGGGCATTACAGCAATTTGTTTATTTAAATGGTAAGAAGCCTTGCCGTAATCCTGTGATAGTTGGCAGTGAATTAGTGAGTTTTTCGGCGCTATGGACATTAAAAAACGCAGGCGTTAAAGCCCAAGCGATGATTGAAAGTGGCGAACGGATTTTAGCCTTTAAACCCGCGACGTTATTTGCCAAGGCAATGGGGACTCCCATTCATCTAAACAGTAAGATTACGGAGATTGGTGGATTAGATCGCGTGGAATATGTGATTGTTGAAACCAAAGGTAAAAGCCACAAAATTATGTGTGATTCGGTCATTTTTACCGGGCAATTTGTCGGTGAAAACACGTTAATCCGTAAAAGTCATTTGGGGTTTGATGCGGCGACAGGAAAACCGGTAACAGACCAATATGGACGTTGCTCAGATGCCAGTTACTATGCTGCGGGCAATATGTTGCATCCGGCCGATATGGGCGACCAATGTTATCAAGAAGGCTTAGTGACAGGGGGGCGGATAGCAGACGATTTATTAGCAAATCATCATCAACAACAATTAAAAGAAACCCAACATATTCCTGTGCAGTTTGACTCGAAAATTTGTTTTAGTGTTCCTGCATGTATTGATATTGATAATTTATCAGTGCGACAAATTGATTTTAATATCAAAGTTGAACAACCCGTGAGCGGAACTATTCGAGTTATGGCAGGAAATACCCTGTTATATGAAAAACGCCATCGCTGTTTACCAACACGACGTATTTTACTGAAAAATATTGATTTAACAAAAATACAACGGGACGCTACTGAAATTAGTATCACTGTTGTATAGTGCTGGAAAGTTAAATGGTTAAGAAGGATTAAACTATGTGTGAGGGACGTTCCTCAAAAGTACGTCATCAAACCATCATTGAGCTACTTTCTACTCAAGGGCAGGTTTACGTACAGGAGCTTGCAAAACATTTTAATGTCGCGCAAGAAACTATCCGTCGTGACCTTAGTAAACTTGAAACACAAAAGTTACTGAAAAAAGTCCATGGTGGGGCGGTCAATATCCAGTCAAAATTTGAGCGTAATTTTACGGAAAGAGCACAAGCCGCGGTTGATGAGAAAAAAGCGATTGCAGCAAAAGCGGCTGAGCTAATAAAACCCGGAGACACATTGTTTATTGATTTTGGCACAACCACCTTTGAATTTAGCCAAAGAATCAAGTTGATTGATAATTTAACCGTCATTACGAATTCGCCTTTATTGGCAAATACGTTACAAGAAAACTCAACCATCGAAACAATTTTGATTGGTGGGCAATTTAATGCAGCGCAAAACGCGTGCTTAGGTGCGATTGCGCTAAAAAATATTGCTGAATTTTTTGCTGATTACGCCGTGATTGGCGCAGGGGCGATACACGCACTGCATGGTGTGATGGACCAGCACGTCGATGAAGCTGCAATTGCGCAAAAGATGATGGAAAATAGCGATAAATTAATGGTACTAGCGGATGGCACAAAGGCCAATAAGCATGCGATTAATTTTGTGACGAGTTGGGAAAATATTGATTATTTGGTGACAACTAGCAAAGAATTTAAATTACCTGAAAATAAAAAACACCCTAAAACGAAGATTATTGTTGCGGATGTTGAATAAGTTTTAATTATTATCATTCAATTATAAACACACCCTATGAAATATATTTAATTATTTTTCATAGGGTTACTTTACCTAAAATTTGATTAACGCCAATACTAGGAATTATTATGAGCCTCTATTTTATTGCTTGCCCTTATTCAGACCCTGATAGCAATGTTGTGGAAATGCGCTTCCAAGAGTGTACCAAATTTGCGGCGGAGCTTGCGCTTAAAGGTATCGCTACTTACAGCCAAATCACGATGACCCATCCTATTAACCAATACCTTGCCTCACAAGGGCAAAAGGTTGCTTGGTCTTCTATTGATATGGAATTTCTAAAGCGCTGTGATGGTTTAATTGTGCTGACATTACCAGGCTGGGAAAAAAGTGGTGGTGTAGCAGCGGAAATTCAATTTTTTAAAGACCAAGGATTGCCAGTTTGGACAGGGGATGAGTTTAAACTACAAATGGCAGAATAACGTTTATTTATAGTTATCTTGATGATCCATGACGTTTTATCGTCATGGATTTTTTGTGGAATATTAATTAATTTTAATAGTATTGGTACTGGTATTTAAACGTCTCAATTAAAGGGGCTGGCTGGCTACTATGTGAATTGGTTACTGTTTCAGTTAAGCAATTACCATATTTATCAGTTTCTAGGCATTCAATAATGGTAGTTATCTCATCAGTATCAATTTTAATTGTCCGAGTTTCTTTCTGAAAGAAGCCATCAGAGTCATAAGTAAATTGGCGAGTATCACGCCCTGAATTTCCATGAATAGCGGCTAACCTACCTTGGTCATCATAAGAATATTGGTAAAACACCTCCATCCCTTCAGAAAACCCTTTTGTCGAATCTATTTTGCCATTGTTATACTTAGCAGTGACAGTGTAGTCTTTGCCTGCCTGATCTTGAGTTTTGACTGCTGATATTTTGCCGGATGGATCTTGTTCAAAAGTGAACTTGCTTTCCATATTCTGCACGGGTTGACCTAATGAAATCAGGTTCACCATTTGATAAGTTGGTTTTCTCTGGATTGTTCTTTTCAGTGATGAATTGAGCTCTCCATTTAAAAACCATTTTGATTCACTTTGATAGCTTTCTAGTTCACCGCAAGGTAAAAATGCCATTTTAAGTGTTTTACTGTCTAAGGATGAACCTGTATGGGCTGAGCTATAGTTTACGGTTTTAATTGTTTTGATAGGGCCATACACGATTTTTTGCGTCATCAAATGCAAATTATCATCATGCATATTCCGTTGTTCATCACTACAGTTTTCAACGGCATAAGCAGATGAAGCAAGCAAGGTTAATAGAGAAAGTAAAACTGTTTTTTTCATTCGGTAAGTTCCTAGATGATTTATGTTTACGGAATACTACCTAAGAGATGAGCAAAAAGTTTGCGTAAAAAAGCCGTAACCCAAAGGCTACGGCTTTAAAAATAGGGTGGTGTTTAGTGGCTAGGTTTTAGATATTCATCTAAGTTTTTGCCTTCAACTTTTTTATTGTCGTTATCAATAAAATCATCGATAGAACAACCGAACTCTTCCACATCATTGCACATGAGTGTTGCCATGGACTTAGCAATTTCATGTTCACCAATAATGATATGCTCAGCCCCTCGTTCTTTGATAAAACTGACTTCATCATCATAATGGGCGCGAACAATCACAGTGATATCTGGGTTCATTTCTTTTGCTGTTGCGACAATTTCCCCAGCTTCATAACCATTCGGAATGGTTAAAAGCAATGTTTTGGCGCACTCAATACGTGCAAGGCTAATGATATCTTTATTTGCGCCATTGCCTAAAATTGCGCTAAAGCCATTTTCAGCAAGTTCCTCAAACCGAGCGCGGGTATCTTCAACGACAACGACAGGAATTTCTTTTCTGCGTAGTTTGTCTGCAAGCATGCCACCGACTCGGCCGTAACCGACGATGATAGCGTGGCCGCAGATATCGACAGGAACTTGAGTTTCTTCTTCCAAAGTCTCTTCCAGCAGTTGTTCTTCGATAGTCTCGGTTTTCTCAAGGTATTTATCTAATAAGCTAAATAACACAGGATTTAGCATAATAGAGACAATTGCCCCCGCTAATACCAAGTTTTGAGCGTCTTTATCCATCACGCCAAGGGTCAAGCCCATGCCAGCTAAGATAAAGGCAAACTCACCGATTTGCGCCAAACTGACGGAAATGGTTAGCGCTGTTCGCCGTGAGTGCCCAAACATCCTGACAAGAACCAAGGCCGCTGCAGATTTACCAATAATGATAATGGCCAGAACCCCTAAAATCCCTAAAGGTTGTTCAATTAACACGACTGGGTCGAATAGCATCCCAACCGAGACAAAGAACAGAACAGCAAAGGCGTCACGTAATGGCAGAGTGTCTTGTGCAGCGCGATGGCTGAGTTCAGACTCATTTAATACCATCCCTGCGAAGAACGCACCGAGGGCAAATGAAGCATCAAAAATTGCCACAGCGGCATAGGCAATACCTAATGCAAGAGCAAGAACCGCAAGGGTAAATAGTTCACGAGAACCGGTTGATGCGGTACGCGATAAAATCCATGGGATCACTTTACGACCCACGACAATCATAATGAATATGAATAGAACTACTTTACCAATTGTCCATGCAAGGCCTAATGCGAGCTCACTGAAACTTGCGTCATCCGTGTTCATAATAGCGGCAGCGGCAGGCAGTAGAACAAGTGTTAAGACCATGGCTAAGTCTTCAACAATCAGCCAGCCGATAGCAATTTGCCCACGCTGACTTTCAATTAATTGACGTTCTTCTAAAGCACGTAGTAATACCACGGTACTGGCGGTGGATAAACATAGGCCAAATACAACACCTGTAAATATTCCCCAGCCAAATAGCATAGAGAGGCCAAGACCCAGTAAAGTGGCTACTGCGATTTGTGCAATGGCACCTGGAATAGCGATAGCTTTAACAGCAAGTAAATCTTTTAATGAAAAGTGTAGGCCAACCCCAAACATCAGTAAGATAACACCGATTTCAGCAAGTTCAGGGGCAAGCGCTGCATCAGCGACAAACCCGGGAGTAAATGGGCCTGCGAGGACACCGGCTGCAAGGTAGCCAACTAAAGGGGAAATTTTTAATCGCTGCGCGATCATACCTAACAAATATGCAAGGGCGAGACCACCAACAATGGTTGTAATTAAGGGCGTTGAATGCTCCATTTAGTCTCCTCTGGTGAATATAAAAATAGAAAGGTGGGTACATGCCGTTGACTTTTAAAATGAGACCTTCATTTTAAAATGCAATTTGCATGTTTTTATATTCTAACTTTTTTTGAGATAAATTTCCTTAAAAAAATGAAATGTTTTTAAAAAAAAGACAGCTTAAAGGTGCTAAATCGTTACAAGCGCTGTGTTTGTGGGATTTTTATCTGAAATTTGTTTGGATTATGGATGGAAAGACCCATACTTATTTTTGTGTAAGTATGGGTAAAATAAGAAAATAAATCTATTTATTGCCAATATTTGGCAGTAATACTGTGAAAATCCCAAGTAATGGTAGGAAAGCGCAATAATGATAAACTTGTTCAATACTGGTCTGGTCAGCGATATGGCCTAAAACTGCTGCGCCAACGCCCCCCATACCGAATGCGAGTCCAAAGAACAACCCTGATACCATGCCAGTTTTGCCGGGGATTAGCTCTTGTGCGTAGACTAAAATAGCCGAAAATGCAGAGGCTAAAATCAAACCAATAATGACAGTCAGTACCCCAGTCCAATAGAGGGATGCGTAGGGTAAAATTAAGGTAAATGGTGCAACACCAAGGATTGAGAACCAAATAACGTACTTACGCCCTATTTTATCACCTATTGGCCCGCCAATCATCGTGCCAGCGGCAACGGCAAATAAGAAAACAAACAAATGAATTTGCGCATTTTGCACAGAAACACCGAATTTATCGATCAAATAAAAGGTGTAATAGCTGCTAATACTGGCCAAATAAAAGTATTTGGAGAAAATTAGAACTAACAGGACAGCTAAAGAACCAACAATGACTTTGCGTGGTAAGACTTTAACATCTCCCGCACTGATCGGCTTTTTACTTGCGGCACGGTGTTGGTGTTTGTACCAACTACTGACTTGCAGCAAAATAACAATTGCAAGTAGAGCCGCCAGTGAGAACCAGCCAATATTGCCTTTTCCATAAGGTTCAATAATCAGCGCTGCAAGTAATGGCCCAAGGGAGGCCCCTAAGTTACCACCCACTTGGAAAAAGGATTGTGCAAGGCCATGTCGTCCTCCTGAAGCCATACGAGCAACGCGTGAAGATTCAGGGTGGAACACGGAAGAGCCCGTACCAACAAGTGCTGCAGCAAGTAATATGGTCGGGAAGGTTTCTGCCATTGCTAACAATATTAATCCCGTTAACGTAAAGCTCATACCTATTGGTAGAGAATATGGTTGCGGGTGTTTATCAGTATAATAGCCGATAATGGGTTGAAGTAATGATGCCGTAATCTGATAAGTGAGGGTGATCATCCCTATTTGGGCAAAACTTAATGAAAAATCAGACTGTAATAAAGGATAAATTGCTAAAATCAGTGACTGGATCATGTCATTAAGTAAATGAGAGACACTGATCGCCGTTAGGATACTAAAAACCGTTTTTCCCGTTTTGTTTAATGGCTTTGACGGGCTTGGGTTGCTAGGGTTTGTGGTTTGCTCACTCATATTATTATCAACTTTCTGTGTTACATAATTGTTATCAATATAACTGAAATACAATTTATTTAAATGAATAAATAAATCACGTGAATAATTAGTGCCGGTTAATTATTTGATGATGATCTCATTTTTATGAAACGAATTTCTTATTCTGCAATAGGTATCAAATCCTGATCATATTTTTGTGCTATAAAACAGCAGGTAGTGACAAACTATAATCTAATATGACTGAATAAAAATTCCTATATCAGCAGGGAGAAATGTATGAAACTTGCATTTAAGGCATCCGTATGCGCATTAACGGTATCGTTAGCGTTAATACCCGCGACTATGGCAAATGCGTGGGAAAAAGACAAAACATACAATATTACCATTTTACATACCAATGACCATCACGGCCATTTCTGGCACAACGACCATGGAGAATATGGTTTAGCCGCGCAAAAAACGGTGGTTGATGAAATCCGTGACGAAGTCGCTAAACAAGGGGGTAGTGTTTTATTGCTCTCTGGTGGTGATATTAATACCGGTGTACCAGAGTCTGATTTACAAGATGCAGAACCCGATTTTAAAGGAATGAACTTAGTGGGTTACGATGCGATGGCATTAGGAAACCATGAGTTTGATAACCCACTTGAAACACTGCGTCAGCAAGAAAAATGGGCAACTTTCCCGTTTTTATCAGCCAATATTTATCAAACCAGCACAGGCAAACGCCTTTTCAAACCTTACCAAATTTTTGATAAACAAGGTGTGAAAATTGCAGTAATGGGGCTGACAACCGACGATACCGTGCGTATCGGTAACCCTGCTAACTTCCCTGATGTTGAATTCCGTGTGCCTGCGGACGAAGCCAAAAAAGTGGTTGAAGAGCTCCGTGCGACAGAGAAACCAGACATTATCATCGCCGCAACGCATATGGGCCACTATGACGATGGCAATCATGGCTCCAATGCCCCAGGCGATGTCGAAATGGCGCGCAGCTTACCCGCAGGCTATTTAGATATGATAGTGGGTGGTCACTCACAAGATCCTGTTTGTATGTCTCAAGAAAAGAAAAACTACAAACAAGAAGACTATGTACCCGGTACACCATGTGCACCAGATAACCAAAATGGGACTTGGATTGTTCAAGCCCATGAATGGGGTAAATATGTTGGCCGCGCGGATTTTGAATTTAAAAACGGTAAGTTTACCCTGAAGCATTACCAGTTAATCCCAATTAACTTGAAGAAAAAAGTCACAAAAGAAGATGGAACTAGCGAGCGAGTTTACTATACGCAAGAAATTGCTCATAACCCTGATATGATGAAATTACTGACACCTTATCAAGAAAAAGGTGACAAGCAACTAAGCGTTAAAGTGGGATCTGTTGAAGGTAAACTCGAAGGCGATCGCAGCAAAGTACGTTTTGTTCAAACCAATATGGGGCACCTTCTGTTAGCCGCACAGAAAGAACGCGCAGGGGCAGACTTCGCGATTATGAGCGGTGGTGGTGTTCGTGACTCTATCGAAAGTGGCGATATCACTTATAAAGATGTTCTTAAAGTTCAGCCGTTTGCCAATGAGTTAGTTTATGTGGATTTCAAAGGCGATGAAGTGATCCCATACTTGACTGCGGTTGCAAACATGAAACCAGATGCAGGGGCGTATGGCCAGTTTTACAATGTGAACTTAACGTTGAATAAAGACGGCACGATTAGTGATGTCAAAATTGATGGTAAGCCAGTTGACCCAGAGAAAACCTATCGTATGGCAACTTTGAACTTCAATGCGATTGGTGGAGACGGTTATCCAAAAATTGACAACCACCCTAATTACGTTAATACCGGTTTTGTCGATGCAGAAGTTCTCAAAGGGTATATTGAAAAGCATTCCCCTCTGAAAGCGGCAGATTATGAACCAAAAGGTGAAATTATTTATAATAATAAATAATTAAACCATTATTACCTTGAAAGCCTCACTTTATTTCACAGTGGGGCTTTTTAGTTTAATACTACCCAATAATCCCCAATATCATCAAAGTGCAATGCTATTTCCGTATTTCCGCGAAGGTTGCATTCAGTACTTTTGCGAGATCGTTAGGCGCAAGTTCAATATCTAGCCCACGTTTTCCACCTGAAATAAACAGTGTGGCATATTGCTGAGCTTGGTCGTCAATCACCGTTGGCAGGCGCTTTTTTTGGCCCAATGGACTAATGCCACCGAGTAAATACCCAGTTGTTTTTTGCGCAACTTGCGGATCAGCCATTTCTACTTTTTTCACTTTGAATACTTTGGCGACTAATTTTAAGTCTAATTGCCCTGAAACAGGGGTAACGGCAACGGCTAACGTTTTTTGGTCGCCATTGAGTGCAACTAATAAGGTTTTAAACACTTGTTTGGCATCTAACCCAAGTTTTCGTACGGCTTCATCACCAAAGTTACTTTCATTTGGGTCGTGATCGTAGGGGTGTAATGTGAAGGAAATTTTTTGTTTCTCGAGTAATTTAACGGCTGGGGTCATTTTGAGCCTTCTATGTATAACTTAATTTCGCAAATATTCTACCAGACTGTTTTCACCAAACAGATGCAATGCACCAACGGCAACAACATAGTTACCATCAGGAAGTGACTTAAGCTGTTCGCTCCAATTCGCATTTCGTTGCTTCATCAATACTTGGTAAATGTCTTCGCTAAACGTATTGGGTAAAGTGGCGCGATTGTTGGGTTGGTAATCTAGCCACCAGCTTATCATTGTCTGTAGCGAGCGCGCGTTTGCACGCCAGTGGTTCAACGAATCTTGTAATAACGCTAACCCATTATTAGGTAAAGAAAGCAGCAATTCAACTTGAGAGGCGGTTCCTTCTAACTCAATAATCGGTTTGAGTTGTGATTGCGCATTACGGATAAGTTGGTAGTCAATACCATAATGGCCTCTGAGCCCAAGTTCTTGAGCTTGCGTCGCTTGTAGGATCAGGGCAATTTGCCATGAGGGTAAGGTATCAAAACGCTCGGGGGATTGGCGGAGCTCTAAACAATATTGTTGAAAAAGATGATATTCATCTTGGGTTAACCGCTGCTCGACAGGAAGATATTCTGCTGCATCATTAGGAAATGGGGGAGATGTCTCAGTGATATCTGCCTCAACAATTAAGGCATCTGCGAAATTGAGTTTATCGAGTAATGTGGCAGATAAAGGAAACATATTTTCTGTTCCCATATGGATACTACCCACAATGTGCAATTTGCATTTTTTTGATAGCCGAATATCAATAGCAGGGTAAGGATAAACCGGAGCGGTTTCCGTATGAAGCCAATTTTTAAAATTTTCAATCAGTTTGCCCACGATTTCGTCCCTGCGTTATTTCTCATTTTATTAGGTTAAACAATCTTGCTGCAATTTGCGAATGCTTATCATTGATTACGCATTTTTTAGCTAACTGGTTTTTTCGTGGAGGCGAAATAATGCAAAAAAATGCCCCTATTACAGGGGCATTATAAGGTTAGTTATTCTTACTAATGCTTTTAAATACACTGAGTAAAGCGAATAAGCTAAAGGAACTAAACACCATTTCGATCCCAATTAGGGTTGTCAGTAAGGTAATTGATGTAATTGGGCCATTACCGATGAGTAAATAGGCAATAAAGAAATCTAGCAGCCCAATGATGATTTGTAACCAGCCACTGGCTGAGCTAATTTTTTGGAAACCGACATAGAGCCGGATCACTCCACCCACGATAAATAATGCTGCGACTAAAATAGCCAAAGCGACCAGACTTTGTAATGGGTCTTTAATGAAAGAGTAGCCGACAATAATATAAATAAGGCCAATAATAAAACCAAACAACCGAGACCAACCAGTATAAATCACCGTGCTTAAGATGCTGACTATTGCACCAACACCTCCAATAATCAGGAGTACGCCCAGTACTGTACTGACGGCAATACCGGAGATCATCGGGTTGATGATACAAAAAAGCCCACCCGCTAACAGTAAAATGGATAAGATCATTAGAAAGGTGCGTTGTTTTTTAAACTCTTCTCCCGCAAGTTTGGCGAGTTTCTCACGATCAATATTAAGCATTTTGTACTCCAAATATTAAATAACCAACTATTTATAAGTATAGGCTTAGCTTTCACATAATAACATCTTAGTTAGTATAAATTTAATCCGCTTTAGTTGTCTTCGTGTAAGTTTGCATCATTTTTATACTTTAAATGACGTAGGGAAGTCGATGTATAGTGTAAATAGAATCTGGAAACTATCAATATTATGGCCAATTTTAGTTAGTGATCTAAAATATCTAAATATTTTTCTTGATCTAAATTTGGAAAATGACGAGTCGCAGCAGTTAAAATAATTTCTTTCATCAGTTTTTTTGCGTTATGGCTGTCTTTTAAGCGGATCGCATCAAACAATAATTTATGCATTTTAACTGACTCGGTTGTTTCTCTCGCACTTTTTTCTTGCGTATGTTTAAACGATAAAATGAGTGCTTCTTGAATAGCATTCCCAATTGAGAATAAAAAAGGGTTATGACATGCTTTGAGTAATGCGTAGTGGAAGTCAATATCACCTTGTTCAAATAAAGCCAAAGAATCTTGTTCATGGCCTTTTTGCATTAAAAACCAGGCTTTCTCTAAGTCTGCTAAATCTGCCCCTGTAGCAAAGCTGGCGGCGAGTGCAGAAGCATTAGGTTCAAACATGAGTCTTAATACAACGAGCTGTTTGAATAGTTCAGGAGAAACTCCTGCTTTGCCAACCCATTTAAGTAGGTCGAAATCAAGAAAATTCCATTCATCTCTTGGATTAATAACACTTCTTTTCTTTGGTTGAATAGAAATAAGCCCTTTACTAGAAAGTTGCTGTAGTGCATTGCGAATTGACGTTCTTGACGCAGAAAATTGTTGTGCGAGCTCATTTTCACCAGGCAGCATATTGTCTTTATAATGCCCAAGAATAATTTGCATCCCGATTTGTTGCATGATCGATTGAGCTAATGTTTGCTGAGGCTCGGCCATTAAATTAAAACCTTATTTTGATGTAATAGTGAGGACTGTAACAATCTATCATGATTGACGTCCAACTGCCTGCTGATCTTTGTTCGTGTGATTACAATAACGTAACGGATATCGATTCTACCGTCAGCTATACAGTTTATTTTTACTGTAAGGTAAATCTTATACTTACAAAAAAGTAGACGTAGATAACAAATAATAAAAACAAATTATCCCACAAATGCCAGTAAATCCAGCATTATCAATTGTTTATTATTTTCCTCCTATTTTGAGCTAGTTGACACAATAAAATCATGTGATACAAATTATATAAACTTGTATTACAAGATTGAGGGGTGGACAAAGTGTATTGGATCGCGGTTGATTGGGGTACTACAAATTTTCGTGCCTTTTTAATGGAAAAAGATGAAGTCATTGATGAGGTTATTGGAACCGAAGGGATTTTATCCGTTACTGAAAATCAATTTGATGTTGTTTTACACCGTAATATTGAGCATTGGCTGACATCGAAAGGGCACCTTCCTATTTTATTAGCTGGAATGGTTGGTTCCCAAAAAGGGTGGTATGAAGTTCCATATCAAGCAGTACCAATAACCGCAAAGGGATTAACTGAGTCACTGAAAGAAATAACCACATACTGGGGTAGTAAAGCATGGATTGTTCCAGGTATTCAAAATCTAAGCCAGTATGCATTACCAGATGTTATGCGTGGAGAAGAAACCCAATTACTAGGATTAGTAGACAGTGCGGATACTTATGCAAT
Organism: Providencia sp. PROV032; assembly: GCF_028484875.1. Taxonomy (NCBI): domain Bacteria; kingdom Pseudomonadati; phylum Pseudomonadota; class Gammaproteobacteria; order Enterobacterales; family Morganellaceae; genus Providencia; species Providencia sp. PROV032. The sequence goes on from NZ_JAMPSX010000007.1 coordinate 37,641, forward strand.
TTTGCCTGGCACACATAGTAAGCACAGCGTTATTTCTCATGGTGAAATTAAAACCTTTACTAGCTTTATGACGGGAGAACTCTACTCCTTATTAATAAAATCATCAATGATTGGTAAAGGATTACCAAAACAGATTGATAATGAAAAATATTTCTTAATGGGACTCGAAAAGTCAAAGAAAAATATCCCATTTACACATTTAATTTTTTCTGCCAGAACGAAACAATTAAATAAAGAAATACCTGCTGAGTATGTTGGTAGTTACTTGTCGGGGATTTTAATTGGAATCGAATTAAATAATGTTGAGTGTGAAAACAAAATATGGGTTATTACAAATGAGTCATTAGGTGAAAAATATATTGTCGCAGGAAAATACTTTGGACTAAATATGGAGTATGTGTCTGGTAATGAGTGCTTTCTAAAAGGTGCTTACAAATTAATTAATCAATTAGGTAATTAAAATGAAAAATGGAATAGAGTTTAAGGTGAATTGGAGTAATAATAAATATCCATTTATTGCTATATTGAGAGGGTTAACGGTAGAACATGCAATTCCAGTTTGTCGTGGTTTGATTAATAAGGGGATAAAATATATAGAAGTACCCTTAAATACCGATTATGCATATGAAGTTATTGAATTGTTAATTAAAGAGTTTGGTAACCAAGCAATTATTGGTGCAGGAACCGTTCTAAAAACAGAACAGGTTCAAAAAATCAAAGATATTGGTGGGGAAATTATTATATCGCCTAATTTGAATGAAGATGTTGTTCGAAAAACTAAAGATCTACAAATGATTAGTTGTCCTGGTGTTTACACAGTGACTGAAGCTTTTAATGCAATAGAATATGGTGCAGATATTTTAAAGTTTTATCCCGCAGATATGATCACTCCAAAAGTACTGAGTGCAATGTTAACTGTTCTGCCTAAAACAGGCTTATATTTTCCTGTTGGGGGGATTTCCGCGGATTCGAATCAATTAAACGCATATATAAAATCAGGGGCTAATGGATTCGGTATTGGTGGAAGCCTATATAAGCCAACGATGAGCGTTGAAGAAGTCTTGAAAAATGCAGATGAATTAATTGATGCATGGAATAATCGATAATGTCAAAAAGTATTTTTGCATTTGATACTAAAATTATAAAAAGCCCCCAAGCTGAATTGGGTGAGTCACCAATTTGGTGTTATCACACGAATTCACTACTTTGGGTTGATATTAAAAAAGGGAAATTGTTTAGGTTTTACCCTAATTTAAGTGATGCTGTAGAAGTACAGAATATTCCAACGTTAACAAGTGCTGTTTTACCTACAAATATAAAAGACCTATTTGTTTTGATTAATATCGATGGAATTTATGTCTTAAACTATAAGACAAGAGAGTTGAGTGTTTACTTTGAATTTAAATTTAATAATAAAAAAATAAGAACAAATGAATGCCAAGTCTCACCTGATGGAAATATTTTTATCAGTGTAATGGATAAAAATGCGAATAATCCTATTGGTGTGATTTATGAGTTCAATGCTGAAAGAAAGGAATTGAACTGTATTCATTCTAATTTACTAATCCCGAATACCATGCAGTGGTTTGGCGGTGGGTTTTGGTTTGCAGACTCAGGACGTAAAGTTTTTTATCGAAAAGATTTAAATACAAATGCGATTAAAGAGTATCCAGTTAATTATATTGCAGATGGTTCAGCTCTAACCAAAGAGGGTATTTTAATTAATGCTTGCTGGGGAGATAAATGTCTCGCTTTATACGACCTGAATAATTCAATGCAATTAATAGGAAGAATAATAGTTGATTCCTCTCAACCAACAAGTTGCCTATTTTCAGGAGTTGACCATTCAACTCTTTATGTAACTTCTGCTTATGACGGATTAGAAAAAATAACGATAAATGATGGAATGGTAACGTCCATTAAAACAAATTTTATTGGTCAACCTAGTAATACATTTGTACTGTAAAAATTGATGGAGAAAATAATGAGTAATTGTGGAGGGTGTTCTTCTTGTAATACACACTTTAACCCGAGTTTACAAGGAGACAGTGGGGCTTTAAAACGAGCTTTATATAAAGCAAGTGGCCACACGACAGAACAATTAAAACGCCCAGTTATTGCGGTAGTTAATAGCTACACTAATGCAACTGCGGGTCACGTTAATCTAAATGAACTTACCGAAAATGTATTAAAAGGGATCGATGAAGGAGGCGGTGTCGGTATGGTTTTCGGTACTATCGCGCCTTGTGATGGTATTGCGGAAGGTCATTTTGGTATGCGTTATGTCTTAGCATCCCGTGAAGTTATCACCGCTTCTATTGAATGTATGATGAGGGCGCATCGATTTGATGGAATGGTGCTACTCGGTTCTTGTGACAAGATAGTTCCAGCTATGCTAATGGCCGCAGCGCGTTTAGATGTCCCTGCGATCCTTGTTAATGGTGGACCAATGTATCCAGCTGAATATAAAGGAAAACATTGGGACGGAAACATAATAACGGAAGCAATTGGATGGAAAAAACAAGGGTTAATCGATGAGGCCGAATTTGAACATATAGAAAATATCGCAGAGCCTGGGCCAGGTTCATGCACAATGTATGGTACAGCGAATACGATGTGCTGTATTGCAGAAGCGATGGGGATGTCTTTATCTGGAGGTAGCACGTTGCCTGCGGTATCGAAGGAGCGTAGGTTGATTGCTATTGAGTCAGGAAAAAAGATAGTTTCTTTAGTACTGAAAGATATCACCGCACGTCAAATTATTAATAAGAAATCTATACATAATGCAATGGCTTACCTACTGGCAACAGGCGGGTCAACGAATGCCATTCTTCACTTACAAGCGATTCATTATGAAGCAGGACTAGGGCACTTGCCTTTAAAATCATTTGATGAATTGAGTTATAAAGTTCCTCTAGTATCTGCTTTATATCCCGCATCAGAGCACGACATGATTGATTATTGGGAAGCAGGTGGCGTTCCTGCCGTCGAGCATGAAATTTCATCTATTTTATTTTCAGACACAATGACTGTTGATGGTGAAGAAAAAGGTGCTTTGTTAGCCAGAAATGTGAAGACAACACGCCCAGAAGTCATAAAAACCTTGCGTGATCCTGTTCGCAAAGAGTCAGGAATTGCGGTTCTGACAGGTAATTTGTCGCCTCTAGGTTGTGTGGTTAAACCTGCCGCGGTTCCTGAAAACCTGATGTTTTTTGAAGGCAAAGCAATCACCTTTAATAGTGAGAAAGAATCTGTTGATGCAATTATGAATGGTCAAGTAAAACCTGGTAGCGTTCTTGTCCTACGTTATGAGGGGCCAAAAGGAGGGCCGGGCATGCCTGAAATGTACCTACCGATGAAATTACTCGAAGGTATGAATTTATCAGACAGTTGTGCACTCATTACAGATGGAAGATTTTCTGGCTCTAATCGAGGTTTATTTGTTGGCCATATGTCTCCTGAGGCTGTAGAAGGAGGGATTATTGGTTTAATTGAAGATGGTGACTCTATAGTTATAGATATTCCTAATCGACAAATATCACTAAAAGTATCAGATGAAATTTTAGATTCTAGAAAGCAAAATTGGACTCCAATTCGAAAAGAAGTTCCCCGTGGTTTTTTACGTTTATATCGAAAAAGTACTTCTTCAGCAGCTCTTGGCGCTATATTTATTGATGATGAGGATCTGTAATGAAATATCAAGTTAAAGACATAATTGGTGTTAATCCAATTATTGCTGCACCATTTGATAAATATGGTGAAATAGATGAACAGGGTTTTTCTAATATTATTTCTTATTTAAATTCGATTGGTGTTAATGGTGCAACGCTATTTGGTGTTGCGAGTGAATTTGCTAAATTTAATGATTATGAGCGTGATTTACTAGCAGATATTTACCTTAATCAATCAGAGGTTAATTTTTATAAGGCATTGTCAGTCACTGATCATTCAACTGAAAATGCAGTTAAAAGAGCAAAAAAATATGAACAGCTTGGTGCGGATGCATTGATGCTGCTTCCTCCCTTTTTTTTGAATCCATCTCAGGCTGCGGTTGAGAAGCATATTCAAGAGGTATTAGAATCAGTATCAATTCCTGTTATGTTGCAATATGCTCCCAATGAAACGGGGTTTCTTATTACGCCATCAAAAATGGCGCAGTGGAGTGAAATTTATCCTAATGCGGTTTTCAAAATAGAGTGTAATCCTCCGACAGAATATACCCAAGAATTCTTGAGCTATGCCCCTGATGCTGTAGTACTTAATGGCTATGCAGGCCTCTATATGCTTGACATGCTAGATATTGGTGGGAAAGGTGTTATGCCAGGCTGCTCTTTTTCGGAAATTTATGTCGAAATATATCGTCTTTGGATAAATCAAGAAAAAGATAAAGCGAGGGAGTTACATGGTCGATTATTGAAATATATTACTCAATGGATGACACATTGCGAATATATTATTCAAGTAGAAAAAACAATTCTAAATGAAAGAGGGATTTTAAAAAGCGATTATTGTCGAAAACCCAATTACCCACTGAATAATGATGATATGAAAATAATTGCTAAATTTATGAATGAATTTAACTTAACACCAATTAAAGGTGGGGGGTGATATGGCTAATTCATCACTGTTCTCTGAAAATGATAAAATAATAGAGAAAGAAAAAGATAAAGTTTATAGGAAAGTGATATTTAGGTTAATTCCTTTCCTTGTGCTATGTTATTTTTTTGCTTACCTAGATAGAGTAAATGTAGGTTTCGCAAAATTACATATGCAGGAGGATCTTAGCTTTAGTAATACAGTTTACGGGCTCGGAGCTGGTATATTTTTTATTGGCTATTTTTTATTTGAAGTACCTAGCAACTTATTAATGCAGCGATATGGTGCGAGGTTTTGGATCGCTAGAATAATGGTCAGTTGGTCAATATTATCTGCATTAACGATGTTTGTTCAAACACCGACCCAATTCTACGTTGTCCGTTTTTTATTAGGTGTTGCGGAAGCGGGATTCTTTCCAGGGATTGTTTTCTACTTGACGCTATGGTTTCCATCATGGCGTTCAGCTAAAACATTGGGGTTATTTATATTAGTAACACCTTTATCGACAATTTTAGGTAGCCCACTATCAGGTTTTATTCTAAAAATATTTGACGGTGTTGGGCCTTGGTACAATTGGCAATGGCTTTTCTTGGTTGAAGCAATACCTTCATTTTTATTGGCTTTTGTTGTTTTAAAATATTTAGATAATGATGTTAAATCAGCAAAATGGTTAACAGATGAAGAGAAATTGGTCATACAAAATGATCTAAAAAAAGATGGAGAGCAAAAGAAGAAAAATAGCGATGGAAAAATTGCTGTTAGTTTGAAAGATTTGTTAAAAAATAAATATGTTTGGCTATTATCACTGATTTTCTTTAGTTTTAATATTGGTTATTATGGAATTAATTTCTGGTTGCCATCTATCATTAAATCGTCTGGGATAACTGATGACTTATCTATTGGCTTTATAGCGGCATTACCCTATTTATTTGGTTCTGTATTTATGTTGTGGAATAGTTATCACTCAGATCTTAAAAAAGAGAGACGTTGGCATATTGCTATTCCTGCGATATTAGGTTCTATAGGGCTAGTATTTAGTTCTTTAAATGAAGGTTCAACAATAGCAATGATGTTTTGGATTTGTGTTGCGATTTCAGGAACTTTAGCTCTGATCCCTACTTATATGAGTTTACCGGGTACGATTTTCTCAGGAACTGCTGCAGCTGCTGGTATAGCGTTAGTCAACTCGGTTGGAAATCTGGCAGGTTTTTTTGGGCCGACAGTTTTAGGATGGTTAAATGATTTAACAGGTAGTTCTGGTATTGGGTTACTTATTTTAGCCGGTTTTCTTGCTTTGTGTGCACCTTTGATATTTCTCATTCCCGCTAAATTAGTTAATCCTGAAATAAAAAATAATTAATAAACATAGCAAAAGATAGAACAGGTATCTTAATATGAATAATAATTCTAGAGTCGTTGTTGTTACTGGCGTCAGTCAAGGTATTGGCTATAGTATTTGTGAAACGTATTTGAAGAATGGAGATATTGTTATTGGATGCGCTTGTGAACCTGAAAATAAAAACATTTCTCTTTTAGCAGAAAAATACATTGATAATTTTCATTATTATGAAGTTGATGTTTCTAAAAAAGACGAAATCACAAGTTTTTCAAAAATAGTAAGTGAAAAGTTTGGGGTAATTAATATTTTAGTTTCAAATGCAGGGAAAAATATATTCAAAGGTATCGATTGTGAGGAAGAAGATTGGGATCACAATTTTGACTTGAATTTAAAATCACATTGGAGAATGGCTAAAGCGTTTAAGCCATTATTAGAAAAAAGTAATGGCGTAATTATTATTATTACATCTAATCATGCATATCACACATTACCAGAATGCGCACCTTATAATATTAGCAAAGGGGCTCTTCTATCTCTCGTTCAAAGCTTAATGTTAAATTGGGGACCCACAATAAGAACGGTCGGTATTGCACCGGGTTTTATTGATACAGAAGGTAATCAAACCTATTTTGACTCTTTTGCTGATTCACATAAAGCACGCCAAGAAATTGAAAATAAGCATTGTGTTAAGCGGATAGGTAAGCCGGAAGAAGTAGGTAAGCTTTGTTTATTTCTATCGAGTAATGATGCTGGTTTTATTGCAGGGACAACAATTTTAATTGATGGCGGTCGTAGTGCCGTTATGCAAGATTAGTGTGGAGAATACACTATGAACACAGAAATAATTGGTTTAAGTACTTTAGACTATGTGATTTTTATTACTTATGCGATCGTTATTATTGGAATTGGCTTATGGGTTTCCAGAACGAAAAATGGTCAAACAAAAACAACTGAGGATTATTTCCTTGCAAGTAAAAGCTTACCTTGGTGGGCGATAGGTGCCTCAATAATTGCAGCGAATATATCCGCAGAGCAGTTTATCGGCATGTCTGGTTCTGGTTTTTCAATTGGGTTAGCGATTTCAGCATATGAATGGATTGCTGCAATAGGATTAGTGGTTGTAGCTAAATTTATATTACCAATTTTTTTAAAAGAAGGAATCTATACAATACCGGAGTTTGTTGAGAAACGTTACAATAAATCGTTAAAAACAATTCTGGCTATTTTCTGGATAGGGTTATTTGTTTTTGTAAATCTAACCTCCGTATTATATTTAGGTGCATTAGCATTAGAAACGATTCTAAATGTACCAATGATGTATGCGATTGCAGGGCTATCAATATTTGCTGTCGTCTATTCAGTTTATGGTGGGTTATCTGCTGTAGCATGGACTGACGTTGTTCAAGTTTTTGTGCTCATTCTTGGCGGTTTTTTAACTGCATTTTTAGCGATAGACTACATTGGCGGAGAACAAGGCTTTTTCTCAGGGTTAGGCCAATTAACGCAAGCGGCACCAGATCATTTCGAAATGATCCTTAGTAAAGACCACCCTCAATTTGAAAATTTACCGGGTATCGCTGTTTTACTCGGGGGATTGTGGGTCGCTAACTTATACTATTTCGGATTTAATCAATATATTATTCAAAGAGCATTAGCGGCTAAATCAACAAATGAAGCGCAAAAAGGATTAGTTTTTGCTGCCTTTATTAAATTTTTATTGCCTATCATTGTGGTTATACCGGGAATAGCAGCTTATGTTATTGTAAATGACCCTGCTTTATTGGCTGGATTAGGAGAATATGCGACATTTAATTTGCCAAGCTTTGAACAAGCGGATAAAGCTTACCCATGGTTAGCTCAATTTTTACCTGCAGGTGTTAAAGGGCTTGTATTTGCAGCTTTAACTGCAGCAATTGTCTCTTCATTAGCTTCAATGCTTAACTCTATCGCGACAATATTTACGATGGATATCTATAAAGAGTACATTGCGCCTAAAGCTAGCCAAAAAGTTTTAGTTAATGTCGGTCGCTTTTCTGCCATTATTTCATTAATTATTGCGAGTTTTATTGCACCATTATTGAAAAATCTGGGGCAAGCGTTTCAGTATATTCAAGAATATACTGGTTTAGTCAGCCCAGGGATTTTAGCGGTCTTCTTATTAGGGATATACTGGAAGAAAGCAACGTCTAAAGGCGCTATTTGGGGAGTGGTTTTATCAATTCCATTCGCCTTATTCCTTAAGTTGATGCCATTTGGTATGCCATTCTTAGATCAAATGCTATATACATTCCTGTTTACTATCGTTTGTATTTTTGTAGTGAGTTTGACTAATAATACAGGTGATGATGATCCGAAGGCGATTATACTGACAGCGAAAGAGTTTAAAACGAGTACGGCATTTAATATCTCGTCATATGCCATCTTTATTATTTTCGCTATGTTATATGCTGTTTTCTGGTAGTTTCCGATACTTTTAATATAAAGGGCCTCAGTAATTTGAGGCCCTTTAATATGTTATTTAATATAATAGGAATAAAATATCAATAAGTTAGCTCTTATTTCTCAGGTTTAAAGCGTAATAACCGGTTGGCATTGCTCACGACCGTTATTGACGATAGCGCCATTGCCGCACCTGCAACGACAGGGTTAAGTAAAGTCCCCGTAATTGGGTATAAAATCCCCGCCGCGATAGGTATGCCTAATGTATTATAAACAAAGGCACCAAACAGGTTTTGTTTCATGTTACGCAGTGTTCCTTTTGAAATAGACACCGCATCGGCAACGCCATGTAAGCTTTGGCGCATCAGGGTAATCGATGCGGTCTCAATCGCAATGTCACTACCGCCCCCCATCGCAATACCAACGTCAGCTCGAGCGAGAGCAGGTGCATCATTGATACCATCACCCACCATTGCCACTTTGTGCCCTTTGGCTTGTAAGGCTTCAATTGCCGCAGATTTGCCGTCTGGCATGACACCCGCAATCACTTCATCAATACCCGCTTCTTTGGCTATTGCATTGGCGGTTACTGGGTTGTCTCCGGTTAACATGACTAAACGGAAACCTTGTTTATGTAACCGCGCCAGTGCACTTATGCTATCTTCACGCAATGGGTCACGGATAGATAACAGTGCGGCAACTTTACCATCAACAGCCAGTAGAACAGGTGTTACGCCTTGAGTCGCTTGTTGGTGTAGCGTTTCTTCTACGTCAAGGGTATCAACATTATTTTGCGCTAACAGTTTTTGGTTACCTAACAGAATAGTTTGGCCGTTAATTATTGCGCTAATGCCTAACCCAGCTAAGGTTCTAAATTGTTCATTAGCCGGCAGTGTTAAACCTTTTGCGCGATTTAAAACAGCGCGGGCTAGTGGGTGATTAGAGCCATTTTCTAATGAAGCGGCATACTGTAAGGCGGTGTCTTGTTCGAACCCATTAAACACATGGATATCCGTAACTTGAGGCATTCCTTCAGTTAATGTACCTGTTTTATCAAACACAATGGTATCTAACTCACTGGCTTGCTGTAACGCATCCGCATCGCGTACTAACACGCCAAACTCAGCGGCTCGGCCCACGCCAGAAATGATCGACATTGGTGTTGCAAGGCCTAGCGCACAAGGACACGCAATAATTAATACCGTTGTGGTAATAACCAATGCGTAAGTTATTTGTGGCGCAGGACCAACAAAATACCAAATAGCCCCTGAAATCAAAGCAATAGCAACAACTACAGGCACGAATACCGCAGAAATACGGTCAGCAAGCTGGCCAATTTGTGGTTTACTACTTTGTGCTTGGCGAACAAGGTGGATAATTCGTGCTAAAGTCGTTTGGCTACCGACAGCAGCGGCACGGAATAGCACGGTACCATCTTGTACCACGGTTCCGGCATGGACTTGATCCCCTTTACTCTTTTGCTGTGGGATCGGCTCACCGGTTAGCATGGCTTCGTCTAACCAGACTTCGCCTTCGATAATTTCACCATCCACAGGTACACGATCACCCGTAGCTAAGCGTAAAACCATCCCTTTTTTGACTTGCTCCAGTGGCATATCCACTTCGCCTTGCTCTGTGACAACACGGGCAGTTGGCGGTGTTAGGTCTAGCAGTCGTTCAAGAGCTTTTGATGAACGTTGGCGAGCTCGCTGTTCTAGGGCATGACCAAGGTTAATAAGACCGATGATCATGGCACTGGCTTCATAATAAAGGTGGCGAGCTTGATCTGGGAATAAATCAGGCCAAATATTCACTACAATTGAATAGAGCCAAGCCGCTCCCGTTCCTAACGCAACTAAGGTATCCATGGTGGCACTGCCATTTTTTAGGCTTTGCCATGCATTGCGATAAAAGTGCCCACCTGCAAATACCATGACCGCAAGGGTTAATACACCAATGGTAAGCCAAATGGTATGGTTTTGCTCAGTCAGCACCATGTTATCGCCCATCATCCCCCATACCATCACAGGGATACCAAGGGCAAGAGCTAATGCTGATTGCCAACGGAAGCGGCGCATATTGGCTTGCGCGACTTCTTGTTGGCGCTCACGGCGTTTGGCTTCATCTTGAATGATCTCCGCGCCATAGCCTGCTTTGACAACCGCGTCGATTAAATCGTTAGGTTCAGCAGTTCCGGTGACTAAAGCACTGCGCTCTGCTAAGTTGACCCGTGCATTTTCAACACCCGGTACGCTATTTAAGGCTTTCTGAACTTTATTGACACAACTGGCACAGGTCATGCCATCAAGCAGTAACTGTACACTGTCATCCATTGGGCTAATTTCAGGTTGTTCACCTAAATCAGACTCTTGTGCCGGGATCTCACAGATTGCCGCTGAATCAGCTTCCGGCTGTTCAGTTGTGGTACTCAGCGGCTCAGTTTTTGGGTGAGATTCATCCGCAGTGGCTTGGTAGCCAGCGGCTTGAACCGCAGCAACTAAGGCGTCTGCGGAGGCCGTACCATGAACAACAGCAGTTTGGGTATCGACAGTTGCGCTTTCAACACCATCAACCGCTTCTAGCGCTTGTTGTGTTTTAGCGGCACATTTCATGCAACTTAGGCCCGAAAGGGCTAAAGTGATCGCCTTAGTTTGGGCAATTTCTGCGTTGTAGCCTGCTTGTTGAACGGCAGCGATTAACGTTTGTGCATCAGCAGTGCCATATACCTTGGCGCTAGTAGTATCGACAACAGCAGCGGCGACACCGTCAACTTCTTCGAGTGCTTTTTGTGTTTTACCTGCGCATTTCATACAATTGAGGCCAGAAAGTTGTAATTCGATATCTGGGCTCTTAGCCACCTCAGCTTCATAGCCTGCATCGACGATGGTTTTAATTATGTCATCGATATTGCTATCACTTTCCATCACAGCATAATCGATAGTGACTTTTAAGTTAGTGACATCACCGCGCCCTTCGAGCGCTTTAGTGACTGAGCCGACACAGTGCATGCAGCTTAGCCCCTGTAATTTTAAAATAATCATGTTACTCATTTTGCAGCCTCCAAACCCGTTTGATGTATTGGGTCTATAACTTTATCTACAATTAGGTCTATAATTCGACAATGAACAAAGGTTACACCTTCCAGCAAGGTTAAGGTCAAGAGGAATTATGAATATTAGTGAAATTGCCAAAAAAACAGGCCTAACAGCAAAAGCTATTCGTTTTTATGAAGAAAAAGGGCTAATTACACCACCTGAAAGGGGAGAAAATAGCTACCGCTATTATCAAGAGCGTCATTTAAACGAACTTGTATTACTCAAACAGGCAAAAGATGTGGGTTTTACCTTAGATGAATGTGGCGAACTATTAGGTTTGTTTCGTAATCCAACCAGACATAGCGCAGATGTAAAAACGACAACGATAGCTAAGATAAATGAAATTGAGCAGACAATCGTTAAATTGTCTGCCATTCGAGATACATTACAAGAGCTTGTGGACGTGTGCCCTGGGGATGATGGGGCGGATTGCCCAATTATTGACCATTTGGCTCGTGGGTGTTGTCATCATGAGAAGGTTTAACTTGCAAGGTGATGCCGTCTACTGCGATGACGACGACTTCCGTGTTGGCTTTTAATGGCGTGTCGCTATAGACACGCCAACTGCCATCAGCAAGGCGTACTCTGCTAAAACCTTCTTCAGTATCTGACAATAAACGGCCTTTAACACCGATGAGTTGATGGCTAATTTGATTGACATTATCCGCTTTGCCTTTTTGCCTATTATTCAACCATTTACGCCATAATACGGCAGAAACCACAGTGAAAATGGCAAATAAGACTCCTTGCCACTCCCAACCGATGAATGGCAGTGCCCAAACGATAACCCCAACAAGTACTGCAGCAATACCCGACCATAAAAGATAGCCCGCGGTACCAAGAAGTTCACCAACCAGCAATAGCCCACCAAGACACAGCCAAAACCATGCAGGTTGAGCACTGATAAGCTCTATCATTCTTTTACCTGCTTTTTCATGGCACTGGTTTTCTTGCTTTCACCGATTAGTTCAGTGATCCCGCCAATTGCACCCATTAAGTTACTGGCTTCTAATGGCATCATGATGACTTTGCTATTTTCGGCGGAACCAATACTAGTCAGTGCATCAGTGTATTTTTGCGCCACAAAGTAGTTAATTGCTTGCATATCCCCGGCTGCGATAGCTTCAGATACCATTTGTGTCGCTTTTGCTTCCGCTTCCGCGGCTCTTTCACGTGCTTCGGCTTGTAAAAATGCCGACTGACGTTCCCCTTCGGCTTTGAGAATTTGTGACTGTTTTTCACCTTCAGCTTTTAAAATTGCCGCTTGGCGGATCCCTTCGGCTTCAAGTATATCGGCACGTTTAGTACGTTCAGCCTTCATTTGCGCATTCATCGCACTAATCAATTCTTTTGGTGGTTTCACGTCACGAATTTCGATACGGGTAATTTTGACACCCCAAGGGTTGGTTGCTTCATCCACTACGTGCAACAAACGGCTATTAATGGAATCACGTTGTGACAACATTTCGTCCAGTTCCATGGAACCTAATACGGTACGAATATTGGTCATCGTCAAATTCAGGACTGAAAGCTCAAGGTTACTGACTTCATAGGCTGCACGTACAGGATCAACCACTTGAATAAAGCAGACGGCGTCAATCGTGACGTTAGCGTTATCGCGGGAAATAACTTCTTGAGATGGGATATCAAGGACTTGTTCCATCATATTGATACGACGGCCAATTTTATCCATAAATGGCACAATAATATGCAAGCCCGGTTGTAGCGTACGGGTATAGCGACCGAAGCGTTCAACCGTCCATTGGAAGCCTTGAGGTACTGTTTTAACACAGGTAAAAACAATAACGACAGCAACAAAAATGATAATCGGTATTGCACCAAAGGCGAACAAGTCCATATTTAACCCTTAATTAGTAAAGTAATGAATATACTTGGCGACGATATTTACTGGCAATAGCATCACCAGTCCCCATTGCAGACATAATGTCCATCATGGTCTTTCTTACCGCGCCGTCACCGGCACCCAAGTCGGTACGTAAGAAGCTGAATAACATTTCCAGCGCTTCTTCGTTGCGGTTCACTTCATGCAGTTTTAGTGCTAACTGAACAGCTAACGTTGTATTTTGCGGATCTTGATTGAATTCATCTTGTAATTGCTGAATTTCAGGCGTGTCCGCAGCTTGTTTTAATAATTCAATTTGTGCGATTAGACCTTGGTAGCGACTGTCTTTATCCTGTAATGGAACAACTTCTAAAGTAGCTTGTGCATCATCAACGAGATTTAAACCGATTTGGGTTTCTGCCAATAATAATGTGATATCGCTATTTTTGGGGTTCAGCTGATGTGCTTCTTTTAACAATGGCAGCGCTTCTTGTGCTTTACCTTCTGCAATTAATTCAGCGGCTTGTGCTGCTTTCATTTCTTCTGGGCTTGGCAACACGCGAGATAAAATTTCCAGCACCACTTCTTCGGGCTGTGGCCCTTCAAAGCCATCAACAGGGCGACCATTTTGCAATACATACAGGGTAGGGATCGCTTTTAAGCCAAACTGGCTTGCGATCATTTGTTCTTCATCACAATTAACTTTAGCTAAAATAAATGACCCTGCGTAGTCGTTGGCAATTTTTTCCAACATAGTACCGAAATCTTGGCAATGAGGGCTACGCGGTGACCAAAAGTAAAACATGACGGGTAAGTTCATTGATTGTTCAATGACTTGGTGTAGGTTGGTTTCGTTAATATCAATTATCTGAGCGTTAGCAAACATAAGAAGTCTCTTTTGAATTTGTTATTAATAGAATTGGTGAGCAATAGTCATAAAATGGGGCTGATTTTACTTTTTTCAAGCTTTTTTCCCCTTATTTGCCAGTATTCTATCCATTATTTTGTCAGGTAAAATACGTTTTAAGATGCGCACTGCAACGGTTAATAACGTGACAGAATAGCGTACTTTTGGGCGCGGGCTTTCTAACGCATGGATCAGTTTTTCTACCACATGTTCTGGTGTTAAGGTGAAACGTGAAGCAATACCTGGGTTTTTAACAGGTTTATCTTTTTGTGTTTGTTCAACATTTTCAGTAAAAGCCGTATGGATCGGGCCCGGTTCAATCAAACTCACTTTCACCCCTGTTCCTACCAATTCTAAGCGTAGCGCATCGGACCAAGCCTCCAGAGCATACTTGCTGGCGGCATAAGCGCCACGACCGGGGGTTGAAATAACTCCCATCACCGAACTAGTCTGGACAATCCGCCCTTCATGGTGTGCTAGCATTGCAGGTAATAGCAAAAAAGTTAACTGGTGAATACCAAAAAAGTTAGTGGAAAATTGCGCTTCAAGTTGTTCGCGGCTGACGCTATTTAATGGGCCATACACCCCAAAACCCGCGTTGTTGAATAATCCGAAAAGGCGATGATTACAGAGCGTTAGCACCGTTTTAGCCGCGGTTTCTATGCTATTCTTATCATCGAGGTCAAGGGATACTGTGTCATAACCTAGCTCTTTTAGGCGCAAAATATCGCTTTCTTTACGGCAGGCCACAATAACATGGTAGCCACGCTGCCGAAGTGTTTGTGCAGCACAAAAGCCAATACCGCTTGATGCACCTGTGACCAGGACTGATTTTTTGTTTCGTGCCGATGTTTGCATAACTTTACCTTGGTTTCATGCAACTGAATTTATTTCGGGTATAAAAGAGCGTTTAATACCCTTGTTTAACGTCTATTTTATTTACTAGACGGTAAAATATGTTCGAAAAGCTGTTTTTCCATAAAATCAGCAATGGATGGCTGGGCTTCAACGGTAGGGTGAATACCATCTTGTTGTATCCATTCAGGCTTAGTTATCACGGTTTCCATATAAAACGGCAGTAATGGGATTTGATTACTTTGCGCCAATTTCGGATAGACTTTTTCGAAACTTGTCGTATAACGTTTGCCATAGTTAGGTGGAATGCGAATTTGCATTAAGAGCGGTTTCGCGCCCGATTGCACGATTTGATCGATAATTTGCTGTAAATTAGCTTCGAGTTGCTCTACTGGGAGACCTTGTAAGCCATCATTTGCACCTAATTCGATCAACACCCAGTTAGGTTTGTTTTGTTCGAGTAAAACGGAAAGGCGTTCTAACCCCTGTGCAGAGGTATTCCCACTAATACTACCGTTAACAATAGCAACGGGTGGGGAAAGCTTCTGCCAGCGTTCGGCAAGCAAGGAGGCCCAAGCCTGCTCAGCCGGTAAACGGTAGCCTGCACTCAGGCTATCACCTAAGATTAATAGCTTAGTTGACGCAAGTGCGTGCCCACTTGCAGTCAGTAACAGGAGAAATACCAATATATGTCGGCGAATAATATTCTTGAAGTTCATCATCTCATTAAACGTGTTGGTCAAGGTGAACATGAACTGACTATATTGCAAGGAGTTGAGCTAATTGTCGAGTCCGGGCAAACAATTGCGTTAATTGGGGAATCAGGTTCGGGGAAATCAACCTTGTTAGGGATCATTGCGGGATTGGATGACGGCTCCAGTGGAACGGTTAATTTATTAGGCCAAGACCTTACTAAAATGGACGAAGAACAACGGGCACGCTTACGGGCACAAAGTGTCGGTTTTGTGTTCCAATCCTTTATGTTGATCCCAACCTTAAATGCTATTGAAAATGTGCAACTTCCTTCTTTGTTACGTGGTGAATCTGAGTCTGAAAGCTACCAACACGCGGCAAGTTTACTGACGGATTTAGGCTTAAAAGATCGCCTAAAACATATGCCAGCACAGTTGTCAGGTGGTGAGCAGCAGCGTGTTGCACTGGCTCGTGCTTTTAATGGCCGCCCACAGATTTTATTTGCCGATGAGCCAACGGGAAATCTCGATCGCCACACCGGGGATAAAATTGCTGATTTATTATTTGCCATGAACAAAGAGCATGGAACAACCTTGATTTTGGTTACCCACGATAACGAGCTGGCTGCACGCTGCCAACGCCGCTTGCGCTTGGTCGATGGGCAATTGAGGGAAGAAGCATGATTTGGCGTTGGTTTTGGCGTGAATGGAAAACCCCCTCACTACTGATTGTTTGGCTTGCACTTACCCTTGCTGTTGCTTGTGTGCTGGCTTTAGGGCGAATTAGCGATCGCATTGAAAATAGTATGAGCTACCAAAGCCGTGAACTGTTAGCGGGTGACTTAGTGTTACGATCTTCCCATCCAAGCGACCCTGCATGGTTACAAGAGGCCGAAAAAGAGGGGTTAACGCTCAGCCAGCAAATATCATTTTCTACCATGGCTTATGCGACGGAAGATGAAGAAGCTCGGCCACAACTGGTGTTAGTGAAAGCAGCGGATAAGGCATACCCATTATATGGCGATCTTATCACTGAACCGGCTGGGTTAACCCCGACAAAAGGGGAGGTATTAGTCGCACCACGGTTATTAGAATTATTGAACCTCAATGTAGGGGATAACATTGATATCGGAGATGCGACGCTAAAAGTTTCGGGTAAATTAATTCAAGAGCCTGACAGCGGTTTTAATCCTTTTCAGATTGCCCCAAGAGTATTAATAGCAATTGAGGATGCACCATTAACAGGAGCAATTCAATTAGGTAGCCGATTAACGTATCGCGACATGTTTGCCGGCGATCGCCAGCTTATTGATGCATTTCAACAAAAATATGATCAAGAACTGCGAAATGATCAGCGTTGGTTTACGTTAAGCGAAAATAACGGTGCAGTGGGGAAAACCTTCCAACGTGCTCAACAGTTTTTATTGCTGTCAGTTTTATTAACCCTGCTATTAGCCATTGCTGCGGTCGTGGTTTCCATGACGCATTACTGCCGTAGCCGCCATCAATTAATTGCTGTATTAAAAACCTTAGGGGCAGGGCGTAGCGCATTACGTCAATGGATTATTGGGCAGTGGTTAGTGATTTTAATTGCCGCAGCTTTACTTGGCTCACTATTAGGTTTGGCTTTTGAAGGCATTTTAATGCAAATCTTAGGGGCGATGTTGCCGAAGGAATTGCCGCCTGCGAGTTCAATGCCTTGGGTTTGGGCGATCGGTACATTATTTATTATTGCCATTATTGTTGGCAGCCGTCCCTATTACCAACTAATGGCAACTCAGCCATCACGAGTATTACGTGAAGATGCCAAGTCACCCGTTTGGCCGCTATATTATTATCTGCCGATTGTTATTTTAATTGTGGTTGGTGGCTTATTTGTATTTGCTGGCGTTAACCCTCTGTTGTGGTCAATTTTGGCCGGTATTGTCGTGGTTGCCATTCTACTGGCGCTGATTGGTTGGGTTGGTTTGTGGGGGCTGCGTCATATTAAGTTCCGCCAATTAAGTTTGCGTTTATCGGTAAGCCGCCTACTGCGCCAGCCGTTGCAGACCATCACACAAATGAGTGCATTTTCGTTGTCATTTATGTTATTGGCGCTGCTGATTTTAGTGCGCGGTGATTTACTTGACCGTTGGCAACAGCAATTACCTGCGGATAGCCCAAATTATTTCTTGATCAATATGAACCAGTCACAGCTTGAGCCTGTCACCAAGCTATTAGCTGAGTTTGATGTGAAACCCACAGAGTTCAACCCGGTGGTGTTAGCGCGTTTAACCAATATTAATGACCAGTCAGCGATTGAATGGGCCGACCAACGTGATCCAAATAATAATACCGTGCGACGTGAATTAAGCCTAACTTGGCAATCTGATTTAGCGCCAGCGAATGTGGTTGACGAAGGGACATGGCCACCAAAAGCAGGGGAAGTCTCAATTGAGCAAACGGTCGTTAAAGAGCTCGGATTGAAATTAGGTGATAAACTCACATTTAACGCAGGGGCTCAGGTCTTTAGTGCGACAGTAAGTAGCATTCGTACGGTTGATTGGGAAAGCTTGCGCCCGAATTTCTATTTTATTTTCTCTGAAGAAAGTCTTTCTCAGATGCCAGCTACTTGGCTGAGCAGCTTCCACTATGAAGGTGATGGGCAGCTATTAACGCAACTTAGCCGCCATTACCCAACCATTAATGTGCTCGACACCGGTGCCATTATCACCCAAATTCAGCAAATTCTTCAGCAAGTGAGCCAAGCTCTTGAGGTGATGGTAGTGCTGGTTATTTTCTGTGGGCTGTTGCTATTATTGGCTCAAATTCAAGTGGGTATGAGCCAACGGGAACGTGAATTAGTGGTGTACCGAACTCTGGGAGCCAGTAAAAAATTGATGCGTCGAACCCTGTGGAGCGAATTTGCTTTACTTGGCTTAATGGCAGGGCTTGCCGCGGCATTTGGGGCAGAAATTGCATTATGGTTGTTGCAAAGTAAAGTGTTTGATTTTCCTTGGCAGCCAGAATGGCGTATGTGGGTGTTTTTACCTTTGTGTGCAGCAATTTTACTGTCTATTTGCGGTAGCTGGTTGGGGCTACGTTTGTTAGGGACGGGGGGGCAACACCGGCGCTTACCTAATAGTTAAATACTCGTGATACTTCAAGCTGAATGGGCGTTGATTGCGCTCGGATAGCTGGAACACATATCGCATTATTTAAAATATAGTGGTATTAAGGAAATAGCTTAATACCACTATATATTGAACATTATAAAATACATGTTTTTCAGTAAAATAACTGTCTAAAATCCTTCATAAAATCTTCATTCATCGACGTTATGATTCCGCCATCAATTATTGATAGCCTTATAATGGAAACATAACAATGCAGAATAACCATTCGATTAAACGTAAGCTAGGCTCGTTCTCTTTATTGGCTGGTTTAATTTCATTTAGCATCACAGGGTTTGCACAACAAGAAGTGCCCACGACATTGGCGGGTCACTCCATTCTTCCTGTTAATTCAACGGTTTCTTCCCCCGAAAATGCACCTTCAGACATGCAAGTAAGTGGTAAATTTACCACTGGCGCTCGTGTTGATAGCTTAGGGACAGTGGAAGGTAAATCCGCGGATCGCCCAACAGGAATGCATATCCCAATCAAAGGCCAGCCACGGCAAGGGCACTCGGGTATCAAACGCATGGCGGACGGGACCTACTGGGTTTTAACCGACAATGGATTCGGCAATAAAGTAAATTCCCCTGATTCTATGTTGTATGTCACTCAATATGATATTGATTTTCAATCAGGTAATACAACGCCATTAAAAACGGTTTTCTTCCATGACCCCGATAAAATTATTCCTTTTCATATTACGAATGAGAGCACAAAAGAACGCTATTTAACAGGCAGTGATTTTGACCCTGAAAGCTTTCAATTTGCGGATGGTGCTCTATGGGTTGGCGATGAGTTTGGCCCTTACCTAATCAAAATGGATTTGGATGGCAAGGTATTAGCCTTGTTTGAAACACAAGTTGACGGAAAGAAAGTGGTTTCTCCTGATCACTATCAAATCACAACACCGGGTAAACCTGCAGATAAAGTAACTTTCCAAGTTAATCGTTCGAAAGGTTTTGAAGGTATGGCTTCATCACCAGACGGTTCTAAGCTCTATCCAATGCTAGAAGGTGCGATTTGGCTTGATGAGAAGCAAGACTATGAGAATGTTGAGGGCAAACGCGCAGCACGTATTCTTGAGTTTGATGTTAAAAAACAAGATTGGACGGGTAGAAGCTGGTTGTATGTCTTTGAAGACAATCAAAATGCCATTGGTGATTTCAATCTCATTGATGATACCCACGGCTTAATTATTGAGCGTGATAATGGTGAAGGCACGACAGATAAAGCTTGTGGGACGAAAAGTGCTAATACGGAAAATTGCTTCAGTAATCTCGCTAAATTTAAGCGAGTCTATCGTATTGAATTTTCAGATAACAATATAGGCAAACCAGTAGATAAGCAGGCTTATATTGATTTGATGAATATCAAAGACCCGAATAATATGGCAAGAAAGCCGCTAAATGATGGCGTGTTTACCTTCCCATTCTTCACCATTGAAAACGTTGATATGGTTGATAGTGAACATATTATTGTTGGTAATGACAATAATTTTCCGTTTTCATCTAGCCGCGAACCAAATAAAGCGGATGATAACGAATTTATCTTATTAAAAGTCCCCGAGTTGTTAAAACCTTAATTAATTTTGCGCCTCTGTTTGGTTTTCGGAGGCGCAAATAAACGGTATGTTTTGATCCAATATCTGGTCTTAAGCTTATTTTCCCTTTGGTTTCAATTTTTCCCGAGTTAATCACTCGGGATTTTTTATTTGTGATAGAGGGCAGGGGGCTTCATCATCAAAGTAAGCAATAAAATGATGATAACAGGCGCGGCAATAACCAAAAATGCAGGGGTGAAACTGCCAGTTAAGTCTTTGATACCACCGGCAATGAAAGGCGCTAAACAGGCAACGGTTGAGATTAAATTCACCACAGAAAATAGCTCTAGGTATGGGCCTCGACCAAAATAATTTGACAGTAAAACACTGGATGCCAAAAAGGTCATGCCGTAGCCAATACCCACGCATAACACAAACAGAATAAGCCAAAGCCATGAGGTGGCAATACTGAGGAAAATAACACCTAACACCATGATAATTAGGCTACCGATTAATAGTTTCTTCGGTTCTAACCATTCACCCGCCGCCCCACCAATAAATCTTGAAAATGCATTAACGAAAGCCATTGTGCTGAGTAATGAAACCGCAACCGTCATACCAAATCCACGCTCTTCAATATGGGCAACGGCAAAACTGTTTACTGTGATCCCGCACCATAAAAACGAGGTATAAGTCGCAGCAATCAAGTAGAACTGCCATGTCCGTAGCGCTCTGCCGACGGTCCATACTTCAGCAGTGCGATAAATAGGCTTACTTGCATCACTAACTTGTTTCTGCATCACCTTTTTTGCGTGCTCTTGCTCTTTTTTACCTTCACGTAGCATAAAAATCGTGATTAACGTGACGATGCTAAGATAAACGGCACATAGAACCCAATGCATGCGCCATGAGCCTAATTGGTTTGATGCGTAAAAGTAAATCCAAGGGCCTGCAACACCCCCCAGGCCCCCGATGGTGAAATATAACCCAAAGGCAAGGGATTGTTTTTCAAATAACCGCGAAAGTACGTAAGTCCCCGGAACGGTGGCGAGTAAGGTGAAACCAATACCAATTAATGCTGTGCCTAAAAAATAGGTGCTAATGGCATGGGTGGAATACAGACTGTAAAAGCCGGCAACAAATACACTGGTGCCTAGCAATAAAGTAACCCGTACACCGACTTTACGGATCAACAGAGACGGGAGGAAACTCGCCAGTCCACAGGTTAAGCCCAGCAGCGTAAAACCAAATCCAGCCTCGCTCCAGCTCCATTTGAGCTCACTTATCATCTCAGGTAAAACCACACCAAGAGAGGTAAAGGTTGTCGCGGTGGCTAAAAAGTAAACCAGCCCTAACAGAATAAGAATGCACCACTGATAAAACGGACTAAAAGTCTGCGAGGACATATTGACTCCAGTAATGCCGCACACCTTAAATCAGGATATTTGTTTTCTGGATGACGGCGAAAATAGCATAATGCCCGAAAATAGTTTCGGGCATCGAATAGGGCTATTTTCCCTATTTATTGATGAGAGTACCAGTCTAATTTTGCATTTGCCCACTCAATGCCACTTTTGTACTCATTTGGCAAAAGTGAAGTCAATGCGTTAAGTGTTGCAGATAACTGGTCGTGGTCACTATGAGAAAGGTTTAAATGGCCAACTTTACGAGCAGGGCGTACCTCTTTTTCATACCAGTGAAGGTGAACGAGGGGTAAGCTCAGCCAGTCTATATTTACATCAGTACCGATTAAATTGACCATAACAGCAGGGCTATACACTTCAGGTGACGGCATCGGTAGGTCTAATATGGCACGTAAATGCAGCTCAAATTGGCTAATGGATGCGCCATTTTGTGTCCAATGGCCGCTATTGTGTACTCGAGGCGCAATCTCGTTAATCAGTAGGTTATCACCTACGACAAAGCATTCCATGGCCATCACACCAATATATCCTAACTCATCCATGACCGCGCTAAGCATGGCTTGAGCGTGTTCTTGTTGTGGGTTAGTTGACTTAGGGAAAGCCACACTTGTCCGCAAAATACCTTCTTGGTGTAAATTATGGGTGATCGGATAAAAAACAGACTCACCCGCAGCATTACGCGCCCCAATCACAGAAACTTCGGCATCAAATGGGATACCTTGTTCAACGATGCACTCACCATAAATTTCTGCTGGTAGCTCTTTTTCATCGCCGGGGCGAACACGCCATTGGCCGCGGCCGTCATAGCCGCCCGTTCTGCGTTTCACGATCAAAAAATCACCTAAGGTGGCGAAAAGTTCAGGCCATTGCTCAGGGGATTCAAGTAACGCCCACGGCGCGGTAGCTAAATTTAAGCTATCAAATATGCTTTTTTGTGGAAACCTATCCGCTAAACGTGGAAAAATATCACGATTAATAAAGGCATTATGGCGAGCTAATTCTTTTGTTAGTGGGGTTTCTGGCCAGCGTTCAATTTCCGCGGTGATGACGCTTTGTTGATAAGGAACCGCTTCCGGCTCGGCATCAAGCCCAACAGGAAAGACGGCAATGCCTAATGGCTCGCCAGCTTGGCGCAGCATACGGCCTAATTGGCCATTACCAAGAACGCAAACGGGTTTCATTAGGCGTTCCTCGGATCTGGGTTGTTTAACACATCTTTGGTTTGCGCTTCCCGCCATGCGGTGAGGCGATTGAAAATAGCAGTATCACTTATCGCTAATACTTGTGCGGCTAACAGCGCTGCGTTTGCGGCACCTGCTTTACCGATGGCTAACGTACCAACAGGAATACCTTTAGGCATTTGCACGATAGAATATAAGCTATCAACACCACTCAATGCAGCGCTTTGCACCGGAACCCCAAAAACAGGGACTAATGTTTTAGCGGCAATCATTCCTGGTAGATGTGCGGCACCACCCGCGCCTGCAATAATCACATCAAAGCCGTTCACTTTGGCGGTTTCAGCAAAAGAAAATAGTTTATCTGGTGTGCGGTGTGCAGAGACGATTTCGACATGAAAAGGAATTTGGAGTTCAGATAATACATCAGCCGCGTGCTGCATGGTCGTCCAATCACTTTTAGAACCCATAACAATGGCGATTTTTGCCGCAGATTGAGCAGGAACTTGGGCAGTCATTTGGTGCTTTCCTGTATTGAAAAAAAACATCACCCTGAGGTGGGAAATTGAATTGGCTTGATCATATCATGGTAAAGCAGTAAGGAAAACGTTTGCGTGATTAATAATTAAGCAAACGAGCATGGAAATATATTGAAAATGGTTAGTTAGGCGAACTTACTCAAAGGGAAAGAAAATCAGCTCAATACCTTGCTCGTTAATCACAAAGGCGGAACCTTCGTGGTGCCATGCACCTAATACACCCCGATAATGCAATTTACCGCCAACATTTATCTCATGAATGGCAGGCCGGTGAGTATGACCATGGATCATCCATTGCGCTTGGTGCCTTTGTAATGCATCAATAACGGCTTTTGAATTGACGTCCATAATCGATTCGGCTTTCATGCTGCTTGCATATTGGCTGTTTTGCCGCATTTTTTGTGCGATACGGCGACGTATGAAGAGAGGGAGTAGTAAAAATACTCGTTGGATCCAAGGTGTGTGAACTTTTTTACGGTAATTTTGATAGGCGGCATCATCGGTGCATAAAGTATCACCATGCAGAATTAAAATACGCTTACCATAAAGTTCGAGCAATGTTTCTTGTGGGAGTATGGTCATGCCACACTGTTTCGCATAGCGTTTACCAATTAAAAAATCCCGATTTCCATGAATGAAATAGCAAGGAACTCCACGGTCAGTGAGCTGTTTTAGTTCGTTGGCAACTTGCTGATGTAGCGGATTGGTATCATCATCGCCCACCCAATAATTAAAAAAATCACCGAGAATATACAGGCTTTCGGCATGGATGGCTTGCTGTTGAATGAAATTAATAAAACCGGCGGTGATCGCCGGTTCATCTTCACTCAAATGCAAATCTGCAATGATGTAAGTGGACATGCGTTCAGGTTTACTCGCTGACAGTCACTTTTTCAATGATGACGTCTTCGCGAGGAACGTCTTGGTGGAAGCCACTACGGCCTGTTGAGACCCCTTTGATTTTGTCAACAACGTCCATACCTTCAACCACTTCAGCAAACACGCAGTAACCCCATCCGTCAGGGCGTTCTGAACGGAAGTTTAAGAAGTCATTATCAGCCACGTTGATGAAAAATTGTGCTGTTGCAGAGTGTGGGTCGTTTGTACGAGCCATTGCTAAAGTACCACGGGTATTTTTTACACCGTTGTTAGCTTCATTTTTGATAGGTGCTTTAGTGTTTTTTTGTTCCATGCCCGGCTCAAAACCACCGCCTTGGATCATGAAGCCATTAATAACACGATGGAAAATGGTATTATTGTAAAAACCTTCACGGCAGTAAGTTAAAAAGTTTTCGACAGTAACGGGGGCTTTATCGTCAAACGTTTTGATAACAATGTCACCGTGATTGGTATGAAATGTAACCATAATAGCTATCCTGAATAATTGTTTTTTGTGCGCTAACTTGCGTAAGCGTTGAGATCAGCACGTTTATATCACAGATAAAACCTGACTTGAAGCGGAAGGAAGCTTAGTCGGCAGTTTTATAGCATAATAGATGTGTATTAAACCCAATGAGTAAACTGAAAAGGAAGCGGGGTAAACCCTTGCATTCTTAAGATGATCGGGGTTCAATAACATGATATTTTATCGGTAAAAATCGATAATCATTTTTCAAATAAATGGAAAAGTTCAGATGCTACAAATTTTTAATACACTAAGTCGTCAAAAAGAAGAGTTTAAGCCCATCCACGCAGGGAAGATTGGGATGTATGTGTGTGGCATCACTATCTACGACTTGTGTCATATCGGCCATGGCCGTACATTTGTGGCGTTTGATGCAATTAGCCGTTATTTACGTTATTTGGGTTACGACTTAAATTATGTACGCAACGTGACTGATATTGACGATAAAATCATTAAACGTGCAGCAGAAAATAATGAAAGTGTAGAAGAGCTTACTACGCGCATGTTGGCAGAAATGCATAAAGATTTTGATGCATTGAATATTTTGCGTCCAGATAGCGAACCACGAGCAACTCGTCATATTGATGAAATTATTGAATTAACTCAAAGCTTGATTGCACGTGGTCATGCTTATGTCGCGACGAATGGCGATGTGATGTTTGAGGTGAAAACCGATCCAAACTATGGCCAGTTATCACGTCAAGACTTAGAACAGCTACAAGCGGGAGCTCGCGTTGAAGTGGCTGATGTAAAACGCAATCCGATGGATTTCGTCTTATGGAAAATGTCTAAAGAGGGGGAGCCGAGCTGGGAGTCCCCGTGGGGCTTAGGCCGCCCTGGATGGCACATTGAATGTTCGGCTATGAACAGTAAAACGTTAGGTAACCATTTTGATATTCACGGTGGCGGCTCTGATTTAATGTTCCCTCACCATGAAAATGAAATTGCTCAATCGACCTGTGCCCATGATGGCCCTTATGTGAATTATTGGATGCATTCAGGAATGGTGATGGTCGATAGAGAAAAAATGTCTAAGTCTCTCAATAACTTCTTTACTATTCGTGATGTGCTTGAGTATTACGATGCAGAAACGGTGCGTTATTTTCTGTTGTCAGGCCATTACCGCAGCCAACTTAATTACACAGAAGAGAACTTGAAACAGGCACGTACTGCGCTTGAGCGCATGTACACGGCATTACGTGGTACAGATAAGTCAGCCGTACCAGCAGGTGGAGATGAGTTTAAAGCACGTTTCATTGAAGCGATGAATGATGACTTTAATACACCTGAAGCCTATTCGGTACTATTTGATATGGTTCGTGAAGTTAACCGCTTGAAATCAGAAGATATGTCAGCAGCAAATGGTATGGCTGCACAATTGCGTGAGTTAGCAAGCGTGCTGGGTTTACTAGAACAAGACCCAGAAGTCTTTTTAAAAGGCGGCGCACAAACTGAAGATGATGCGGAAGTGGCAAAAATTGAGGCATTAATTCAACAACGTCTAGATGCACGTAAGAATAAAGATTGGGCGCAAGCGGATGCGGCTCGTGATGAACTTACTGCCATGGGGATAGTGCTTGAAGATGGTGCATCTGGCACTACGTGGCGTCGCAAATAATACGCGTCATATTTCGCGCTGTGGCGGTGTTGTCATCACTTGGCTACTTGGGTCACATACTTTTGTATGCTCCCCAAGTTATCCGTGTTCGGTGCCTAGCCACAACACGAACTATTTGGCGTATTAATATTAGTCATATTTCGAATGCTAATTGAGTTAAAAAAAGTTATAAATATTTAAGCGGTTAGATATAGATATCTAGCCGCTTTTATTTGGATGGCTAAATTTGAAAGACATGATTATTCACTTATAAAATAATCGTTGTTAATGGAGCATAGTTTAAATTAACAACAATAATATAGGGGGGATTATGTCTAAAAAGGTTAATACAATTAACGCGAACTTTAATTTTTTTCGAGTGCACGATAGTAAAAGAGGAAATAAAGTATATGACACTATTAGATTAATAAATAGCACTAATGTTAAGAGGCCTAGTAATACGCATAAATTAAAAAATCGTTTATATAATTGGTTTAGCACATTAATTAGAGTAATTAAAAATACAGATAAAACAGTGAATGTAGAAACCCGAGTAAAACCAAGTTCTAGGAATATGGTCAAAAAATTTGAGATTGGGGAAATACGTTCTCAGGGAACCATAAATGCGAATACTGTTGTTGAAAAAACG
Organism: Providencia sp. PROV032; assembly: GCF_028484875.1. Taxonomy (NCBI): domain Bacteria; kingdom Pseudomonadati; phylum Pseudomonadota; class Gammaproteobacteria; order Enterobacterales; family Morganellaceae; genus Providencia; species Providencia sp. PROV032. The sequence continues at coordinate 64,894 of NZ_JAMPSX010000007.1, forward strand.
CCAGTGAATATAGCGCATCTAACAAAACATTTCGATGAATTACTCACTAATGCACCAGATGTTTTACTTGTCTTAGCGTCAGATAATAGTTTTTTGGAGAATAATGTTCCTCGATATTTTAGTCATCCCAAAATTAAGCAATATGGCGAATATATAGTTTCCTCTTTTCCTTGTGCTTTATCTGAAAATAAATTGGGTTATCTTGATATTGATAACCGTACAGTATGTATTGCTAAAAATGGAAAATCAGTTTCTATGAGAGTTGTACATGTCACAAACTGGTCTGAAATGGTAATTGAAAAAAATGATTGGTATGAGTTATCCAATTACGCGGATAAAGTCGGGGATGAAAAAGCTAAGATTAGAGCAAAATCAGAGTTATATCAATCTCATAACGGTGTTTCTCTACTTCATTTTAATGATGAATATGCGGCAAACCTCATAGGGACGTGATTAAATGGATAAAAAATCCCCCAGTTAAGGGGGAAGTAAGACTACCAACAGGGACTAGGAATGGAACTTAAAGTTGTGTGATTAAGCGATACTCGCCATTGCTTGTTGGGCTTCTTTAGGCGTTGCTTTTTTGACAATGGCATAAAGCACACCTGAAACCACCGTACCAGCCACTATCGCGAATAAATACATCAATACATGATTAATAGCTCCGGGTATTAACAGCACAAATAAACCACCGTGAGGTGCCATTAACTGAATACCAAAGTACATGGATAGCGCCCCTGTTATTGCGCCACCAATAATGCAAACAGGAAGAACACGAATCGGGTCTTTGGCCGCAAATGGGATTGCACCTTCTGAAATAAAACATAAACCGAGAACAAAAGAGGCTTTACCCGCTTCGCGTTCAGCAGGAACAAATTTATGTCGTGCTAATAGGGTTGCAACGCCCATTGCCAGAGGTGGCACCATTCCTGCCGCCATAATTGCTGCCATTGGTGCATAGGTTTGTGAACTTAATAGACCGACACCAAAGGCATATGCCGCTTTATTGACTGGGCCTCCCATATCCGTACACATCATCGCCCCTAGAATTGCGCCTAAGATCACCGCATTAGTGGTTCCCATGGTATTTAACCAGTGAGTTAGCCAATCCATTAACCACGCTACAGGGTGGCCAATGACATAGATCATCGCTAAACCTGTAAATAAAGTGGAAATAAGCGGTACGATTAGAATTGGCTTTAACGCTTCCATCGTTTGCGGCAATTTTAGTCGGGTACTAATAAAGTGAGCACTATAACCGGCAAGGAAACCGGAAATGATACCACCCAAAAATCCAGCACCTAAAGTGGTCGCAAGTACCCCACCGACCAAACCTGGGGTTAGCCCCGTTCTGTCAGCAATGGAATAGGCGATATAACCGGATAACACGGGCACCATCAGCGCAAGCGCGGTTTGTCCGCCAATTAGGCTAAGCGCCCAAGCTAGAGAGCCTTCTACATTGGATGCATCTAAGCCAAATGCAAATGAAAGCGCAGTACACAACCCTCCAGCGACAACCATCGGGAGCATGTATGATACCCCAGTGAGTAAGTGCTTATAGACTCCACGTTTCTCATTAGATCCACTTGATTGCGATGATTTTTTTCCGCTTTGAGGTGTGAATGTAATGGCCTCTTTTATTGCTTTATCTAATTCTTGTGCTGTTTTCTTCAATGCAGCACTGGTGGAGGTGCGGTACATGGGTTTCCCCGCAAACTTATCCACATTGACTTCGATATCGGCTGCGACAATGACTAAGTCGGCTTGTGCTATTTCTTCTGGTGTAATTTCATTTCCAACCCCGACAGATCCGCGGGTTTCGACTTTGATATTCCAGCCGCGTTTTTTTGCTTCAGCTTCAAGTGCTTCTGCAGACATATAGGTGTGCGCAACCCCTGTCGGGCAAGCGGTAACGGCTAATACAGAGTAAGATTTTGCATGCTGTGGCTCGGTGATTTTCTGCTCACAAAGTGTCGCTTCGTTAATTGCAGATGCCAAAAATTCAGCGGGTTGCCTCACTGCGATATCGGGGGGACCGAAATAGATTTTTTTATCTGTGCAATTAAAGTTTTCAGGCAACTGAGTATCAAAACAAATCACGATATCAGCATCAGTAAGTTGTTCAGTGAAAGTGATATTTTGTGAGGCAGATACATTTTTTAAGGCATCGATAGCTAGCCAACAAATTGCAGGGCCTTGCTGGTGGCTTGGTGCGACTAATATTTTCATGACTTTCATCCTCATTCAGCCGTAAATGGTTGTAAGTCAACCTTCGTCATCATATACGCAAGTTGTGCTCGGTCTGTGATACCGACATTGGGTTGAGAGACTGCAAGTGCAGAAACCGCGGTAGCTAAGCGTAGTGTGTGATCACTTGTTTGTCTCATCATTAGCCCGTAAATTAATCCGCCTACCATTGAATCCCCTGCGCCAACGGTGCTGATAACCTCACACTCAGGTGGTTTAGCAAACCAAGCGCCGGAGGAGTTGACCCACATAGCGCCTTTTTCGCCTAAAGAGACCACCACATGGGCAATACCTTGTTGTCGAAGTTGATTTGCAGCATTTACGATATCTTGCTGGGTAGGGAGAGGTTTTCCTGCCCAAATTTCAAGTTCACGGTGATTCGGTTTTACTAACCAAGGAGACGCTTTGAGCCCAGCGACAAAGGCCTCGCGGCTACTATCAAAAATGACACACATACATTGTTCTCTAAGGCGTAACATCCAATGCGTAAAATCATTTAAATCAACACCCTGAGGTAAACTGCCACTGACGCAAATCATATCGAACTGACCCGCCCAGCTTAATGAATCGGTGACGAAGCGTTGCCAATCCGCTTTGGTGACACTGAATCCTGAAAAATTAAAATCGGTAACAGCTCCCGTATGCTCTGTTAGTTTGACATTGATACGAGTACGACCTTCGACGACTTGAAAGCGGTTAGCAATCCCGGTTTCACTGAATGCTTTTTGGAAGCCATCTTGGTTTTCCTTACCCAAAAAACCACCAACAGTGACATCAATTCCTAAATTTTTAAGCACCTTAGCCACATTTATGCCTTTTCCAGCGGCATGAAGACCCGCCGTTTTGACTAAGTTCACATCACCGCGATGAATATCAGGTAATAACCCAACCAAATCGTAGGCAGGGTTTAACGTGATCGTTGCGACTCTTCTGCTCATGCGACTTTTTCTCCAAGTCCTGAATTGATTGCCTCACCAATGGTAGCAATGGCTTCTTGTGCATCTACACCTTCTGCGTGAATACGTAAGCGATGCCCACATTTAGCGCCTAAGCTGACAATTTTCATTAAGCTTCGACCATTTACGGGAGTCGCAGTACCATCAAGATTACTGACTGTAATCTTGCTTTCGAATTGCTTAATGGCGGTGACTAATAGTGTGCTAGGTCGCGTATGTAACCCATGTGGGTTAAGAATGGTGAAGTCCTGAGTCATGCCAGATGTATTTGTGTTCAATGATTCGCTTTCTGCGTGTGAGTCATCAGGGCGCAATAAATTAATTAGTTTGTTAACGTTATCATTTTCAAGAATGCGATTCGCTTCTTTATTTTTCAATAAATTGCTTATTTTTAGTAACAAAGTCTCTATTTGATAATTAGCGTAAGAGAGTGTAATTAGGACGTTGACAGGGTTACCTTGAAAGTTAAATGATCTTTTTACTGTCGATAGCGCAATCGCATTCTGAATATTTCCGATAGGGCTATCACTTAACCAAATACCTTGACCTAAATATGATGGTGTTTGAGTAAGAACTTGGGTAATAAAGTCGGTACTAATAGCTTCGGCGTTTTGTAGGCTAATAATATTCTGTATTTTCAATGTATTTATATTATCAACCTGAGCACTTACCGTGACCATGGAGTCATCAAATTTTACTGGCTGAATTGTGCGCTCACCCATTATAAGTTGCTTTAAGGTTTCGGCTGTGTCAGCTTTAGCCATTGCATCAGCGGTGTGTTCATCACTGATTATGTGGGTTAATTGGCGAAGCAATTCGAGATGCTCATTTGATTGAGCGGCAATGCCAATAACAATATAAGCTGTTTGGTTATCACCCCAATCAATACCATCAGGAAATTGAAAGACAGCAAAACCTGTTTTCAATACCTGATCTCGCGTTTCTGTTGTCCCGTGTGGAATAGCAATACCATTTCCTAAAAAGGTAGGAGCTTGGTTTTCTCGGTTAAGCATTCCTTGCACATAACCGCTTTTTGCATAACCTGCATTTTCTAAGGCATTGGCAACCTGTTCGATTGCATTTTTTTTATCAGATGCAGCAGCTGCAAGGTGAATATCGCTTATTGGTAAGTTAAACATAATTTCTCCTGATTATTATTCATAGCCGGATCAGCCAGAAGACCTGCAAGCGGATCTGATTACTTGTTAATCATGTTATCGTTAACAATACTAGCTGAATCGTTTAATCTTGTCTATGCAATTAAGGTGTGAAATACAAAAAATGAGAGCTAAGTTAAATTTTTTAAGGGCGTGATTTGTCTGTTTTATGACAAAGCTGAAGTGAGTGCTGAAATATTTTTTTTATATAAAACAATAAATTGATTTTTTATATGCCTAGTTATTTAAATGCTTATTGCAGTGAAAAATGGCCAAAGAAAAAATCTATCTGAAACCTAAAAAGCGTTTTATCGTTCTTAGCGTAAATATTGTTGCTGTAAAGAAAAGGCGGAGAGAGGGCATTGCTGACTTTAGAAAGAGGTAGGCTGAAATTTTTCAGCCTACCTAAAGGTATTATTCTACAACTTTAATCTTTTCACTACCCATTGAAACGATTTTACCCGCGACAATTTTACAGCGCTTGCGTGTTTCGACCACGCCATCAACTTCAACTAAGCCATCTGCAATCATAGCTTTTGCCATTGCACCGCTTTCCGCCCAGCCTTCAATTTTTAGCAAATCACACAGTTCTACGTGTGGGTGGCCATTTAAATTGAATATATCCATGAAAACTCCAAAATTACATTAAATATCGTGGTACTCTTCACATGCCTGAAGGGTGTTTTGAATTAAAGTCGCAACGGTCATTGGGCCAACACCACCAGGAACCGGGGTTATCCAAGCGGCGTTTTTCGCAGCTTCGTCAAAATCGACATCTCCTGTGACTTTTCCGCTCTCTAAACGGTTGATGCCGACATCGACCACAATTGCCCCTGGTTTAATCCATTCTCCAGGAATAAAATTAGGTTTCCCCACAGCGACGACGACTAAATCAGCATGGCGAACGTGGTGCTCTAAATCTTTAGTAAAGCGGTGGGTTACTGTTGTGGTGCAGCCTGCTAGCAGAAGCTCTAGGCTCATTGGACGACCAACAATGTTCGATGCACCAATAATTACAGCATTTAAACCATAGGTGTTGATACCACAACGTTCAAGTAGCGTAACAATCCCTTTTGGGGTGCATGGGCGAAGGCGTGGTGCCCGTTGGCACAGGCGGCCGACATTGTATGGATGAAACCCATCAACGTCTTTGTCTGGGTGAATACGCTCAATGACTTTGACGTTATCAATCCCCGCAGGTAATGGAAGTTGAACTAAAATGCCATCAATTTCAGGGTCTTGGTTTAAATCATCAATTAACTTGAGTAATTCTGCTTCTGTCGTTGTGTCCGGTAAATCATAAGAACGCGAAATAAAACCGACTTCTTCACAAGCACGGCGTTTACTGCCGACATAGATTTGTGAAGCAGGGTTAGCACCGACTAAAATAACGGCAAGGCCGGGAGCACGTTTTCCTTGTTCTAAACGTAATTGTACTTTTTGGGCAACTTCTTGCCTAATTGTCTGCGCAATCGTTTTCCCATCAATAATTTTTGCTAACATCTGTAACTTAATCCATATATGAGACACAGTAATGACTCTATTTTGTCAGAAGTTAACGCCCTTGTCAGTTCAAACTGTTACATAAAATGAGCATATAGTTATTTTAGTAGCGAAAAGCCATTGACTCAGCGCTCAGCAACCGTATAATTCAACGCCATCAGCCAGATAGGCTGCCCGCATTATCAATGCGCCCTTAGCTCAGTTGGATAGAGCAACGGCCTTCTAAGCCGTAGGTCACAGGTTCGAATCCTGTAGGGCGTACCATTCTCAAGTATTTCAACGTCTACAACAGTCTATAAAACCCTTATAAAATCAGTGTTCACAAGAATCTATAGTATTCCAAGGTCTAGTCACGTCTATTGAAATCTACATATATGTGGGGGCATAATTGGGGGTATTACCCCGTTCAATGAAAATTGGTGCCCCCAAATGAAGCTAACAGCCAGACAAGTAGACACTTCCAAGCCCAAAGAGAAAGCGTATAAACTTTCTGACGGTGGGGGCATGTATTTAGAAATTGCGCCGAATGGCTCTAAGTATTGGCGCATGAAATATAGATATGCCGGTAAAGAGAAAAGGCTGGCTTTAGGTGTATATCCATCAATATCACTCGCACAAGCTAGGGCGAAAAGAGAAGAAGCCAAGCGCATATTGGCGTTAGGTGATGATCCATCGTTGGTAAAGAAAGCCGAAAAGCGAGAAAAAGAGTCTCAGGTAAATAATAGCTTTGAGAAAATCACACTTGAATGGCATGACTATAAAAAGCCGAATTGGTCGCAAGGCTACGCTGATGACTTATTAGAAGCCTTCCAGAAAGATATCTTCCCTTATATTGGTAAAGCTAGCATTACGGAAATTAAGCCGCTAGATATGCTAGAGGTGCTTAGAAAATTAGAAAAGCGTGGTGTGTTGGATAAGCTAAAGAAGATAAGACAGGCATGTAACCAAGTATTCCGTTATGCAATTGTGACGGGGCGGGCAGAGTATAATCCTGCATCAGAATTAGCTGGCGCACTGTCTACACCAAAAGCAAAACACTTTCCCCATTTAAACGTTAATGAGTTACCTGAGTTTTTACAGGCACTATCTGTATGTAGTGGAAGTAAGATCACTCAGATTGCGACAAAGCTATTAATGATAACAGGTGTTCGTACTATTGAGCTTAGGGCTGCTGAATGGCTAGAAATTGATTTTGATAAAGCTATTTGGGAAATTCCAAAAGAGCGTATGAAAATGCGTCGTCCTCACATGGTGCCACTCTCTACACAGGCGTTAGAATTATTCAGAGAAATACAAACTTTAACAGGGCGCTTTAAGTATATCTTTCATGGCAGGAATGATGCTTCTAAGCCAATGAGTGAAGCGGCAATAAATCAGGTCATAAAGCGTATTGGTTATGATGGCAGAGCCACAGGCCACGGATTCAGGCACACAATGAGCACCATCCTACACGAACAAGGCTATAACACTGCATGGATTGAGACACAGCTAGCGCACGTTGATAAAAACTCTATCCGTGGAACGTATAACCATGCTCAGTATATCGATGGCCGTAGAGAAATGCTTCAATGGTACGCTGATTACATGGGAGCATTAGAGAACAGGGATAATGTTGTACACGGCAACTTTAAACGCGCTTAATCCACCAGCAACCACATACAGAACCAGACAATAAAAGGTCTGGTTTTTTTGTGGCTAAAATAGCTATAACTGGACAAATAGACAGTGATTATAGACTGTAGTAGACTTGAATAGACTATAAAGAATAAAGCTATGTCTAGGCTGATCCCCGAAAACTAGTACACCTCTACTAGCTGGCATAGCTCCTACAAAATGAGGGCGTGAGGTGGCGTAGTATGGCTATGTATTCATTTGATGATTTAGACAAAGAAAAAGCCGATTGTATTCACTTTGATAAATTATTATGTGAATTATCGAATATAACAAATAGAAGTATAAGTGATGTTAGTGTAATGTTATATCGTAACTTTATAAGGTTTGGAGGAAAACATCCATTTGATGGAGTTGAATTTCATTTTTATGATTATAATAGCGTCACTGGATTTTATACTAATAGTGGGTTTGAAAAAGAATGTTTGAAATTTTTATATAATATATCATTAGGGAAAGATTATTATGAAGACCCTAATTCTATAAATTCTGGTAACTATTATATTGATGATGAATTTGATAGCTATCATGCCAATTTCAGTGGATTTTATTTTAAAGCTACTGAAATATATAATTTTTTAAAATATAATGATTTTCCTATACCTACTTGTATTTTATCTGACTTGCCTAGGTTGGAGAAATTATATGAGTTTAGAAAGAAGATAATTGACAAAGATTCAGAGTCTTGCCTTGCTGCTTTAGATGATATTTTTGGTAAGTCCAAAAATATTGATGATTTAGAAAATCAGATAGAGGATTTAAAAAATCAAATAAATGAACTGGAATTAAAAATACCATATGGACTAGGTAAATATAGAGAAGATGATCCACTAGAAATAGCTATTAAAGTAAGAAATGAGTTATGGGTGAACTATAATGAAGATGACAGAGTAACAATTCCAACTCAAGATTGGGTAGTTAAAAAATTAAGAGAAGAATATAAAAAGTTTGGAATGGCAGAGATACAAGCTCTAGCAATTGAGAAAGTAGCTTGCCCGATTAAGCGTAAATAGATGGTTATGAATATCAGCATTATTTACTCTAAAGTAAAATGACCCTCAACCCGGAGGGTTAAAATGGTCTTTTACCCTTAGCCATGATGGTAATTAACCACTATTTACCCTCTACCCTTATAGTCATTTGTTTAATTAGTAACCACTTGAAGTACAACCCTCATAGTAAATTTCTCAAAAAAACCATTAGGCCTAATGGTATGATCAAAAAGCATTTTTTCATGCAAAGATACCCATGAATCCAAGAACGTCTATTAAGGCGTATCATTAAACAGATATCAGGGGGCATCATGCCAACAGTAACAACCTTAAAAGAAAACCTCATTCGCTTACCGGAAGTTATGCGTCGTACAGGGTATGGACGAGCATGGATTTATCGTCTTATCGAAACAGGTCAATTCCCTAAATCAGTAAAAATTGGCACTCGTTCTATTGCTTTCGTTGAATCAGAAGTGGATGAGTGGGTAGCAAATAAGATTGCTGAATCACGTACTGGCGGGGTGGCTTAATGAAAAAGAAAAACCACCCGTTACAGGTGGCTTCTCAGGATAACGCGACAGCATCTATTCTATCAAAGAGCCCACCAAAGAAAAATAAAGCATGGATTTGTTTTTTATATTCAGACCAGGGGATCACTGAAAACGATATTTTACGTCAGTGCCGGTTATCCTCTGGCCGTAATTATTTAACTGAACTTGAACGATTACTCAATATTAAATTAGAGCGTACAGACGAACCGAACCCAGACGGAATAGGGTCGCATTATCGTTACCATATTCGTAACCAGAAAGATGCAAAGAGGATTATTGACCTTATCAATAGTCGAGCTTGTGCTGGTGGGTATGATGGCATTTCTAACCATCAATCAGATTTGATTTTATCGCTTTACCCAAAGGAATAATCAGGAAATAGCAATATGAAAAATAAAATGACCGTAATGGGTCAGGGATTCGCTCACCCTGAAATTAGGAGTGGAAATATTCTAAATGTTATTTCTGATTTAATTTATTTCATTGATATAACTGCGAAATATAACGGTTTGGAAAGGAGTGGTTTAAGTTTTAAAGGGCTATCACAATACATCTGCAAATTCACGCAAAATAATGTTTTTATACTTTATGTACGGTTTTGCGGGTATTTGCAGATAAATTTAGTCAAGCTATTCCGTGTTGTCGCGACAGCTCTTAATTAACTAAATAAAAGGGCAAAACTTATGAAAAATAAAAATATGACCATAGCTGGTCAGGGTTTCACTCAACCTGAAAACGAGCTAATGAACACATTTGATTATTTAATTCCTGTTATTAATAACCGTATTAATGGGAAAGAAATTCAATCAGTGAGTAGCCGGAAATTACATTTATTTTTAAAAGTTGGTCGTGACTATACGAGCTGGATTAAAGGACGAATTAAACAATATGGCTTTATTGAGAATATCGATTATATCGTTGTGGAAAATTTGAGCTCACCAAAACGGGGGAGCACAAAATTTAGGCAGCAATTCGAGCATGACTATATTGTCAGCCTAAGCATGGGAAAAGAGCTGTCTATGGTTGAACGTAATGATCAGGGCAAATTAGCACGCCAATATTTTATCGAATGTGAGGAGCGACTACGCAGAGCTGCGCCAGAAGAACATAAAGCCGCTATGCAAAACTGGCGCAAAAATCGTGTTGCTGCATGTGAAGATCATAAAAATATGGCCGATGCGATGAAAGGCTATATTGAGCGCACAGGCGACAGCCAAAAAGGTTTTGCGTATAGCAATGAGTCCCGCTTTATCAATAAATTGGTACTTGGTATCAATCCTACTCAATGGGCTAAAAGCAGAGGTATTAAGTCTAAAGAAATCAGAGATAACATGAGTGCGGATCAATTGAAATTACTCGCTTATTTAGAAGCTCGTAATTGTGCTTTCCTTGATATAGATACGCCCTCAGTACAAAGAAAGGCTCAATTGACTGAACTGGCACAGCGTTGGTTAGCTCAACGTTTGGAGGCGAACTAATGAACGCCTACCAAGTAAACCGATGCTATTTGAGTAATGAGATATTATCTAAGGAATACATGCCGCTTGTTGCAAACGTACATCAGTTTTGGGATTTAACGCCAAAAATTTTTTCACAGGTAGGTCTGAGTAAGTCACCCTTACCTGTACCACAAGGGGAAAGTGATGGGGCACAAGACCTAATAAAGAATAATGAGGCTAATACTAGGGCTAAAATCCATAAAATAGCTTTCATAATCTATCCTTTTGGCTCTATTCCACGTTTCTGTAATTCAGAGCGACCTAGTTCTTTAAGCCAGTTTGCGAGACTTACACCATCTTTACTCGCTTCTTTATCAAACTGTTCTTTTAGCTCTGGTGTTATGCGCATTCTAAATTGTGGCGACTGTCCATCACCTTTAGGGCTTTTATCACGTTTAATCGTTGACAAGTGGTCACCTATTGAATTAGTCTTGATTTTTATAGGTGGTCACCTTAACACGGTAAAGCCGATAAAATCAACGCCCCCTAATAATGCTACCAACACTATTAGAGGGCTAACCACCAGCGATACCAAAACTATCGAGGTAGCTATGCAAGATCATATCACACCCTTAACTGGGCGGAATAGTCATACCCAAAATATCGTATTTATATGGCGTTTTGCCGAATGTCAGCAAAATAAAGCCACTTATCACTTAGTTATTGCACATACCGAAAATGAAGCCCGTTCGATGCTTCCTAACCTTTCGTTGGTATTCACCGCCCGTATTCGCGTGGGGGTGACTCATGCTTAAAACTTTTCATCTTACAGGCTATACAACAAGTAAGGGCGGCTCAGCCGTTGGCTTCAACCTTAATATTCAGGCGATTGATGCGAAACAGGCTCACGCGATGTTACGGAGTGGTTTTTCTGAAATAGGCTGTTCTCTCCCTCGTATTACAAAAATCAATGGAACTGATAAAGGGGCTAGCCATGCTTAATTCAACCCAAATTAATCAAAGTGCCGAAAAAGCCTTTCAAATAGAGATTATTGCTTCCCTGATCAAAGATTCTGATTTTGACCTCGAAATGAGTGAAACAGCCGCTATTTTTGCACTGATCAAAAGGCTGGCTGGTGAGATTGGCGGAACGTTATTTAGCTGTGTGAATGAAACTGTTAACGAGGTGCCTCATGAGTAAGCCATTGCCGCTAGATGCTGCCGCCTACAAAGCACAGCAAGTCAGTTCTTTGTATAGCGTGATTTTAGAGCAGGCGGATACAGAGTGTTCTAGTGAATTATTAGACTTGATTTCAATCGCTTGTGATTTAAACGGTGAAATATGGCAAGCGTTAAAAAGTCATGTGGAGAATGGGCTATGAATGCGATCGATAACTTTAGAAACTCACTCAAAATGAAAGAGTTTTATAGTAAAACCACCGAAGAACTCCAGCACATTAGCACCTCTCAACGTGAAGCTGTTGACGCAATATTGGGCGGGTTATCGGCAACGGCAAGTTTGGCTTTTTTCGCCACAGAGCATGAGGACTATATCGATTTTGGCGAGGCGAATAATGACTTACAAAAACTTAGCTGGTGCATGACATTTACGGCTGAAATCTTACATTGTCTTTTACATAACTCTGAACATGCTGAATTAGCATTGCGCCAGCGGGGTGAATCATAATGAACTATAAAACGGTTGTTAATGGCGGTTATAGCTATGTGTTTATACAAACAACGCATAATGCGCCCTTAGAAATAGCAACTATCTCACTGGCCAGTATTCCCAATCGAATTGATTTAGGTGAGTGGGACGCGTTACCTGAATTAGGTTTGTTGCTCCTTAATGACTATTGGAACAGTGATAAAGGTAGTCATAAACCGACTGATTTAATTAAAACTTTCCGTTGGACGGTGGCAACGGTCTTTGTTGTTTACTGTACCCGTAAGAACGGAAACGCAATCTATACCTACCAAGGGCGTGAACTGCCTTTATCGTTTGAGCGTGTTAGACGAGTGCTTAAAACGTGTGTTGATAAACCACTCTATCAACAATACAAATATGCTGTTGCTGATGATCTCATTATTGGTACTTATCGCAATATGTTAGATGACAGCAGTATTTTGGCTTTATCAACGGATGGTCACGAAATAATGAATAGGCTTTATAGCCAGATCGTTAGCCAAGCCAGTTCTAAAAAATCCACATCGACTTATTGGTGTTGAGGTTGCAATGAACAAAATTACTCAACATCTCAACAGGCATTTAGCGATTAATTTGTATTTTGTGACATGTCACGCTGACTTAGGGGAGTTTTGCTATGCGCCATATTGATGTGATCCGTGATGTGAAGCTAAAAGCGAACGGGCAATGGCAAAACATATTATCTAACCTTGGGGCAGAAGTGCTCCTAAATCAGCATACCGCTTGCCCTCATTGTGGGGGTAAAGACCGGTTTAGATTTGATAACAAAGATGGTAACGGTACGTTTATTTGTAATCTGTGCGGTTCTGGTGATGGATTAGATCTCGTTCAACGTGTGTTAGGTGTCAGTGTAACCGAAGCAGCAAAAGAGGTCGCTGACATGATTGGTATTGATACCCGTTCAGATAATCCACCAGCTTACCGTAGCCATGAGGTAAAAGCGCAACAGGTCGCACTGAGGGCGCAGCAAGCAGAAAAACAAGCTAATGAACAGATAGAGAAGCATAAACGCTTTATTGAACGGTATAACCGTGCTATTGGCAATGTTCAGCTTGGGGAGTCTAACTATCTCAAGGCTAAGGGGCTACATGGTTTTGAAATGGATTTATTACTGGATGGCTCACTGATTATTCCGCTGGTGGATGCTCGAGGCAAAATTACAGGCGCACAGACCATTAAACCTAATGGTGAGAAACGGTTATTAGCCGATAGCATTAAATCAGGGAGTTACTACCAAATTAATGAGCCTGTAGCCGTTACTACGGTGATTATTGCTGAGGGGCTAGCAACCGCAATAACTTGTCATTTAATTCAGCCGGAAGCACTGACAGTGGCAGCCATAGACGCAGGTAATTTAATTCATGTTGCTAAGGCTATGAGAAGTCAATTCCCAACGGCCAATATTATTATTGCAGCGGATAATGACTCACAAAATGACATTAACACAGGAAAAGTTAAAGCGGAGGCAGCAGCGCAAAAAGTGAATGGTCATGTTTCCATTCCCCCTTGTGATGGTGATTGGAATGACTACCTACAATCTAATGGTGAGGAAGCCACAGTAAGCATTTTCAACGCAGGAATATACCAACCAGAGGGGATAGTTGACGTATCAGATAGCGAGGTTATATCGACTGTACCGGCTAAAAATGACCCGATGAAGATCCGTATCGAATCACGAGAAGATGGTGTATTTCTTGTTACCCCAAAAGCAGATAAAGAAACAGGGGAAATCATTCATCATGAACAATGGTTATCTAACCAGATCAAACGTATTACGAAAGGGGTTAATGATTTATACCAGGAGTATTTAATTATTGAATGGGGTAAGTCTAATATTCAAGCGATCCCCATGGGGGATATTGGCGAGCGTGAGGGTTGGCGCTCTCTGAAAAATGCAGGGTTATTAGTCACCACCAAATCAGGGCTAAGGCAGTCTTTATCTGATTGGTTATTGCGTCAACCGTTTAAAGAGAATTGGAGTATTACCGCTAAATCAGGCTGGTATAAAGGAGCATATATCATGCCTGATGGTTCAGTAATTGGAGAGCCAGAACAGCCAATATTATTTAATGGCCAAAGCGCAGCCGTTACAGCTTACAAAACAAGTGGAACATTGGATAGCTGGCGGAATGATGTTGCACGATTGGCGAACAAAAACAGCTTTATGATGTTTGCTATTGGGGCAGCATTAGCCGCACCGATGACCAGTATTACACAAGCGGATAGCTTTGGTATTCATCTTTACGCCCAATCCACAGCAGGGAAAAGCACCACCGCAGATATGGCCGTGAGTTTGTACGGTGACCCTGATTTACAGCGTTTAACGTGGTATGGCACTGAATACGGCATGACTAACGAAGCGGTAGCGCACAATGACGGGCTTTTATATCTTGATGAAGTTGGACAAGGGGCTGACCCTAAACACGTCTATAAATCGGCGTACACGCTATTTAATGGCAAAGGTAAGATCCAAGGCGCAAAAGAGGGCGGTAATCGACAGGTTCAGAGCTGGCGAACGGTCGCCATTAGTACCGGCGAAAAAGACATTGAAACCTTTTTATTAAATTCTGGGGTAAAAGTGAATGCTGGCCAACTGGTGCGGTTACTCAATATTCCAATAGAGCGAGCTACTGAGTTACATGAGTGTGAAACAGGGAAAGAGCACGCTGACTTAATTAAGGTGAATTGTCGTGCTAACTACGGCACGGCAGGGCGCTATTGGATTGAGTACTTATCAAAACACAAAGAAGACGCGAAAGAAGCCTACCGAGCCGCACAGCAACGCTGGGGCAAATTAATTCCCAGTAGTTATGGGGAACAGGTACACCGTGCCAGTGATCGCTTTTCTGCTATAGAGTCAGCGTTATTAATGGGGCGAGTGATTACCGGTTGGGATGAGCAGGATTGTAGGGACGCAGTTCAAGCCGTGTTTAATGTCTGGTTGGCTGAATTTGGTACCGGCAATAAAGAAATTGAGCAGATCACAGAACAGGCTTTAGCGTTCTTAAATACCTATGGAATAAGCCGGTATGCCCCACTACCTTATGACGAACGTGATTTACCTATTCGTGATTTAGCCGGTTATCGAGAACGCAAAGGCAGTCATGATGATGCGCCAATTCTTTTTTATACATTACCGAATGTATTTAGGGCTGAGGTTGCTAAAGGGTTCAATGCCGAAACGTTCGCAGAAGTGTTAGCCACTATGGGAATACTGAAAAAGCCAGCCAAAGGGAAACGCCTACAAGGAAAAACGCCTCGCCTTAAGCATCTAGGGGGAACTCAGCAACGAGCCTACATCATGATGCTAGTTCAGGATGATGATGACGATTGATCGCTTGTTAGAACGATAAATAGTAGTGGTCTCAGTGGTCTCAATAAAGGATATATTTATTAGTAGTATGATATTAAAGAGTTTATTTTTAAATATTGAGACCACTCTGAGACCACTCAAGCCATTTTTGAGACCACTTGAGGCGTTTTTGAGACCACAGAATAAATTGACAGTTTATCTTGCTGGTAGGAATAAAGAACCTGAGACCACTAATATTTAAAAGTGAGACCACTAAAAATAATTCATTTAATCATTATTTATCAAATAGATATGGATTTCATCTGGTTGTAATTTGGAAATTGAGACCACTCTAAATCGGCCAGTGGTCTCAGTAAAAATAATTTAACTGTATAAATACAATTAGTTACGGGAATTGAGACCACTGAGACCACTGAGACCACCACTTTTGTGTATTTATATAAAAATTTTTTCGTGTGTTATTGGAAATCTGACAAGGGGCATAAAATGGAAGAAAAAAGCAGACTGGATAAGGTATTAGGTTGGTTAATGTGGGTTATGTTTGTACTTGGTGGAATTGCCTTACTTGGTTATTCCCACGATGTGGGAGCTATTACTTTTTTTGTTTTAGGTGGCTGGTTTCGGATATTGCAAGAAAGAGGTCTTTTAGTCCGTATTACAACTCACAAAATTTTTATCTGGTTTTTAGGTATATTATTTTCCTGTAGCTATTTTATTGCAGAAAAGTATTTAAATTCTCAATTTCAAATTGAAAGGGAGTATTTGAGTAACTCGCCATGGATAGGAGCTATATTTTTTAGTGTTTTATTAATATTTCTGACATTAGAAATCGTTGTAATAGTATTTTTTCTTTTATCTTTAATTAATAGTAAGTTAGAAATCAAATTTAAAGAAGAAAAGAAACAAGACGTTGGAAGTATTTTATTCACGTTAGTTTGTGCTTTATTTGGAGTAATTCCTTTAATAATAGGCATGTCAGTAATACAGAATAAGGTGTTTATGGTGAGTTTAAGGATTGATTCTTATACAGTCTCAGACTGCGGTTTAGTACAGCCTAGCGTGTCTTATTTAAGGAAAAATGACAGGCAGTGCTATAAGTTTGAACCTTGGTTTGGATTCAGTCAGCCTGTAGTAATTGAAAGTAAAAAAGGCAGTTAGTGTGAATTTTTTGTTCTCTTTCTTTCTGTTATAGGGTTAACCCTTTAAAGAGTCACTGGTACCTTAAAAAATCTATAAACCATTTTGCGCACGCATGTATCGGAATGTATCGGTATTCTGAGCACGAGCGGGAATTAGTGCGCAAAATGCGAATCACGCTAAAGGGAGGTATATCAAGGCTTCACGATGCTTTATGCGCAATTTTAGTGTATAGAAATGTCGAGGCGATAAGCTAATAAACTGCGAACTGCGAACTGCGCAGAGTGCGAATGCTCTCAAAGTCAGTTACGGCAAGGGTTAGAGTGATTCGTGCGCAATTTTGGATGTATAGAAATGCTAAGGTCAACTGCGCATTACCATGATAAACCACGCTTAAAATTGCGCATTGCTCAGAGTGCGAACCTTAATGAAATTCAGTTATAACAATTAGTTACAAGGATATTCTTGTATTTTGATATATAGATTTATTGAGGTGGATTGCGCATCGTGCGCAAAAAGACTGCGCATTGCGAACCAGTCTGCGCAGAGTGCGAACTTCTTAAAAGTCATCTAATACAATGCATTATCATAAATTGTGCGCAGTAACTTGCGCATTACAATGCTAAGATTTGCTAAGGTTTTTTTTAATGTGCGCAAAAAATTGCGCATGATCCCCAAGTTTTACGGGGGTAAATAATATTTTATGTACTGGATAAATCACCATAATAATAAAACAACATCCACTAGCTACGACTAATCGTGTGAAAAAGAAATCTAAAGCGCGGAGTATTTCTATTATTTACGGTGTGGTGATCAAAGCACCAATACAAGGCTAAATAGCTAGAGGTAAAACTATGGTCACAATGACGATTCATCAGGCTGAGAGTGACAAGCATAGTCCGTACCCACTAAAGATAGCGTTATTCGATATTAACGTGCCGGAGCTTATGACCTGCCAGAAAGGAAATAAAGTCACGGTTACAGGTCGCTGTGAGTATTGTTATAAGTAACTAGTTATAGAGATAAATATATTTAGAAGTATAATTCATAAGGAAAATAAGGATTAAGATATAACGTCATGTAATTAAGAGGAAAAGAATGGTTATAGACAGTAGTTTTAGTTGTGATTCAGTGATATGGATTAAAAGTTTACCCCCAGAAGATGAAGGAATAACAAATCGAATAATAGAGGATTTGGAGCCTTTATTAAAAACAAACAATAGATATTTTGAGTGCTGGGATGTTAACAGTGTAAATGATTTAGTTGATGCTCTTAGCGAACTAGTAAACACTGCTCGTGAGCATGAGTTTTATCCATTACTACATTTGGATATGCATGGAGATGAGGAAAAAGGAATTTATATAGAAAAGTCAAAGGAGTATATGCCATGGAATGTTCTTTGTGACAAACTTAGGGAATTGAACAATGTTACAAATAATAATCTATGCATTATTTTAACGGCGTGTTTTAGTCTTAACGTTATTAAGAGCATTAACAAAAATGAGCTAACTCCTTTTTTTGTTTTGATTGCACCTGAAAAAACTGTAGATGGTGGTTTCTTAGCTACTAACATACTAGAATTTTATCGAATTTTATTTAGTTCAGGGAGTATTGACTTAGCATATAATCAATTTTTGAAAGATAAATTTCACTATTACCACTGTGAAAAAACTTTATTTATGATATTGGCTCGCTACATATTGAAAGGCTGTAAAGGAAGGTCAGCAAGAGAGCGTAGAGAACGTCTGTTAACAGAACTTATGGAGAGTGGGGTTCCTAACACGAAATCTAATCTAAAATCTGCGAGACAAACTATCAAAAAAAAATTGATTCCAGAACAATCATTAGTAGAAAGATATGCAAAGAAATTTTTAGGTGAAAGAAAGGTTAGTTTTAATATAGAGGATATACTTAAATTAATTGGATAAATGTAATTTACTCCGAAGTTAGGAAGAACCAACACCAGCAGACCCACAGTAGGCTCGAGCACACAGACAAACCAATTAATCGTGACCTGTGAACGAATTTAGAATGGCTATATTTCTATGTTACTGGATAAATCACCATGCCAATAAAGCAACGTCCACCAGCCACGACGAAACGAGTGAAGAAAAAATCTAAATCAGGGATCACTTCGACGGTTTCTGGTGTTGTAATCAAAGCACCAGAACGAGGCAAAACGGTTAAGGGTAAAGTCTATGCAACGATGACAATCGACGCTGAAAGCGAATGTCGCAGTGCTTATCCATTACGCTTAGTTGCTTTTGATATTGAGGCTATAGAGTTGATGATGTGCAAGCATGGAGATAAGGTTACGGCCATAGGTTCTTATGGCTGGTTTAATGGCTATCAGTTGTCTGGGGCTAGATTGATAGCTAACGTTGGAGGGCAATAGCTCTTATAGGTTAAATCAATGAATGGTTATGATGGGCTTAGCCTATCGGTAAGAAAATCCTCCCAAGGGGCTAAGCTAGTGTCAAAATGTTGAAGTATTTTGAATTTATTAAGGTGTTTTTTGTTGGTTATTCTGTATTTCTTTAATTATTAACAAAAGAGAGTTATATAAATCCTGTATAAAGGCGCCTATATCATTTTTATTAAATTCTAAAGTTATTTTTTTACTATTATGAGGATTAATGTCTGTAAAAATATACATGTCATTATCAAGTTTAAAAGTTGCATGCGATACTGCGTTTCTTATGTGTTTTAATAACGATCTTTTGGCTAAATCGGGATAATCATTTGTCGTTATTTTTATATTGTAGTGACTGTTTTTGAGATTGTTATCTATATTATTTATTGCAGCATCATAAGTATTGCAATTTATTTTTTTTATAGCTTCTTGAGGGTATATCAATAGAGAATACAAGATGGCTGGTAATGTGCCTTCATTGAATATACCAACATTTTTTAATGCGCTAAATATAAAACCGCCATCTATTTCACTGTTATTTAATAAGATTTGTTTGAATTCTTCATTCTTATAGTAATTCTTGTTCCATAAGGAGAGTAAAACAGAAAAATTGAGTATTGAAGTTATGATTATTCTTTGTTCTGGAGTGTAATTTTGTGACATTTTTAACGTCCTTATTTCAATATGAATGTAGAGTAAACAAAGTGTTTTATATCAACGATGGACTACTACACTATATCAGCTAAATAATGACGTTACATTGACCTAAAGTCTTAGAAATTGTTGACATTACGCTTATGAGATTGCCTATACGCTTGACGTTATCGAAAAATCACCCTTATACAAATTAATCTCTATAAGTCTGAATTGATCATGATTAAATGTGTTCTAAAGCTAGCTGTACCAATGTTTACATGATGGTTGTGAGAAAAAGTATACGTCAACGTAACGTCAATAATATAAGGTGTTTTTTGTCGATCTAATGGCATATTTTTCTGTATTTACTCGCCCCTGAAATTTCAGCCTTATAGCTCACAACTGATCATCTTTAAGATAACCAGTTCAACTAACCCGAAAATATCGAACTAGCTTAGTAAATACCACTCAGATATTGCTTTAGGTGTAAAATTAGATTGAAATGAAACTAATAATTTTGTGTATGGTATAGAAAATGATAAAGCAATCAGGAGTTAAGTTTCTTATTGAAAAATATATCAAAATATGGGCACCTGACGGTAATGCTTGGGATGTTTTCTACTTAACTTACAGTGTACGAAATAAGGAAATAGTTATTTCACAAAGAGGTACATGCTGTGGCGATGAGTCATCGATCCCCATTATCAAAATAAAGTTTGATAAGAATAATTCAAATTGGCGGTTGTTTTGGTTTAACGTTGACCATTGGGTCAATTATGACAAAACATGCACGTATACCCTAGAAGAAGTGCTTATTGTAATTGATGAAGATGATTCGTCATATTTTTTTGGATAGCATTTCATTATCTGCAATGAAATTGCCATTGATGATATTTATGCAATGCTGGTGGCTTTGGGAAAACAGAAGCCTGAACCTCTTAATTTTTGAGTCACAAAATAAAAAGGGGGCATAATTGGAGGCATGATACGAAATTGAATGAATTTAAATTAAATGTAATCAGTATGATATGTCGCTATATCGAATCCTGTAGGGGTACCATTTAAACTCAATGAGTTATGCTGGTTTTAATCCTGCTTGATTTCCTTATTGTGTCGTAATTGTACGTTATCATTAAAAATGGTATCAATATGTCTCGCGTGTTCGCTTAAATGATTAGGCGCAAGATGTGCATACCTTCTGACCATTTCCATTCTCTCTCAGCAGTTCTCAGCAATGACTTCATTATTATTGCCAAATGCTTTTCTTTGGTGGCTGTTGTTACTTGGGTCTCTGAATAAGCAGGGATTTCCTTTCCCTTACGCTTGGCTGCTTCAGCTTGTTTTTCCCATCGCTCTCTAACCTTCCTATTTCTCATCTTGCTTACAGCTACATAAATTTTTGCTTCTGTAATATCTTTCAGCTTCACACCGTCGAAGTGATCTAACCAAAAGGAAAGACGACCTTTATGGTTAAAACTTCAACATGAGAATTACGCAGTATCCAATATTCGATAGCTGTGACCATTTCCTGATTGGTTGAGCGATTATTAAATTCAGCTAACTCTTGAACTTTATCTTTTAAATCAATCGGTAATCTGAGGTTAACCTGCTGATGGGTATTTTTATTGGTAATTTTTTATTACCAGTCTTGATAGTTGTTATGGTGGGTATTATCGAGGCGCGGTATTATACACCTCGATATTCAAGATACAAGTAGAGCTTGCGGTTAAGTTAACTTAATTCTAATATACTCCAAGGTATATTTAGCAATTTGATAAGGCATGAAAATGAATCCTTTACTAAAACATTGTTTTGCAGCGATTTTAGCGGGTGGAGTGCTCAGCGTTCCTTCGTATTCGCTCGCTGACGCATGTAATGATAAGGAGTCGCATGTCATGAAGAGAAATGTGATTGATAATGTTACAGAGCTTAAGTCTGAGTATGCAGAAAGAAATCAGATAGTTAATAAGCTAGCTGATGAAATAAACGCGTACTACTTTAATCTGTTAGAGATGGATGATTATCAAGCTCATGGCGTTATGCTTCAAAATGGGTTTGATGAAAACAAAGCTTGCGAAGCTGCTTTAAGAGGATTTGAAAATGTTCTTAAAGTAATGGTTAAGCAAGGCGACTTGTCCGATGAAGAAAAAACGGAAATGAAATCATACTTGCGAACAGTTGCTAAGGCTAGACATGCAATAGCTCGTTTAAATGATTTTTCTCGTCAGTTATTCACTATCCCTAAAACATTCGAAAGTGATATCGACTTTAATGCTTTAGGGGAATTAGCTGATTATACAACTAAGAAAATAATTTCAGGTGATTACTCCTTTACTGGCTAATTCATGGACGAAATAGAAGTAACTATAAACGAGCAAACAAGAAATCAATTTTTTGGCGACTTATTCCAAAAACATTTAGATCTCGAAGCCAAGCTACTCAAAGATTTTAAGAAATATAAGTCCGACGGAGTTGTTCCTAGTTATTTCGGAAGAGATGTTTCATACGTTAAGCCATATTCAGCTGAAAAAGCTTGTTTGATGCACATTCATTTAAAAATACCACCAGATAGATTTCCAGATGATAGGGTTCAATATTACAGAACTCACAAAAATGGAAATCCTGAAAAAGATATCTGCTTGGTGTATGTGCAGGGGCTTATTGAAGATCACCGATACTCAATTATAGCCATACTACATCCTGATGCTCACTTGAAAGCACAAGACTATAAGGTCATGGATGAGTTGGCTCAAATAGCCCAAAAATTTAGAGATGAAAACTAACCCACTCCGGTGGGTTTTTTATTGCCTGAAATAATATATGTTAGATATGGAATTTAAGTTAAGTTTAGTTGTACCTTTATAAGGATATAATACAGTGCGAACACTTATGTATGCTTTTTTTGATGTTAGCTGTCTATGTATTGATTGTGGTCTGTTTATTGGGTTTCGTTATTGCTGGCCTTACCCTGTTAGTAGACAAGGTGAGAAAAAACATTAGAGCAAAAAAGAAAGCAGCTAGAGAATGGATGCCTTTTTTATTGTGGGTTTTTATTTATATAATTTTTACTAATTTAGCTTATAAAGTTCTTAGTTATGTTTTAGATGAAGGACTGTGGATATTTACATAATACAAATCCTGATGCACTCCCGCTAAGCTAACACTCGGTTGGGATCTAGCTCGTCCTTTGGCTGGGTAGTTAGACCAATAGCTTGCCTGATTTAGTTCCTTGCGGACTCATGAGATTAGCGTAAATAACGCCATTAATTTCGGCCAGTCTTCTTGTTACTTCATACTCTATATTAGGGTTAAGTTTTTCAATAGCTGGTGCTATTCAGTTGTTGGACTTGAATTATGTATAAAACCAAATGGTAAACACCGAAGGGAAAGCATGCTAGCGGTGAAATCCCTGAGTTCGCTCAATCAGTTAATGGCGCTCTTGAATCAACGACGATTATGTTCAAGTTAAAACCTGAAAGATAAAGTTTAAATAAGATTGATTAATAGCAGGTTCAATTTGAAATCGCATTAGTGTTAATTTTACGGTTCCGTTTGAAACGGAGGCAGTGAAAAATACAGGTATGCTACGGGTAGGATTATTTTTTTGTCAGCCTTTCATCACTGACAATAGAATTATCAGATGATGATATTCTTGCAATACTGGTGGCTTTGCGAAAGCTGAAGCTTTAACTCTTCTTCGTTCAACTGGCGTCTACTGATATTAAGTCATATTTGAGGTATACGGCACTATCGCGCTAAATATAATATATACGTTTTGACGTATGTGTCTTTTGGGTGTAACTTAAAGAAAAGACTAAAGAGGTACACATGGAACCATTACAACTGTTTAAAATTTTAGGTGATCAAACAAGGCTCGATATCGTGCTGCTTTTGAAAGCAGCTGGTGAACTGTGTGTGTGTGATATTTATACGGCTTTAAATCTATCGCAACCAAAGACATCTCGACATCTAGCAATGCTTAGAGAATCAGGTCTTTTGCTCGATTCAAAACAGGGTAAATGGGTTCATTATCGTTTATCTCCAGTATTACTACCGTGGGTGAAAAGTATCATTGATGTAACTTATGCCACAGAGAAAAATAGAGTTGCAGATTTGCTTAACAGCCTAGAGACAAAAGAACCTGCTGGCCGTTGTGCAGTATAAAATTTTTTAAGTCAATATATATGAATATTCATATATATTGGCATGGGAATGAGCAAAGTTAATTGGGTCGGTTAATTAGCCAATTTATTTCAGGAAGGTATATCTATACCCTTGTTCATGAGGTCGTTATGTTGATTGCTGCATTAATTTTTATTTTAACGATTACGTTTGTTATTTGGCAGCCTAAAGGGTTGGGTATTGGTTGGAGTGCAACAATAGGGGCAATATTAGCCCTGATCTTTGGTGTGATCAGTTTTCAAGACATCCCGATTGTTTGGAATATTGTTTGGAATGCCACGGCGACATTTGTTGCCGTCATTATCATTAGCCTACTTTTAGATGAAAGTGGTTTCTTTGAATGGGCGGCATTACATGTTGCCAAGTGGGGCGGGGGTAAAGGAAAACTGTTATTCAGTTATATTGTGTTACTTGGAGCAACGGTTGCGGCCTTATTTGCCAATGATGGTGCAGCATTGATATTAACGCCCATTGTGATTGCGATGTTATTGGCACTTGGTTTCAATAAAGGCACGACATTAGCTTTTGTCATGGCTGCCGGGTTTATCGCAGATACAGCGAGCTTGCCGCTGATTGTTTCGAACCTCGTGAATATCGTTTCTGCGGACTTCTTTAATATTGGATTTACGGAATATGCATCAATTATGGTGCCAGTGGATTTTGCAGCAATTATTGCAACATTAGCGATGCTGCATTGGTTTTTCCGTAAAGATATTCCTAAACAATATGATGTTACCAAACTGAGTGAACCGACTTTAGCCATTAAGGACATGACAACGTTTAAAGCAGGTTGGCTGGTATTAGTGCTGTTGCTTATCGGTTTTTTTGTCTTAGAACCATTAGGTATTCCAGTGAGTGCAATTGCGGCTATTGGCGCTTTAATTCTTTGGGTGATTGCAGCCAGAGGCCATACAATTAATACCAACAAAGTATTACGTGGAGCACCGTGGCAAATCGTCATTTTCTCTTTAGGAATGTATTTGGTTGTTTATGGTTTAAGAAATGCAGGGTTAACCGATTATCTTTCTGAAACGCTGAATTACCTTGCAGACAAAGGGTTATGGGTAGCAACTCTAGGCACTGGATTTATCACTGCATTTTTATCATCAATAATGAATAACATGCCAACGGTATTAATTGGTGCTCTCTCTATTGAAGGCAGTCAAGCAACAGGAGTTATTCAACAAGCGATGGTTTATGCGAATGTGATTGGGGCTGATTTGGGGCCAAAAATTACGCCAATAGGGAGCTTGGCGACATTGCTGTGGCTACATGTTTTATCACAAAAGAACATGACCATTACATGGGGATATTATTTCAAAACAGGGATTATCATGACACTCCCTGTACTCATTGTCACACTCGTTGCTTTAGTGCTTCGACTATCATTATTTCATTTAGGGTAAGCCAAATGAATGAAATCACTGTTTATCGCAATTCTGACAGTGAAACTTTACGCAGCCCCTTGCCATGATCCGCAATGGGGTGTTGAGAACAGTGGTTTTATCGCGCTGAATATTATAGGTTCTTGTAGAATATTTATTTTATGATTTATGTTTTGGACTGTTTTTACTAGGGAATAAACCACAGTGTACTTATTGCTAATCAGTTCGTTATGGTATAATTCCTGCACAGAATAACCAAGATGTTAAATCTTGGACTGTGCTTGTATCTCTATTTTTAGTCCATTATACATTGGATAATCCAGCAATGAACATTAGTCAGCTTAAAAGCTTTGTTGAAGTGGTAAAAAGTGATTTTAATATCACGAATGCGGCTGAAAAACTGTATACCTCTCAGCCAACGGTAAGTAAGCAACTTAAAATATTGGAAGATGAGCTGAACGTTTCATTATTCAATCGGAAAAATAATAACCTATTGTCGCTGAGCCCGATTGGTGAAAAAGTTCATCATGTCGCGTGTGATATTCTTGCACAATTCGATAAAATAAAAAGTATTGTTTCTCATGAAGATACGACGATAAAACAAAATCTGCATATTGCAACAACCCACACCCAGATCCGTTATAAATTACCGCAAGTGATTGAGCGTTTTAACGCACGTTACCCCAATATTTCTTTGCATTTTCACCAAGGCGCGCCTGCTCAGATAGCAGAGATGGTGAATAATGGCGATGTGGATTTTGCCATTGCGACTGAGTCTATGCACCTTTATGATGATTTATTGGTAATGCCTTGTTATCAATGGTCTCGCAGTATTATTGTTCCTCATGACCACCCATTGGCTCAATGTGAACAGCTTAGGATTGAAGACCTTGCAGACTACCCGCTAATTACCTATGTATTTGGTTTTACAGGGCATTCAAAGCTCGATCAAGTCTTTTATCAACATAAATTAACGCCAAATGTTGTTTTAACTGCGGTAGATACTGAAATCATTAAATACTATGTGAAACGTGGTGCTGGGGTAGGTATTATTTCAACGGTCGCTTTTGACCCAGAGGAAGACAGTGAAGCATTATGTTGTATTGATATTAGCCACTTAGTCAAGCCAAGTTATACACATGTTTGTATTAATCGGCACATGCATTTAAAAGATTATATGTATGATTTTATCTCCCATTACGCTCCCCATCTTGATTTGAATTATATACATCAGCCAAATCAATGGGTACCTACAGAACAAAGTGAGAAAGATAGGTTATATAGAGAATTGCCTGAGCTATGACTTATCTGCGGATGATTAAGAAAAAAGCCGAGTAATGGAGTTTACTCGGCTTTAATATTACTGTGTGTATTATATTTATTCTAACGAGTGGCGATATTAATAAAGATTTGAGCGCCAATCAGCAAGCAATCGTCATCAACAAAATACGGGTTTGCGTGTAAGTAATTATTAATCCCTTTTGCTTGATTACCACTTCCTAAAAAGTACATGGCACCGAGTTTATCTTTAGTGGCATTGATCATATAACTGAAATCTTCACTTCCTGTCATCGGCTTACCGTTTGAATCAATGTGCTCAAGTGGTAAAAAGGCGGCTGCAGCATCATAAATGACTTTGGCCGCTTGCGGGTGATTGACGACAGCGGGATAACCGCTGGCTTCCAATGTGGTTTTAAACCCACCAGCTTCACTGCGAGCTACAATTTCATTGAAACTTGCTTTTAATATTTTGTCTGTTTCTTCATCCATTGAACGGATAGTTCCGCGTGCTTGAACATGGTCAGCTAGCGCATTTGGGATCGTTCCGCCATTAATCATGCCACAACCAAATACAGCGGGACTGAAAGGATCGGTCTTTTTGGCAACAATGTAGTCCATATAATCAATGATACGTGTTGCTTCGCGGATAGCATCTAACCCTTTATGAGGGGTTGAGCCGTGAGCAGACACACCATGGACATCTAGTGTCCATGCTGAACCGTATGAGGACATAACTCCTGAATTGAATTTAATATAACCCGTTTCAAAGGCCGCATCATTGTGTAACCCGTAAACTTCGTCGACGCCTTCCATACACCCCATTTCGACCATTTTGTT
Source organism: Providencia sp. PROV032 (assembly GCF_028484875.1). Lineage (NCBI taxonomy): Bacteria > Pseudomonadati > Pseudomonadota > Gammaproteobacteria > Enterobacterales > Morganellaceae > Providencia > Providencia sp. PROV032. Next base: position 92,303 of record NZ_JAMPSX010000007.1, read on the forward strand.
AGCGCCCGGTACTCGCATGTCCTCTTCCGCCATTTGGAAGATAAAACGGACGTTATGGGTGAGTTCAGAACGGTTTTCACTGAGGTATTTCGCTGCGGTTAAGGCGATGGTCATGTGGGTATCATGGCCACAGTTATGGGCGCAACCTTCATGGACAGAACTGTGTTCATTGCAGGTTAAATCAGGCATTTCAAGGCCATCGATATCAGTACGATAGGCAATTAAGCGCTTGGTTGGGTCGACAATCAATTCAGCGGTAAAACCTGTGTAGCCTTCGAATAAACGAATGTTATAGCCAAAGCTTTCCATCAATTCACGGCAATATTGTGAGGTTTTGAATTCTAGCCCAGACAATTCGGGGATTTTATGTAAATCCTGACGTGTTTTTTTGCTAAATGTTTCTAAAGCAAAGAGTTTTTCACTGATATTGTATTTGTTGGTCATTACGTTTTATCCCGTATACAGAAAGCGTTTTTAATGCTGTTAAAGGGCCCCTGGTGTGAGCATGGAATAATGAACAGCGCGCTCATTTAATTTATGTGTATTTTAAAAATTAGATTCAGAAATAGGATGATGTCTACTTCTACTCGTTATTTTTTATCTATCAATTTATAAGATTAATTTTAACGTGGATATTAAAAAAGTGAGCGTGACGGAGATCGTATTTATATCATATCAGTATTGCATGGCTCATGAATAATAAGGATGGTAATTTATTAAAATAATAACAGAAAGAGTGTTTGATTAACTAAATCCATTAATATCAATATGTTATTGTTGTGTTTTTGATGTTAGGAATATTGCTGTTTTAAAGTCTGCATGAGTGGGGGATAAGTTAAATTTTTTATTTAAAGTAGAGGGAGAGGCATGATTTCAGGAATTTTTTAAATGAGATGGTGAATGTAAAAAGAAATTAAATTAATGCGAAGAAAAAATTTTAAAAGTGGGATAAAAGCTAAAAATATCATATTCCCCTTATTATAATAAACATAGCAATAAGGGGAATATTTTAATAATTAGTTCTTGAAAGAGCCAATAAATGAGAGATACTCTTCTTTACTCATTAATGGCGTGTAATCCGCTAGCATCTCATTTGCTTGGGATGCATCATCAAATAACAGGTCAATAATTGCCATTGCCATCATTTGAGCTGGGCGGATGTAGGCCATATCATCATCGAAAACAACGTAATCTTTACCATGCAAACCTCCACGGATAGCGCCAATCCATGGATGGCTCACTGGCATGATGTGTGATAAGTCACCCGTATCCGTGCTTCCAGTCATGTGGCCAGCAACCCAAACATTTTCTTCGCCAATCAAGTTGTGGGCATTTTGTTGCAATAAACAGTTCAATGTATCGTTGTTATACAGTGGGAGGTAACCCGGTAAATCTTTGACTTCTACCTCTGCACCAACAGACATTGCGCCAGCAACAAGGGCACGAGTAATTCGTTCATTTGCATCGATCATCGCTGGGACATTTGACGCTCGAACATAACTTTCCATACGCACATCACTTGGGGTGACATTGACCAAATCACCGCCTTGCGTGATGATCGGATGAAAACGAATATAATCTTTTTCTTGGAAGGTCTCGCGAATTGCATTCACTCCCATGATCCCCATCATTGCGGCATTGAGCGCATTGACACCTAAATGAGGAGCTGCAGCCGCATGGGACGCCGTCCCTTTGTAGTTAATCAGCTTGCCAATAAACCCATTGGTCGTGGTCGACATTTCGATGAAACCAGTATCACGATCAGGTTTGACACTGGTTAAATGAATTTGCATCGCCATATCGACGTCATCAAATTCGCCAAGGGATATTAGCTCTGGTTTACCGCCGATATAACTGATTTTTCCTTGTTCAATCAGTTTATTACGATAAGCCAGTTCAACATATTCCTCAGCGGGAACGGCGAAAGGAACGACGTCTCCCGCGAGGTATTGCATAGCACCTGACTTAACCAGACCAATAGTGACAGCCATCATATTGGCTATTTGTGCATTGTGCCCACAGCAGTGGGCAGCCCCCGTTAAATCATCGGCCTCTGGGTGTTCAGCACAAATAATCGCATCGAGCTCACCAATCACAGCAATACTATATTTGCTACCTTTTCCACCTTTTAGACGAGCCTTAACCCCTGTTAATGCGAGTTGCTTTCGGTAATTAACGCCTAATGCAGAGAATGCCGCTTCCACTTTTTTTGCTGTTTTCGTTTCTTTATAGCCTAGTTCTGGCTCTGCCCAAATATCTTCTGCTAATTTTTTGATATCCCCTTTATGGGATGCAATTGTTTCGCAGACGATGGCTTTCAATTGGTCTTTGGTCATTGTCATGGTAAATATTTCCTCTGGTTAGATAACGCCGCTCCATGAAAGTGTCACTTGACCAATAAGTGCAGCGAATAAGAAAGTTCCCGTAAAGACCGCCAGTGAAACTGGGATGATCCGCCATGAAATGGCTTTAAATTTATCAATATCTTTACCGAGTGAAAGACCTGCAAATGCCAGTACTGTCGTACTGATGACAGCGAGTGAGATTTTACCTGTCATTGCGATCATTTCTTTATCGTAAGGGAATAATGGTGAACACAAACCTGCAGCAATTAAAGATACCCAGAAAATCACAGGTAACTTACCTAATGGTGGGATTTGTGCAATTAAGTATGCCACAAATGACATACCCCCTAATAATGCCATGGCAATAAGTGAGTCGCTAAAGACTGCGCCAAAGCTGCCGCGGCCATAAATTGAGCCTCCGAGAGCATCACCCAGTGAAGTGAAGATGATGACTAACACGATGATTATTGCAATTTCTGCCATCTTTTTCATGATCTTATATCCTTATTCTGTATCTACTGATGCTGTTGCACGTTTTCTTTTGAGTTTGTTGTATAAGAAAGAGGCAAACGGTAAGGAGAAGAAAATATAGATGTACAGACCTAATACTGAAGACATTAAGTTTGCTGAGGATGAAAATGCTTGAATATCCGCGGCTTGTTCAGGGTACAGTTCCAGTAATGGTGCGACTGATGCCGCTAGCATTGAACCACTTCCGACTCCGGCTCCCATTGCTAAAGCAAGCGGGCTCATAATATCGAGTCCTGCGATAACACTGGCAATAATACCCATCCAAACGGCTCCGTATAATGTTCCGCAAATATACATTGCCATAACACCACGGCCTTCCGGTGAACTTAAGCCATATTTAGCTTCGATAATAGCGATATTGGGTTCACGACCAATAGAGTAGGTTGCACCAACGGCTTCACGGCCCATACCTAACATAATGGCAAGGGGTAAACCGAGTAAAATGGTACCGATAAAGTGACCGATTTCTTGCAGGATTAATGCACCACCGGCTTGAATAATTTTTTCCCAAGATGCACCAACGGAGGTGCTTAATTTTGCAATTAAGATAACTAACGCGACACTCATAATTGAGCTTGCGTGTGCCATATTTTTTTCGCTGAGGATCTTGAATTTTGGAAAACTGATAATACCACCCATCAACATGGAATAAAGCATTGGAAAAACCATAACTAGACTGATTTTAATTTGCCCTATAGCTTCCGAAAGAAGAATGATAAGTAAGCTAACCAAAAGCAACTTACTATCTTTTAATATACCCATAGTGTTACCTTTCATTGGAAATGTTTTTAAGAGTTATTCGTATATATTTATAATAAAAATGCATCATTTTCGTATTCATACTATCCATGAATCTATTTTCCTGACAATATTCCGAAAGTCTCTTAGCCATGCCTAAAAGGCATGGTTAAAATCAATAAATTAATATTTATTAATAAAGTCGGGGGAGTGAAATTATCCTCAATACTTTTGCGATAAAAATGTTTTTATTTTTCAGCTTGATACAAAATAATAGTAATTTTTTAACATGTTGTTTCATAAGTGAATTTGATTTCTTGTTGCATAAATGCGAGGAGTTATCAAATACCTAATAAATGTGAGGTTGTTCAGATTTTATGTGTTTTCTTATGACAATGCGTTATTATTGTTAAATTTATATAATGATAAAAATTGAATTTTAATTGGCGGTCATTATGGTTATTTGTGATTCCTGTTCTATATTAGTCTGTATTTTTATTTGTTTTTAGATTAATAATCCAAATGATTATTTTTATTTTCCCTCAAAAAAATTTGATAAATTACAATAATATTGTATTTAATGGGGATATTTGACATGGATCTCAATTCTGAATATTTCTTAATTCGAAAGCAATAAATGAGTCGAAATTTTATTTTAGTCTATGTGGGGATATTAATGTTATCCGTAACATATCTACTTATTATTTGTTTGTTGAAGTTCAAAAAATATAAAAGCACAAATTGCGCGAACTCAAAAAAGTTTATTGTTAATTTACGTTGAGCCGTATTTTTACCATGGTGGTATTGTGAACGGTAACTTTAAAGCAAGGTGTTTATGACCATTACCTTAAAAGATGTCACCAAAGACAATTGGGTGGATATCATCTGCCTTGAAATAACCCAAGAGCAGGAAGACTTTGTGGCTCTTAACTCCGAATCAATCGCAGCCTCAAAATTTTTTGATCATTATATTAATCGAGGGATTTATGTTGATGATGAGCCTGTTGGCTTCGTTCAATATTATTCAAACCATGAAAATGGTTGGCCAGAAGAAGTGTTTATTGATCAATTGATGATCGATATAAAGCATCAACGAAAAGGCTTTGGTTCTCAGGCTATTCCGCTAGTTCTGGAAGAGATTAAAAATTTGGGCAAATATAAGTCCGTATCAATCTGTTATGTCGAAGGTAATGACATGATGAAACCATTCTTTGAGCAGTTTGGTTTTGCAGTTGTAGACCAAGATGAATTCGATGAAACCATTATGCGGTTATTTTTCTGATACTGAAGTGATGAATATCCGCTCCTACTTAAAGTTAGCAGCGGATATTTATAGGGCGATAAATTAACCGTATTTACCTAAAATTGTGCATTTAATCCTAAGCGTAAGGTGCGGCCCGGCGCTGGCATCATACTGCGTGTCAGTGGGTCAATATAATAACGGTCAGTTAAGTTGGTTACTAAGAATTCGACATTGATATTTTTATCAATTTGGTAACTGGCATAGGCATCCGCTGTAAAGGTCGGGGTCCAGTGCATTGGGCTATTATTCGCCATTGAATAACTTCCTGGAAATTGCTGCATTAGTTTCCGTTCATCTTTATTTTGCACACTGCTGGTATAACGTAAGCGTGTTCCCACCTCGAGAGTTTCATCCATAAAACGCATGCCGAGATTGGAGTTAATCGCATATTTAGGCTGTAATTGTGTGCGTAAAAAGCCACCGGGGAAACCTGCGGTAGTGCATTGAGATATATTATAACGGTTAGTTGGGTCCAAATTGGCGGGGGCGGAGTCATCACAAACCTCATTTTTGAGGCGGTAATCAACACCAATATCCATAAATACCCCACCATTATCGTAGCGAGCCAAGGCTTCAATCCCTGCGGTTTTATGTTCTTTTACTTGAACAAAATTAAGACGCCCATCGCGGTCAAATGCATTTTCGATGACCGTATGGTAATAGCCTATTTTCACATCAGCGTGGCGCTCAGCACCGAGTAACCCTTGTAAATTACGTGAATAACCAAATTCAAAGGTTTTTGCACGTTCGGGTTTGAATAACATTTTCTCTTTGCGAGCTTCACTTTCCCCAGCAAACCCAATGCTATTTTCGAAAATACTTGGTAAGCGTACCGTTTCGATGTAACGCGCATAAACGCGGTCGTTATCAGACAACCAAACATTGGCACCAAAAGCAGGCGCCCAGCCATGGCTTTTTTGTTTGCCTGAGAATTTCCATTTTTCTTCTTCAGTGAGTTTTCGCTCGATATCATCTGAAGGGTGCGAATAACTTGCGCCATAGACATAAACTTCTTTCCCCGTTACTGGGTCGACTGCGCGTGCTTGGGAGTCAAAAGTGCCGTTATGGAAAGGGTTAGTTTTTGTCGTATAGCGTCCGTCTTTATCTGATTTCCATTCCGTGCGGAAATTGACATCTAAAACGCCATTTTCTTCTGGATGTTGAGAGCTCTTTCTCTTGGTGATGAAAACAGTATAATTCGTGTCTTCAAGCCCTATCGTTTTGAGTAAGATTTGTTTATTCCTATAGCCACCATTGAAGGGTTGGTAGCCATTTTCAATTGCTTTATTGTATTCATCTTGGGTTAAAATACGGTTGTAATTTATCTGTTTAGCGAGGCGCTCATTGGGGTTTTGAAAACCTTTAGTGCGCTTGCGCATTTGCTCCTTTAAGTAGTCATCCTCCGTCCAACCATCAATATATTTTGCTCCCGCATCCAATTCCAACCAACTCGTTGGGCGATAGTTAAAGTTAAAGGCAATACTGGTTTCTTGCCGATGGCCTTTACGTGGAAGGGCAATAAACGGGCTAGCAGTTTGCGATGGTGGAACGTCATTTGAGTCTAATTTTTCTTTGAGCATTGAACCGCGAATGGTTAAATCAAGATCGGGGGTGAGCGCCATGGTATTGCGTAAATTAAAACCAATACGATCATTTTCGGAGTTAGTTGCGGCTGTATTAATTAAAGAACCATCAATGTTAGGATCTTTCCCTCCACCATAGCCATACTCAAAGGCCCAGTCACGCTCTTTAGGCTCTCGAGGGTAGCCGCCAGAGGTATTGGTATCTCCTACGGAATGCGTCATCCAGATATTCGCATTTAGGTCAATCCATTGGTTATCTTCGGGTTTCCATTTGTATTCGGCATTATAGGCATTGACGGTAAAGTGAGCCAACGGCCATTGTGGTAGCACTTGTTTACCTTCGAGCTCCGCAAATCCTAAACGAGAGGGCATAATTTCGCCATAGGTACTTTCACTCCGGCGAAAACCCAGATGCAATGTTTGGCTCTCAGTGAGATAGAAATTGGTTTTTACTAAATAGGATTCCAGCTCATTGGAAGTGTTAGTGACTTCCTTTCCGGGACGAAATACATTCGCAGCAAAAGGTAAGTAAGGGTCTGGGCCAAGTTGTTGCTGCACTGTTTGTTGTTCATTTAGTTGAACGGATTCCTTATAACGGTGAGCGCCATTTTTCCCTGCAAAATAGTTGCCTTGCCGGCGATAAGCATAGGCGGCCATTAAATCGAATTTTTCTTGTCGAGTTCCAACTGCGATCCTTCCGCCATTATCTTTAAAATTGAAAAATTGCGCACTTCCTCGGGATTTTGGTGTGATGTTGACGACAGGATCGGAGAATACAGAGTTATTATTTTTATAAATCTCTGGGTGATCACGATAATCCTCGCCATAACCAAAACGTGGGATACGTTCCCGTGTAGAATTACTGCTAGTCTCTAATTTCAAGCTAACACCAAATTTTTCATCGGGGGCGACAACATCATCTATCCCTAGGGTTCTGATGGCTATCCCGCCACCAACAGAGGTTTTTATATCGCCTGCAAGGGAACCACTTTTTTCAACTTCGATACTGCTTATAAGGTTTGGGTCTATATAGTTGCGGTTATTTGCCCCATTGTAACCCCGGTAAACTGTGAGTGATTGCTCGGTACCATCGACCGTCACAGGGACGCGTTCTTGCCCTTGAATGCCTCGAATATTGGGGTCTAATGCACCACTATTTCGCGCATCTCCGCTATATACACCGATTGCGCTGTTAAGAACATCAGCGGTGCTGGTGCCTTTATAACGTTCAACAAGGTCTTTCCCTAAGTAAATTTTAGAGCCTTTTGCATCATATTGGTCATCGTAGCCTTGTTGATCACGCTCTTTGATGGTTTTTGCTGAATCTTGAACAGTAATGGTGCCAATGTGTTCTTCTTTTTCCCCTAAAGCAATCGATGGAATAAAGAGGGCGGTAATAATTGCTGTCGTAATAGGTGTTAATTTGTATTTATGCATAGTGTTTTTCTCTGTGCCATAACGCTTAAAAACGGGTTTCTAACCCAATAGAAATTTCGTGCTGGTGATAGGTGTAAATTCCATCTGCGGAACTGCGATTTTTACGAAAGCGATAACTGGTATAAGGCGTAAATGTGAATAATGAATAAGTGGGAAAATTGAGCCGCGCAAAATACATCGCTTCACGATCATGGCGTTTCACATTCAGGAGGTAATTGAAGGCTTGAAATTGGCTTTCTCGATAGGTGGCTAGCGCTAATAAATGCACATCAGGTGTAAGCACGGTATAGAAGCCGCCTCGGACACCCAACTGGTCATAATCATCGCTACGAACTTCGGTCGTGAGACGGGTTGCATCTGCTCCCAAAAAGATGGAAGTATCGGTGGTAATACCGTAGATACCCGTTAGGTGTAGGCTACTTCGATTGCCATCGGCACTGTCATACGGTTTTTGGTAATGAAGCTGTTGGTGATCCGCGGACATACTGAGGATCATGTTTGGGCTGAATTGATAATCAGCTTCAATTTTGCCACCCATCCCTAAATAACGACGCTTTTCATTGACTGTTTTTAATTCAATTAATGGGCCAGCGGCGACAGTGGTATTCGCATCATTAAAACGGTATAAAGTAGCTAAAGAGGTGGTATTCTCACTAAATTCGGCATAGTGAGGATAGCGGTCGCCATAGGATGTCCCCTTGATTTGCAATGAATGATGGCCAGAGATAGGAATTATTTTACTCAGGCTCGCGTCATAGGTGAGCCCTGACGACGCGATGGGGTTGTCCATTTTTAATGTGCCACCTGGTACTTCCCAAATTTTATTTTTATCAGGGACTTGGTTAATATTGCTGTTATTTTTATAACCGAAAGAGAGACTACCGCTCCAAGCTGTGCGGTTTTCAATAGCGCGAATAAATTGTTGAATGGTCTGCTTTACACTGGCGGGTAATGCAAGTGTTTCATCGTGAATTAAATTCTGAAATAAAGCCAATGACTCTTTATTTTGATTATCTTCAAAATAGGCTCGAGCGAGTTCTAATTTAATGCGAAGAAACTTTGGGGAAAGAGCCAGTATTTGGTGATAATAAGTAATCGCTTCAGGGTAATGGCCTTGCGCTTTAGCGAGCTCAGCCTTTGCAAATAAAATGAGTAATGGATCTGCATCAGCTAGCTGTTGGTAGCGAGGTAATAAGCGTTGTACATCTTGAAATTGTCGATGGTTGATTGCTAGGTAAATAGCTTGGCCTAGGTCTTGCGCATTATTTTCAAGGGAATAATTTTCCCCATTCAAATTAATGGATAGACCATCAGGAAGTAGCCATTGATCTTTATTAGGAACGACAGCACTTTTTTCACGATAATTTTGTTTGTCTTTTTGCCATAACAACTGTTCACGGTCTGTATCCAAACTGGTTGAAAATGCAGAGGGCACGACCATTGGAACCATGATAGCAAGGGCTAATAAAAGATATTGCATAGGGTTAGCTTCGGTAATAAAGGGCGGTGACCAGCAACGCGTGATGCTTTGTTGCGGCCACCGAGATTGATCTACGGGTTACTGGGAAATATTCCCACGGCTTCCCCCAAAGGCCATATCTTTACTGTGGTCGCTAAATTCAGTTACCCCAGCAATATGTTTAGCTTGGTCGCCAAAAAAGTGCCCGCGGGTTTCACCTAATGCGCCATTAAGTGTCGCATCTCCTGCGAAGGTCGCATTATTTTTAATGGTGGCATCAATATTCGTTGCACCAATATTCCCTGCTAAAGATTTAGTACCAAAGTTAGCTGTCAGGGTACCTGCGGCCATTGCACCTCCGTTATATTGGCTTATTCCTTTAACAGAGTATTCCGCAGTGCCCGCTGTTGGCATATTGGTGGTGATGTCTTTACCTGAGTAGTAAGCCGTGTGTGTGGCGTCATTAACTTGCCCTGTCGATGACCATTCACCGAAGTACACCTCAGCATCCGCGACTTTGGCAAAGTTAAATACTCCCATTTTGTTATGTGAACCAGGGCCATTAGGCATGGAAATCACATGCGCTTCATTTCCCTGTTTTTTTGGCGCCATTTTTGTTAGTCCTGAGAATGAAATGATTTTTCCACCATATACAGTTTGCACTCCAATACCGGGATCACCGATAGCGCCGGCATGGCCACCACCAGTGCCTTCTGTTTTACCAACGCGTATGGACGGTTCATTTGGATTGAAAGATTGGCTTTGGTCAAAACCGACTTCAGCAGAAGCGGCAAAAGTGACCCCAGTGGTGGCGAATGCTAGGGCGATAATAGTTAACTTTTTCATCGAAATACTCCATTTTTATTAAAGATATTAACGATACTATTGATTAGGAAATTATTATTTCGCATATATATGGCGGTAGGTATTAAATCAAATAATAATATAAATGCAAATGATAATTCTTCGCATTAACATTAAAAGTATTATGGGTATCAATAAGATAGTGGTGTTTTGTTTTTTGTTACTTGTTGATATTACGATTTATTTTTGTAATTAATTTGTTAGTTTATCAATTTTTATGATAAGTGTTTTTTTACGAAAAAGTTAAACTAGTCACATTTTAATGAGTTTGATTAAATGAATTATATAAAAAACATTAATGTTAGTGTTGTTTATTGTTTGATTACTGGTGATAGGCATTTGTGGTTCAAATAGAGCAAAATAATAAATGCTAATAATGCGTATTATCATTTATATTGTGGTAATTTTAGATTTTTAAATCACAAACAGATTGATGTATCACTCAAAAAAGGGAGAAGAAAATGGCACCATGGCTAATGTTTGGCGCGGGTGGAAAAGGTGTTGGTCATCAGATTGCTCAGTTAGCAATAGCAGAGAAACGCCCAGTCATCGCAGTTGTACGTAATAGGCAATCCGCATTAGGTTTAGAGGCTTTAGGGGTACAAGTGTTAATTGGCGATGCTTGTGATAGTGAGGTGGTTAAGGCAGCTTGTCATTCCGCAGGAACAACTGCTACGGTTATTTCAACCATGGGAGGGGGGCAAGATTATTTAGCTCACCGTACCGTGATTGATTGTGCTGAGCAAGCGGGTATATCTCGTATGGTGCTGGTCACGTCACTAGGTTGTGGAGATTCATGGCCTTATTTGTCTGCTCGGTCACGTGCTGCGTTTGGTCAGGCAGTGAGAGAAAAATCCCTTGCGGAGTCATGGCTACAAACTAGCTCGTTGGATTATGTGATTGTTCGCCCTGGTGGGTTATTACATGGTGAGCCAACGGGAAAAGCAGTTCTTCAACAAGAGGTTGAAGTCCATGGTTTAGTGATGCGTGCTGATGTTGCTTCACATGTTTACCAATTGGCTAAGCAAGAAGAATTGAAAAAACAAATTTATAGCGTGGTACAACCCGGCCTAACACCCGTTTAATAAAACTAATGTTGTTTTTTAGCCTATCTGGCTTTTATCACATATAGGCTACCATTGGTCTCCACTGCGAAAGTCACAATATAGGGGCTGTGAAAAATCAATTAAATTGTTTTTTGACCACCCCATAACACCACCTTCTTCATCCACAGAGTGGATATAATGGCCTTGGTTGAGCTCATACAACGGTCCATTCCAAACCTGCCAACCGACAGATTGATATACATGAAAGCCTTCATTTGATGCAGAAAGGAGGCCTAGCTGATAGCAACTGGCAATAATTTGGTTGGTAGCCTGCATGAGTTGTTTACCAATCCCTTGGCGACGGTAGTTTTCTAGTACAGCCATCGCTTCAACATAGCCAACCGTTATTGGCGTGTTACCGATTGCCATATGGCGTTGAATAATAGCAACATGACCAACAATCTGTTGATGGTCATAGGCTAAAACATGCATTCCCCCTAAAGCATGTTCGAAATCATCATGGGTAAAATCTTGCTCAAAGCTTTGATATAGCACGGAATATAAGGCCTCTCTATTTTCTGTTGAAAGTTGAGACGTGTGTCTGTGTTTATATTCTATTGTCATTTAGCACCGTGGAATAATTGCAAAGAGGAGAGAATGGAAAAATGGTTAAGCTTGTAGAGTAGTATATCGCTGTTCAAAATAGGTTGTGGTGATTTTAATGTGCTAGTGTTAAAAACTATTTTAGTGCTTTTTAATAAAGCCATCGATATACTTTGTGGTATTACTCAAACGTTATTTTTATTAATATAACATTGACATTATAAATATTATTTCACTCCAAAATTTCGAATTTTATCATGTCGTTATACTGAACAGACAATCCAGGTGTTTTGCTTTATTGTGTGGTCGTTGCTCTTTTCAATAAGGATTATTGAATGAAGAAAAAAACGACATCAACGATACATGATGCGGCTTTTAAAGGATTTATGGCAAACATTGAAAATGCGCGAGACTTCTTTGAAATTCATTTACCGGAACATATAAAATCATTATGTGATTTCAATACGTTATCGCTGACAAATTCCTCGTTTATTGATAAACAACTTCGCTCGCGGTTATCGGATGTATTGTATTCAGTACAAACCTCTCATGGGGAAGGGTATATTTATCTTTTAGTTGAACACCAATCAACTCCCGATAAACTCATGGCGTGGCGTTTAATGCATTATGCGTTTTTAGCGATGAATCAGCATATGCAGCAAGGAAAAACAACATTACCCATTGTTGTACCGATATTATTTTACCATGGGGGGCGTTCGCCTTATCCATATACACAACTTTGGACGGAGTGTTTTCCATTACCAGAGATTGCACATAAGTTATACACACAACCATTTCCACTCGTAGATATTACCGTTATTGACGATAATGAACTCGTTAATCATCGAAAAATTGCGGTAATGGAATTAGCGATGAAACATAAATATCTTCGGGATGAATTCCAACAGGTACTTCCTCTCTTGGCGAAGGCACTCAATAAACATTATAATAGTGATAATGACATCATAACTATCCTAAATTATCTGTTTATTGCTTTAGATTCGCATAATTTTGAACAAGTTATTCAAGTTTTAGGGGAACAGACAGAAAAGCATAAGGAGACAATCATGAATATTGCGCAACGATTGCAAGATAAAGGGCGGCAAGAAGGACGACAAGAAGGACGACAAGAAGGACGGCAAGAAGGGCTGCAAGAAGGATTTCAAAAAGGCCAAGAAGAGGCAAATATAACAACTGCACGGAATCTTTTAGAGCAAGGAGTTAATATTGAGATAATAATGAAAAGCACTGGGCTGAGCCGTGAAAAACTTATTTCTTTACAGTAGCTCAGGTGTTATGACTAAGATTTAAAAGGGATATTATTTATTAATATCCCTTTGTTTTTAATAGTTGAATAATATATAAATTATTTAAATGGCATCTATTAGGCTTGCTTATCCCATTGAACTAGCGCTAACGACAGCTGACTCAAAGCAGCATAAAAACCAAATTCATCATATCGTTGGCAATTTTGGCTAAATATCGGTAGCCATTGCAGTAAAAGTGACAACGTTTTTAGGCGTAATTGTTCCACTTTTTCTTGCGCCAAATGGGCTTCATTTAATGAAAAATGTAAGTGACTTAATAGCTCCAAAAAAATTGAAATATGGTCAGAAGGTTCGTTAAATGCTTCACTGGTTTCCATTCCTGCCTCGACTAATAGGTACTTAATCTGTTCATTGCCATGCTCACTATTTGGATAAACAGAGGCGTAAGGCAAAGCAGATTGCTTATCTGACATTAAGAATAAGCTGCAAAAGTCGGCTGCCAACTCGAGCGTTGCATCCGTTCGCATTACCAGCGATTGGATTTTAGTTTTAACCTCTTGAATAGACGAAGCTAAAGTTGGTTCTTGTTCGATAGTCGTAAACCAATCCATCATTTCGCTAGATTGAAGTTGCGCTATCGTTGCACTATCTAATTCACGTGAGAATAATTGTGCTAACCATGCATAAACACAGGCTATTTTTTCTGACGACAAAGTGATTTGTTTTGTCATTTATTCACCTGTGATGCAGGAACATATTCACATTGAGCCACCATTTCAATAGGCCCATCGAATGCACTAACGTTATCCACTTGCCCTGTGTATTTTTCTATCTCCACGATCGTCGTATGTGCGCTAGTGGCTTGAGCGAGTTGAGAGGTTCCTATATCCAGTGTCAATACGTTTGGGTTACCGTATTTACACAGGGCATTGATTTCTCCACCCTTAGTCGGGTCATACCAAGCTCCTTCATGGATACGAGCAACGCCTTCTGTATATAAGTCAGAAACTACGGCTCCTGCTAACACTTGCCCGCGGTCGTTGAAAACACGAACAATATCACCATTTTGTATGCCTCTAGCTTTCGCATCTTGAGGGCTAATAAAGATCGGCTCTTTGCCACTCACAGAATAATATTGACGTAATACAGGGGATTCGCACAATTGTGAGTGTAAACGAAAATCGGGATGTGCGGATTGCAAATGTAGTGGCCATTTTTTTGAACCTGGACCACCATGAGAGCGTTCTGCTTTTTCGAACCACATTGGGTGACCTTGGCAATCATCATATTGCATGTCGGCAATGGTTTTCGAATAAATCTCAATTAAACCACTCGGTGTCCCTAACGGTTCTAAGTCAGGGTCTTCTCTAAACGCTTGATGACGAACAAACATTTGTGGATGTTCAAATTCCACATAGCCTTCTTTTTCCCAGAACGTATCGAAGGAGGGTAAATGAATACCACGGCCTTTTCCTTGCTGGCTGCCTTCTTGCCAAATGCGTTTTAGCCAGCCCATTTCGTCTAAACCTTCAGTAAAGGCCTCTTCACGACCAAAACGACGACATAGATCGCGTAAAATGTCGAAGTCATTACGTGACTCAAACTGCGGTTCAACAAGTTGTTTCATCGCAATAATGCCACGATTTGAGTGGTTACCGTATTGGTCAAGGTCATTTCGTTCAAATTGCGTGGTTGCCGGTAATACGATATCAGCAAAGCGGCAGGTGGATGTCCATTGATTATCAATAGAGACAACCGTTTCAAGCTTGCGCCAACCTTCAATAATACGGTTAATTTGCTGGTGGCGGTGGAATGGGTTGGTTCCGGCAAATACACACATTTTTAGTGGTGGCAATTTAACCGCTTTACCATTCCAGTTGATTGTTTTTCCGGGCTCTAAAATCGCATCAATAAAACGAGCAATAGGAATGGTGCTGCTGTAGCCTTTGTAGTCATTGTTATCATGAATAGGTGGCACTTTGGTTGAGCCGGAAAAACCACTTAAAATAATCCCCTGACGGCTTGGTGTACCCGCGCCATTATAATGCCAGCCGAAGCCAAATCCCCCACCTGGTAAGCCAATTTGGCCTAACATGGCAGCTAAAACGACAATCATCCATGACCATTGTTCACCATGTTGCATACGTTGAACGCACCAACCTGCAATAATTTGGGTTCTATCTGCTGCCATTTGGCGGGCTAAAGCTCGGATTGTGTCGGCATCAATGCCGCAAATTTCAGCTGCCCATTGTGCATCTTTGGGTTGTCCATCCGTTTTTCCCATTAAGTAGGGAACAAATTGGTCGAAACCGACACAGTATTCTTTTAAGAAGGTTTTATCATGCAAGCCTTCACTGTAAAGCGTGTGGGCGATGGCTAATTGTAGTGGGACATCCGCTTGCGGGTTAATAGCGATATGTTGAACATTTGCACGTCCAAGGTAATCATGCGTTGAGGTGATTATAGGGTCAATACTGATGACGTTTATCTCGCCATTAGCCGCTTTCTCTTTCAGTTGTTCATAATATTCATAAACGTCATGATCAGGACACCACCAGTTAGCTTGTTGGTTTTTAATCAGGTCAGAGCCCCATAATACGATGGTTTTACTATTTTTGAGGACTAGCGGCCAAGAGGTTTGTTGTTCATAAACCTCCATCGACCCAACGACTCGAGGTAAAATGACTTGTGCAGCCCCCGTTGAGTAGTCTCCGCCAGTACTAACACTATTGCCATGCAGGGCAATGGCGCGGGCTAACATGCCTGAAGCATTGTGGAGCATTCCGGTTGATTGCCAACCATTTGCAGTGAGCAGCCCACTTGGCCCATAAGTTGTTTGAATACGTTCTAGTTCTTGATAGAACAAATCAAGGGCTTCATCCCAAGAAACACGTACGAAACGGTTATCACCCCGTTGAGAAGTATCACTTAAATGGCGTTTACGTAGCCAATCAACACGAACCATTGGATAACGGATACGAGCGGTGCCATGTACATGGTCAGGCAATCCTGCAATCATTTTTGATGGGAATTTATCGTGTTCAAAAGGTTTTGCTTCGATAAAACGGCCATCAACTACAGTGGCGCGAATTGCACCCCAGTGTGACCCAGTCAGAATGCCTTCTTGTACTACCGCAGTTTGTTCGCCAACTGTCGCAGCGCTAGCCTTACGCGGTGTTAATAGGGAAGGGCCTAACATACCTGCCACAGTGAGCCCGCCAAGCTGGAACAAAAAGCGTCGACGAGAAGCTTGAAAAGTTGGATTATTTTTCATTCTGTACTCCGTTATCACCGTGTGAAGATCCTGCGGTATCAGATGCATTCATTTGTAAGTATTTCAGTAAGGTACGCTCTTCTCGCTTATCTAAACTGGTAAAGCCAATCATACCGTTCAATGTGCCTATCCAACCGTTAGCATCAAAGTGGGCGATATCTGGCGCACCATGGCATTGATTACATGAACCGTTATATAAAGAATCTGCATAAGCCCATATTGGCTTGATATCATTGACCATATCGCCTTGTTGCATCCATGCGGTTGCTTGCAGTTTGCTCCATGACGTATCTGTTGCAGCGACAACGGTGCTTTCTAAATTTTTCACATTTTCTTGAACATCACCGCGTATCGAAGCTACGAAAATTCGCTTACCGGGAAATTCAGATAGAACGCGTTGACGGCCATCGGTTTCTGTCCACCCTGTGATTTCAACTTGTAGCCAATCGCCATCACGTTTTAGGACTTTCACCTCTGAGGCAGGAAGTAACGAGCCAGCAGGGTCTTTATCCCCTTTATTGGCATAAAGAGGTTTAATATCAAGTGAATAAAGAATGTCAGCATCACTATTTGCTTTCGCTCTTAACTCATCAAATTGTTTACGAAAGCCACTACTCATATCCGGTAATTGGTGGGCAATTCCTTTATGGCAATCAATACAGGATTGATTTTCTTTCGCAGCAATTTGCATTTGGCGAGCCGCTTCTGGGTTTTGTTTTGCGTGATCCATCGAGTCATAATCATGGCAAGAGCGGCAAGTGGCTGAATTGTTCTCTTTCATGCGAGCCCATTCACGTTCTGCAAGTTCGGCGCGTTTGGCTTCAAATTTTTCTGGGGTATCTATCGAATGCGCAATAAATGTTTGATAAATATCATTGCTTGCTTCGAGTTTCCGTTTAATCATGCCTGGAAGGTCGGAGGGAATGTGGCAGTCATGGCATTCTGCGCGTACGCCAGATGCATTTTGGAAATGTACCGATTGTTTATATTCTTCGTAAACGGGTTCCATGCTATGGCAACTGACACAAAACTCAGTGGTGCTAGTCACTTTCATCCCAACATGGGGGACAACGATTAACGCAACACCCACTGCAATCCCGACAACGATTAACGTTAGCATTGACCAACGAGCACTTGGTTTTCGTAACGCTCTCCAGAGTTTCCGCATAATAGCCCCTGTAATTATATGGTTTAATACAGGCGATCTTATTGAGTTAATATGAATAGCGGTACTAGCCAGGATGAACAGCTTACGGCAAGATATGCGTAAATATGAACAGATATGAACAGAAGAGAGTGTATCAATGACATCACATCATATTGTGGTTGTTGAAGACGAACCCGTTACTCAGGCTCGCTTACAGGCTTACTTTGAGCAAGAAGGATATCGTGTTTCTGTGACGGGGAACGGTGCGGGTCTACGCGAAATTATGGATCAGCAAGCCGTTGATTTAATTCTGTTAGATATTAATTTACCGGATGAAAACGGATTAATGTTAACAAGAGCAATACGTGAGCGTTTCACTGTAGGGATTATTTTAGTCACTAGCCGCTGTGATCAAATAGACCGTATTGTGGGATTAGAAATGGGGGCTGATGATTATGTGACTAAACCCTTAGAATTGAGGGAGTTAGTCGTTCGCGTTAAAAATTTACTTTGGCGTATTGACCTTGCTAAGCCATCGCAAACCCAAGCTACTTCTCAAGATAACTGTTATCAGTTTGCTGGCTATTGCCTAAATGTTTCAATGCATACACTCCAATTTGAAAATCAGGCTATCAAACTCACACGGGCGGAATATGAAATGCTAGTGGCTTTTGTGACGAACCCGCGAGAGATCTTAACCCGAGAGCGCCTTTTACGTATGTTATCTGCCCGACGCGTTGACCACCCAGATTTACGCACCGTGGATGTACTTATTCGCCGTTTACGCCATAAAATCAATGCGGATTTATTAGTGACTCAGCATGGTGAAGGTTATTTTTTAGCTGCGGATGTATATTGATATACGGGCCTAAAGCCTCCAGGAGATAATGAATTGCGTAAGTGTTCACTATCAGCATTTTGTTGAGTAAGCACCAAAATCGGCGGGCTGATATTGTTTGGCACCGGCTGCTTTTGTAGTACTTTGATGGCTTGTTCAATCACTAACTCACCTTGCCAAACCATTTGGTCGCTGGCGGCCATAATTATTCGGCCTCTTTTTAAGCCGCGGTAGACCTGATGAGAAAGGTAAAAAGAAACAATATTTAGTGGCTTCGTTAAGTTACGACCTTCACCCATTGCGGCTTCGGCGGCAATCGCTGTGCCAACGACGACATTAATATCAGGGTTACGCTCTAACATTCCATGCAACAAATTGCGTTGAACCTCAAGGTCGTTATCCCCTTGTGCGACGTCCACAATTTGTACTTGGCTACCTGCAATAGCTTCTCGGAATCCTTGTTCCATTTCATGGCTGCCACCGGCATTCAATGGCCCGGGCATGAGTAAAACTTTCAATGGCTTACCCTGACTCCACTGCACTAAATAGCGCCCCGGCTGATAGCCCATCTGGAACCAAGGTACACCAACACGAGTTTTTATTGTGTTATCGTGGGTGGCATTGATGACTTCAATGACAGGCGTATTTCCCACTAATTGGCTAAGGTTTGGGAAGGTTGTGGTGCTACTCCCCAGTAAAATAGCATCGGCTCCCCATTGTTGGCATTGCGTAATTTGCTTTTGTTGGGTTGCTAGTTGGTTATAACCACCGGCTTCTAGTACGTTTAGGTCAACGCCATAGTGTTTTGCCGCTTTTTGCATACCATAATTAATTGATAACCAATAAGAATCTTTTAAACTAGGGTAAAGCGCGCACAACTTCCAGGTTTTTGTGGCGGTTACGGGATCATGTGCTTGGTGATTAAAATGTAGGTTATCGCGCCACTGAATAAGTGAATTATTCTGTGCCATTGCTAGGCTCAACAACGAGTGAAATATGAACAGAAGTAAAATCAATACACGCATGATAGCCTCACAAACCAGAAACCGTTATCCTAAATGCTTTCTTGCTGTTAACTCAACCATTTTAATTTTTAGGCTAACCAAACCGTGAATTTATCACTAACTAGACGATTGTGGATGGGCTTTGCGCTGATGGCCGCATTGACCTTTATCAGCACCCTTGTGGGGTGGTACAACTTACGTTTTGTTAGCCAAGTTGAACAGGCCAATACCGAGGCTCTGATCCCAACGATGAATATGGCAAGACAACTGAGCGAAGCCAGCGCTTGGGAATTATTTTCTGCGCAAAATCTCACAAATGCGGATAGCGAAAGTATTTGGTTAGCACAAGGGCGGATGTTAACAGCCCAAAGCCTGAAAATCACGAATATACTGAAAACATTACGAGAACAAGGTTTCAATACACAAGATATTGAACAGCAAGAAAAAGAAATTGCTCAATCATTAAGCCAACAGGGTGAATTGGTCGGGCAGCGGTTAAAGCTGCGCGCAGAGCAACAACAATTAAGGCAGCATATAATTGCAGCGGCAGGTGATATCGCCCAAATGGCACATGGTCAGGCAAATAATGCCGCCACTTCAGCGGGAGCAACTCAGGTCAGTATTTATGACCTTATTGAAAGAAAACAAGGGGAACAAGCCCAACAAGCCCTTGATCAACTAATTGATATTGACCTTGAATATGCCAGCCAAATGAATGAGCTTCGATTAAGTGCTATGCGTGTACAGCAAATGGTACTTAATTTAGGTTCAAACCAGCCCCATCGTAATATGGCTGAACTAGAAAAACAGTTGAGTTCTGCCGTTAAAATCTTACAACGTCGGCAAAAGTATATTGAAGATCCCACAGTACGGGGCCAAGTCGAGAACGTATTGAATAACGTTAAGCGCTATACCGAGTTAATTGCGTTGTATCGGCAAGATAACGACATCACAACGCGCTTACAGATTTTATCGCAAAATAATATTGACCAATTTGCCCGTTTCAGTAGTGAAGTAGCGCAATTAGTTGACACTATTGAACTTCGTAATAA
The DNA here is from genome assembly GCF_028484875.1 of Providencia sp. PROV032. Classification (NCBI taxonomy): domain Bacteria; kingdom Pseudomonadati; phylum Pseudomonadota; class Gammaproteobacteria; order Enterobacterales; family Morganellaceae; genus Providencia; species Providencia sp. PROV032. The sequence continues at coordinate 112,795 of NZ_JAMPSX010000007.1, forward strand.
AACCGCATTGGGGCAACTTAAGCAAGCCAGTGAGCGGGGGCAGAATTGGTTGTTAGCGTTGAGTATTGTCTCTCTACTCTCATTGGTTTTGATCCTTTGGAGAGTGGTTTATCGTTTAGTGACAAAACCGTTGGCACAGCAAACCCAAGCCCTTCAACGCTTATTAGAGGGTGATATTGACTCTGCATTTCCTGAAACCGCAGGGGTGAAAGAGCTTGATACGATTGGCCGTTTAATGGATGCATTTCGGGAAAGTGTTCATGCCTTAAATCATCAGCGTGAACAGCTAGCAGACGAAGTCAAAGCGAGGACGGCAGAACTGCGCGTGATGGTTGTTGAGCACCGTAAAGCTCGTTCTGAAGCAGAACAAGCCAATCAGGCCAAATCGGCATTTTTGGCGGCAATGAGCCATGAAATCCGTACTCCACTTTATGGGATTTTGGGTACCGCACAGTTATTGTTAGAAAATAAAACACTGAGTGAGTATCACGATGATTTATATGCAATTACTGACTCTGGGGAATCCTTGTTAGCGATTTTGAATGACATTTTGGATTACTCTTCCATTGAAGCAGGAGGACAGAATGTTTCTATCAATGATGAGCCTTTTGAACCCAAGCCGCTATTAGAAAGCACTCTGTATTTAATGAATGCAAGTAATAAAAACCCTGCTATTCAGTTAGTTGCAGATATTGCGGATGATTTACCGATTGCTTTACAAGGGGACCCGCTACGGATCCGACAAATTATCACGAATTTACTGAGTAATGCATTGCGCTTTACTCAGCAGGGGCAAATTACGTTACGCAGTTGCCGTTATGGCAAATATTGGTTTATTGAAGTGGAAGACACAGGGTGCGGCATTGATAGCTCACGATTTACGGATATTTTTAAGCCATTTGTACAAGTGGATAGCCAGCGGGGCGGAACAGGGCTTGGGCTGACAATTAGTGCCAGTTTAGCGCAAGCGATGGGCGGTGAATTAACGGTGAGCAGCCAATTAGGAAGCGGGAGTTGTTTTCGTTTAACACTGCCGTTATGTATCGCCTCGCATCCCGTAAGTAAATCGGCTGATCTGCCATTAGACATGTTGGGCGTGCATTTATTACTCATAGAAGACAACCCATTGACTCAGAAAATTAGTGGGGAAATGTTAACCCGCAGCGGGGCACAGGTCACTATTGTTGGCTCTGCAGCTGAGGCGCTAGCAGCCCTACAAACTGGGCAACAATTTACCGCGGCATTGGTGGATTTTGGTTTACCAGATATTGACGGTATCACCTTGGCTAAACAAATAGCGAGAACTTACCCTACATTGATTTTGATTGGTTTTAGTGCTCATGTGATTGATGAAACATTGCGCCAACGAACCAGCCAAGTTTTTCGCGGTATTATTCAAAAACCGGTACCAAGAGATATGTTAAATCAATTAATCGTTAAATATATTTCAGGCGGCGAATATACATTGCCTGATCCTAGCATTCAGGAGAAATTTATAGATTTACAACAGCTTATTAGTGATGCCGAGCTAATGGGACTTCCGAAAATTCGCGAATGGGTGAGTATTTTTAAACAGCATTCCTTGCCTTTGGTCGACCAAATTGACATTGCACGAGCAGAAAATAACACAGAACAAGTCAAGCGTCTTGCTCACCAGTTAAAAAGCAGTTGTGCCAGTTTAGGAATGCAAAGCGCAGTAAAAACGTGTGAGTTATTAGAGCAGCAACCAATGGTGGGTACCCACTTGAAAGATAATGTGCAGCAAGGCTTACAGGCTATTGAGCAATGGTTGAATGAAACACATTGATTCTTTAACTAGCCCGTAAGGTTAATGAAGATATATGTTCAAGACAAAAGCTTAGCGAGCAACACGTAGGCCACCGTCAACACCGTGTGGGCTCCAAAGTATTTGCCATAACTGAATGTCTCGAGCTCTAAATGCACCTGCACAAGCATTTAGATAATAGGAAAACATGCGTTTGAAGCGAGGTGTATAGTTAAATTCGAGTTCAGGCCAAGCAGCTTGAAAACGGGAGTACCATGCCATCAGTGTATGGTCATAATCAGCACCAAAATTATGCCAGTCTTCCATCACCAGTTTACCTTCACTGGTTTCACCAATGTTTTGTATAGAAGGTAGGCAGCCGTTTGGGAAAATATACTTATTGATCCATGGGTCGACATTCACTTTGCTTTGGTTAGAGCCAATGGTGTGAAGTAAAAATAAACCATGATTTTTCAAATTGCGTTGGATAACATCAAAGTAAGCCGCATAGTTTTTCGGGCCGACATGCTCAAACATGCCGACAGAGACAATACGGTCAAATTGGTCGTTGAGATTCCGATAATCTTCTAATTTAATATCGACATCTAAGCCTACACAACGCGCTTGAGCATATTTTTGTTGTTCAGCAGAAATGGTCACCCCTGTCACTGAAACACCAAAGTGCTTTGCTGCGTAAGCTGCAAGTCCTCCCCAGCCACAACCTATATCAAGTAATCGCATCCCCGGTTTTAATTGCAGTTTTTCGCAGATTAAATTTAATTTTTGTTCTTGTGCGAGATGAAGGTTTTCAGGAACCGTTTCTAAACCTTTCCAGTAGCCACAAGAATATTGCATATAAGGGTCGAGCATTAGGGAAAATAAGTCATTTCCGAGGTCATAATGTTCTTCTCCAACAATACGAGCGCGTTTTAAAGTTTGTAGGTTGCGAACACGTGCGACAGCAATTTTCAATGTATCACTGAAATTATGCGGTATTTTTTTATCGAGCTTATGGCGTAATACATATTGGAAAAATATATCTAAGCGCTCGCAATCCCACCAACCATCCATATAGCTTTCACCTAATCCTATTGAGCCTTGTTGTAGCACGCGTTTAAAGAATTGGGGGTTGTGAACTTGAATATCGAAAGGGCGGGAGCCATTAATTTTAATGTCAGCTTCACTTAATAGCTCAGCAGCTATGCGTTGCCAAGGGTCGACAGTGTTTTTTGGGTTAACTATGTGCTCAGTACTCATCTGATCTCCATTTTTTTTCAAAGTGGGATTCAGAGAGCTTTATTTGTGACGTATTCTCGGTACAGCAAAACAGGAATATTGACCACCACTGCATGACAGTCAGTGTATTAGCGTTATTGTTGCTATAAATAAAGCTCAAATCCAGTTTCAGATAACTCTATAAAAAATATAAAACTTTCACATTGAATTTCAATGGAAATTGCACTTAATACTTAGAAATGGCACTTATGACCAAAAAGAGTGTGCCTATAAGACGTTTATTTGTTCACCAAAGCTTTTTTATCAGCAATAATTCTAGTATATAGAAATGGAATTTGTGTGAAAAATACGTGATTTATTGCTGTTTATCTGATTAAGATTGTTTTTTGACTGATTCTATTGGCGTAAATGATGTGGCGTAGGAGAATTGCCTCACCGATGGTTATAGAAAACCGTTTTGGAATAAAAAATTAATGGTTAGATTTTTAGAGTATATCCATAATGGATTGTTTCCGTTTGTTCTAAATGAATTTGGGTTGCCCAGCGGTTTGAGTGGTACCCGAGTGAATAGTGGCTCAACGAAGGGAGCGGTTACTAAACCGGCTTTATCGTCTAAGCTGTTTGGCAATATTTCGCCTTCATTTTGTGGAAGAATGGCTTGAATTCTTTGATTATCGATATCAATACGCCACAGGCCATCACGCTAAGGTAAACGGATATTATGGATATGTTTGATAGTTTGATTAAGCACGGTTATCTCCGAATCAGTAGTATGGCGGCGATTTAAGAATGGGGTGAGGGTAGGGTCACTTTTTTAGTAATTCAATGCATTCTTGAGCACCACGTTTAAGCACGTGCCCTTTCAAACATACCGCATGGATAGGCAGTTTAAAGCCATTTGGGGTATTTTTAAACTCAAGGGGCTTTAGTGAGCCATCATTCAATTTATCTTTAATCAGTGACAAAGGAAAATTTCCCCATCCCATGCCACTCTCGACTAAACCGAGAGCCAAAGAGAAACTGTCTGTTTTCCAATAGTTACTGGAAACTAGAATGCGTATATCACTCAACTCACGTTGACGACTCGCAATAATTATTTGCCGGCTTTCAACGAGGTCTTCAATATACAGTGAGGCTTTATTTTGCAGTGAAGGGTGTTTAGCGGAAATTGTCGCAATAATTGATTCTTCACCAATGTAGTGAAATTGCTCTTGAGAATTAACATATAAACCGCCAAAGACAATGGCGAGATGAATTTGTTGTTCATGTAATAACGGTAAAAGATCATCTTGAGGGGCGGTAATCAGTTCAATATGCAGTAAAGGGTAACGTTGGCTTAAAATATGTAGAGCATCAAAGAGTAAATTGGCATTAATACCAGCCGCAATACCAATGGTCAGTGTGCTTTCAACACCTTGAGATAATTCCAGAGAAAAAGTATTAAGTTGAGATAAATTGGCAATAATATGCCGTGCATAAGGCGCTAATGAAAGTGCTTTTTCTGTAGGTTTTGGTTCCCGTGTATGTCTATCAAATAGTTCGAATCCAAGTTCAGCCTCTAAATTCGCTACTGCCATACTAACCGCTGATGGCACACGTTTTAAGGCCCTAGCCGCTGCGGAAAATGAGCCTTTATCTAATACAGTAAGAAAAACGGTTAAGTTATCACTATTAAATGGCATTGTTGACCTTTCAATAAAACTGATAGAAGCTGACTTTTATTATCATTGAATTATATTTATTTTACCACCTTGTTGATAATGATATTTTGGAGGTGGGAAAATGCAGGGGATTAAACGTAAAATTGTTTTTGTCACGGCTTATGAGGTTATTGGGTGGTTAATTTCAGCGTTGGCATTGGCCTTTCTTTCCGGTAATTCAGCAGAAACAACAGGTCCATTAGCTTTAGTCATAACGACTATTGCAGTGAGCTGGAACTTTATTTTCAATACCGCATTTGAATATTGGGAATCAAAACAAAAATCACGTATTAGAACGTTTAGGCGTCGGTTTGTACACGCCATATTATTTCAATTAACGTTGGTGGTTTTTTTAATTCCTTTAATTGCATGGTGGTTATCAATTAGCCTTTTACAAGCATTGATACTCGATTTTGCCTTAATCATTTTTATCCCAATTTATACTTTCTTCTTTAATTGGGCTTTCGACAAAATATTTGGCTTACCGAAATCGGCATTGCCGCAAGAAAATAAAGCGGCATTATAAAATGACACATGTGTTTCCTTCCGTTTAATACAGGAAGGAAACACAGGAAATACGGGTTATTTTAGCAGTCTTGCTTTCACTGACTTGCCTTTGATTTTACCTTGCTGTAAATGTTTCCACGCTTGTTGTGCTACTTCACGCTTAACCGCAACATAAGCATGGGTAGGGTGGATCACAATTTTACCAATATCCGCACCATCAAGGCCAACCTCTCCAGTGAGTGCACCTAAAATATCACCGGGGCGCATTTTTGCTTTTTTACCGCCATCAAGGCACAGTGTCATCATTGAGGCGTCTAATGGGGTAATGCGCAACCCTGTCGGTTCAGGCTGCCAATTGAGTTTCATGTTTAACATTTCTTCAAGGGCATTCGCGCGTTGAGCTTCTTCTGGCGCACATAAACTAATTGCTAAGCCACTTTCACCAGCTCGTGCAGTTCGGCCAATACGGTGAACATGAACTTCAGGATCCCATGACAATTCATAGTTAATCACCATTTCCAGGGCTTTAATATCCAACCCGCGAGAGGCGACATCTGTTGCTACTAATACGCGGCTACTCCCATTAGCGAAACGCACGAGAGTTTGGTCGCGGTCGCGTTGTTCTAAGTCGCCATGGAGTACTAAGACACTTTGCTTGCTGGCAGTTAGTGCGTCATAAACAGCTTGGCAATCCTTTTTTGTATTACAAAAAATCACACAAGAAGCGGGTTGCTCACGGCTTAAGAGTTTCTGCAATAGCTCAATTTTATCGTGGCGGGCGACTTCATAGAACTGCTGTTCAACCGCTGGAAGCTCATCAACACTATTAATTTCAATTGTTTGTGGTTCATGTTGGATTTGTTGGCTGATTCGTGCAATTTCATCTGGCCAAGTCGCGGAAAACAATAATGTTTGGCGATTAATTGGGGCGTAATCAATCACTGTTTCAATATCAGGCATAAAACCCATGTCTAACATTCTATCAGCTTCGTCTAAAACCAAAGTTTGTAAGGCATCAAGTTGTACGGTTTCACGATTTAGATGGTCAAGTAAGCGCCCCGGAGTGGCGACAATAATATGAGCGGCATGGGCAAGTGAATCGCGTTGCACACTAAATGGCACACCACCGCAAAGAGTTAAAATTTTAATGTTAGGGATAGCGCGGGCTAAACGGCGTAATTCATTGGCGACTTGTTCAGCGAGCTCGCGAGTTGGGCATAGAACGAGAGACTGAGTTTTAAATAATTTAGCATCAATATGTTGTAATAACCCAAGGCCAAAAGCGGCGGTTTTACCGCTGCCGGTTTTCGCTTGTGCGCGAACATCTTTTCCTGCAAGGATGATAGGAAGCGCAGCAGCTTGGATCGGCGTCATACTGAGGTAGCCTAACTCTTGTAAGTTAGTGAGTTGTTCTGGGGAAAGTACATTAAGGTCAGCAAATGAAGTCACAATAAAATCTCAAATAGAATAAAAGGCCTAATGGCGCTAATAATACTATTCCTACTAGGCGCTGTCTGTTTTTAATTCGAGATTAACGTAAAACCACACAATCATTGATAGGGGTAAATATATGAAATGCGAGAAAGAGAATAAGTTTCTCTTATATTCTTCTTTAACAGTATGATTGGGTGAAAACTAAGGAGGATTACAGACACCAATGTTAAATTAACTCAATTTTGACCACTAATTAATTACAAAGTGTAATGATATAATTAACTTATATGGAACATTTTTTCTTTTATTTTAGTTGGTTATGTGGTTTTTAATGGTTTGTTAGTGATTGGAGATAAACAAAATAATGATATTGTGACGGCTAGCTCATTTACTCAAAAATAATCAACTAGATGAATTAAAAGGATATTTATTTTCAAATAGAAAAGTTTTCTCTTAATTTGAAAAAAGGCACTAATTTTTAGAAAAAATTTTCTATTTCCCTATGGCATATTCCTTTTAGCAACAAATATAAATATATCGTTCTTATTTTACTATGATTGGGTTTTAGATAATGACTAAGAATATCGCTACAATATTAATTCATGGTGGAAAACAGCAAGATACCGTTAATCATGCTATTTTCCCTGCCATTACAACAGCCAGTACTTTTGTTCAACAAAGCTTAACAGATCATGGGGAATATTGTTATTCGCGTTGCAGTAATCCAACGCGCTATGCATATGAAACTTTATTAGCTGAAATCGAAGGTGGAAGTTATGCAACAGCAACGGCATCCGGTGTGGCTGCCTCAAGCTTAGTATTCAATTTATTACCAAAAGACTCACACATTATTGCGATGAAAGGTGTTTACGGGGGAACATTTCGGTTATTTGAACGAGTTTCCACCATTAATAGTGGTCATCAAATAGATTATGTTGATTTAAATAATCTTGAAGACGTTAAAACCAAAATAAAAGACAACACACGCTTAATTTGGATTGAAAGCCCGACTAACCCATTATTAGAATTAGTTGATATTAATGCTATTTGTTCACTCGCAAAAAAACATAATATTTTAACTTGTGTTGATAATACTTTTGCAACAGCTTGGAATCAAAAACCATTGGAGTTGGGTGCTGATTTAGTGATGTTATCGGCAAGTAAATATATTGGCGGCCATTCCGATTTAATAGGGGGAGCCGTGATCACCCAAAGAGAAGACTTAGCCAGTCGTCTTGATTTTCTAAAAACAACCCTTGGGGCAATTGCTTCCCCTTTTGATGCATACCTCGCTTTACGTGGATTAAAAACATTAGCATTACGTATGGCTGCACAATGCAGTAATGCAGCTCAGGTGGCGAAATATTTATCGACACACCCGAAAGTGGAACAAGTCTATTACCCTGGATTACCTTCACACCCTCAATATGAATTATGCCAAAAACAAATGCGTACAGGGGGAGCGGTTGTGACGATTAAATTAGCCGGGGATATTGAAGATACCAAAGTATTTTTGTCTAAAGTTAAGTATTTTGTTTTAGCGGAATCATTGGGAGGTGTCGAAAGTATGGTGAATCATTCGGCAACTATGTCCCATGGTTCAATGACAAAAGAAGAAAGAGAAAGTATCCATGTTTATGACACAACATTACGTTTATCTGTAGGTATTGAAGATATTACGGATTTATTAAATGATTTAGAAAACGCATTATCTTAATTTATTAAAATCAAAATAAAATATAATAAGAGAGCCTCTAATGAATGATTATGGAATTTGGACCATTGTTACGCCAATGGTAACAATACTTTTAGCCATTTTTACCCGACAAGTTATATTGTCATTGTTGCTAGGGATATTTGTTGGTTTTACTGTTATACATGATCATAATATATTATTAGGTGTGAATGGAACGCTTGATGGTATTATTAATACATTTGCATCACCGGGAAATACGAAAACAATTCTATTTATGGTGATGATTGGTGGTATTATGCGCCTCGTTGTTGTGACGGGTGGCGTACGATCATTAGTTAAATTATTAACGAATAAAACAAAGTTAATTAAAAATAAAAAAGCTGTTCAATTAATGGCGATGATTATTACCTCATTAATATTTATTGAAAGCTCTATTAACCAATTAATTGCTGGAGCATCAACAAAAACACTAGCGAAAAAATACGGTGTTTCGCCAGAAAAAATGTCCTACATTGTGCAGACTTCCTGTGTATCAGTGTGTTCATCAGCCATGATCAACGGTTGGGGAGCGGCAATGATGGGCGTTATTGGCGTACAAATATCTAAAGGCCTTATTACTGGAGAACCTTTTGAAATTTTAGCAGGCTCCATGGTATTTAATATCATGGCGTGGTTTTCTCTCGCTTCAGTACTGTTCTATATTTTCTCCAATATTTCTTGGGGGCCAATGAAGAAAGCAGATTTACGCGCAGAGCAGCAGGCTTTAACTTTATTATCCGCAGAAGAAACTGAGCAAGATGATGAAGATATTATTGAGCACCCTAACTGCCATACCTCTCTTAACTTCTTTATCCCAATTTTATCAACGGTATTAATGGTGCCTGTTGCGCTTTATATTACCGGTAATGGCGATTTTAGTAAGGGCAGTGGCTCAACATCGGTATATTGGGGAGTCATGTTCGGAACCTTAGTTTCTTTTGTCTGGTTCTTAGCGCGTCGCGTACTTAACATTGAGACTTTCTTTAAAGAATTGTACATCGGCTATGCGAGTATGGTGAAAATCAGTTCAGTGATGATCCTTGCTTTCTTAATGGGAACTGTCTCTTCTGATTTAAATACCGGTGCTTATATTGCAGAAATCACATCAGGCGTTATTTCACCTGCATTCTCAATAGGTTTTATCTTTTTAATTAGTGCGGTTATGTCATTAGCAACAGGAACCTCATGGGGAACATTTGCCATTATGATCCCCATCGGCGTGCAATTAGGGCTCTCAGTCGGAATGCCTGTTGAATATATGATTGGTGCAGCGATTGCAGGTTCTATTTACGGAGATATGACCTCACCAATTTCCAGTGATGCCATTGTTGCGTCAATGGCGACAGATTGCGACCATATTGAGCATATTCGTACGCAAATGCCTTATGCGACAGTCACGGCAGCGTTTGCTCTGATGGTTTACCTCTATTTAGGTTTCACGTATTAATCGGGTCACGAACTAATGAATATAAAACAGCGACTGGCGGCTATTGAAAAAATAGATTTACTTCAAGGACCGACACCGTTAACAAAATTAAATAATCTATCCGAATATTTAGGCCGTGATATTTATATTAAACGTGATGATATGACCCCCCTTGCCATGGGGGGCAATAAATTACGTAAATTAGAATATTTAATTGCCGATGTAGTACAAAAGAAAGCAAAAGTGGTGGTCACGGCGGGGGCGATTCAATCTAACCATGTACGGCAAACCGCTGCAATTGCCTCGATGTATGGGCTTGAATGTGTGGCGTTATTGGAAAATCCATTACAGAGTTCAAATCCATTATTTTTAAATAATGGCAATAAACAACTGACAGATTTATTTAATACACGTTGTTATTTATGTGATGAATTAACAGACCCATATGCGCAAATGCAGGCTCTCGTTAAATCACTTAATCTGCAAGACGCTTATATTGTTCCCATTGGCGGTTCCAATGCTTTAGGGTCATTAGGCTATGTTAATTGTGCATTAGAAATTGCAGAGCAAAAACCTAAAGATATCGAATTTGCAGCGGTAATTGTTGCTTCTGGCAGTGCCGGAACACATGCAGGGTTGGCAATGGGGTTACAATCGGTATTACCTCAAACACCTGTGATTGGGGTTACGGTATCTAGAACCGTTGCACAGCAACAACCTAAAATAGAAGCGTTGCAACAAGAACTTGGTGAATTACTCAACATGGCTGTTTTCCCTAAAGTGAATCTGTGGGATCAATATTTTTTACCTTGTTATGGAAAACCGAATAATAAAGGCCAACAAGCCATTGAGTTATTAGCACAAAAAGAAGGCATATTACTTGACCCTGTGTATACCGCTAAAGCAATGTCAGGGTTAATTGATCATATCTTAAAAGAGAGTATTGATGGTAATCAGCCATTACTTTTCATTCATACTGGCGGAGCGCCGGCTATTTTTGCTTATTCTGAAATCAATGTAGCAACGATTAAATAGACTTTTGATAATGCGATTTATTTATGAAAATTAACACCAAAGTTATTCATGGGTATCCCATGACAGATAAATATACCGGCAGTTCTTCTATTCCGTTATATCAATCATCCACATTTTCACAAGCCAATATTGAGGAAAGTTACGACCATATTTATTCGCGTTTTTCCAATCCAACAAGAGATGCATTAAGTGAGGCTATTTGTGCGATTGAAAATGCGAAGTTTGCTGAGGTTTTTTCTTCAGGAATGGCAGCAATAAGTGCCGTATTGCTTAATTTTAGCCAGGGCGACCATATCGTTGCCTGCAAAAATATTTACGGTGGTTCTTTCCAGTTAATGACTGAATTTTTACCGCGTTATGGTATTTCAGTGACCTTTGTAGATGCGACTAATCCGTTGAATTATGAACAGGCTATGACGGAAAAAACGAAAGCGTTTTATATTGAAACGCCGTCTAATCCAACGTTACAAATTACTGATTTAAAATCGGTTATTGGGATAGCGAAACAGCATAATATTATTACCATCTGTGACAATACATTTATGACGCCGTTGTTATCAGAGGTGATATCTCTTGGCATTGATTTTTCTATTAATAGTGCGACTAAATTTATTAATGGTCACAGTGATGTGATTTTGGGAACAGTGGCGACGAATAACCCTGAATATGCGAGGTGGTTACATAAATCTGCCGTTGCGATTGGCAGTATTGCCGCACCATTTGATAGTTGGCTGACGATGCGAGGTTTAAAATCGATGGCAATGCGGGTTGAACGAGCCAGTGAAAATGCTCAAAAACTTGCAGAATATCTGAATGAACACCCCAATGTGCAGCAGGTGTTTTATCCGGGATTGGTTTCCCATCCAAATCATCTTGTGCATATGCAACAATCTAAAAATGGCGGAATGGTGGTTTCCTTTGACTTGGGCTGCTATGAAAATGTGAAACGGTTTCTAGATGCGATTCGCATTCCATTAGTGGCGGTCAGTTTAGGGGGCATAGAATCAATTATTTCATACCCTAAAATGATGTCCCATGCGTGTATTCCCGAAGAAGAACGTTTACTTCAAGGGGTAACGGACGGTTTATTACGTTTCTCTTTAGGTTGTGAAGATATTGATGATTTATTAGACGATGTTGCTTCTGCTTTATCACAGATACAGTAGTTAGTTATTATCGATTTATTCTTATTACTCTAACCATATTAGGTATCATAATGAAATGTAAATTGTATCTTTTAGACATGGGGTTTTCAGATGAAAATTATGCAGGAGACACTTTTTTCTGCCCTGATTGTACGATGTTAGAAGGTGTTTTGGCGAAAAACCCTAATTTAGCTGATTTTATTGAAGTGAGTTATGTCGGCTTTGAAAAACCAAGAGAGCCGTTAGTTTCGTTAATTGGTGAACAAAATCAATCATTGCCAGTTCTCATGTTGCCGACAGGTATTAGCTCTGCATATCAATCAGGTTGCGAAAATAATATTGCCTATATTTCTGATTTAGATAGCATAATTTCCTTCCTCAGCGACACCTACCATACACCTAAAAAGCATCCATAATATGTTTACCTCCCTCTTAATAGCTATGCTATTGAGAGGGAGTTTGCTGCATAAAATTCCGATATGTAAAACTTAAAGGCAAAGTTCTTTATTCGCTGGGTTTAATTGCGCTGTTTGTTGGATATATTTTAACGTTTCAGTAGCGAGCAGTGCGCTGGCTACATAAAATGCATTCCCACTTTGTAATTGCATTTTTTCTAAATAGCGATATACCCAAGGTAAAAAATGTATTTCTAGAAATTCACGTAATAATTCTGGTTTATTTTCAATCATCCAAGCGGTGAGAAGAAATAATAGCCCTACATGATCTTCTGGTTCTTTTTGATTTAATTCAATATTAATTTGGTTATTACGAAGCCATGCTCTTAATTCAAGTGTCGAAATACCAAAAATAACATTTTCTTTATCAAGATAAACGGAACCCCAAGGTGGTGCAGGTAATGCATAAGGACCAATAAATAAGCGCTGGTAGGCCTCTTGTAATGTTTCTGTTTCAGAAAGACTATCTTGAAAGAGTTTATCAATAGATTGGCAATCATAATCCTGAGTAAATGGCCACTCAGCTAACCATTCGCTCGTTGTAAATAAATCAATTAACGTATTTACGCGTGCATCAGAAGGATCATAATAAAATAATGCTCCCAAAGTTTGCGCACAAAGCGAAAAATCTGCCAATAATTTTTGTTCCATATTTGTCCACTTGCTATGTTGATGATGATGCGTTGGTGTGATCGTAGCGAAACATGAGATTGTTGTCGATGATAAGAAAGTCATTAACCTTCTTATCATCGTAAAAAACAATGAATTAGTCGTTAGCCTGCAACAGCCATACCCACCGTCATATGCAGCCCGTAGAAAATGCCTCTACCAATCAATTCACCAAAAATCACCAATAATACGGCGACTAGTAGCCCAATAATTGAAGGGTTTTTCATTTTAACATGTGGGTAAATCCAGAAAGCTAGCCCCAATGTTAAGCAAACAGTACGCCATCCCATCAGTGAGGCATAATCAGGAACAAGATCCGATGCTTTTTGTACCGAACTTTGGATAGATCCTAATTCAAATCCTTGTGCCGTTACCAAAATACTGCTCGCAATCACCGCCACAATGCTGATTAAGGTAAAAAAGCGGACGTTATTGATATCATAGCTTGCTATGCGCAATAAAAATGCGGCAAGAACAGGCCCCGCAATAAAACTGGTTAAGATAAACTGCAAACTACCATAATGATTAAACCAAGTTGGGACGGTATCAATTTGGTATACGCGAGATATGGCATAAATAAATATTGCCGCACAAATAATTGTGACAATTAACCAAATAGTACCAATAGACTTGGGCATCTTCTTCAATAATGACAGTAACCAATACAGCCCACCTAAGATAAAGAATATTGAGCCACTGACTATTTCATTACTTAGCGCAGAGTGACCAACGCGTATCATTGAATTGAAGGCGCGCATCGGTGACCCCATATGCAACATGGACAGTAAAAAGCCAATTCCCATTAACGCCCATAAACCGAACATGCTCATGACAATCCTATGATGCTGTTCTTTTATGGGTTTAATTAATAATACCAGAGCCATAAGTATAAATGCGCCAGCAACACTTTGACCTATAACAGTAAAGAAGATTAACGGATATTCATGTAAACCTGCGCCCATTTTAAACTTCCTCCGGATTTGCTAAATAACCTGTGGTGTCGCCAGCAGGACGGCAATTTTCATTGAGATTTAACACAATATTGGGTTTGGTATAGTGTGCTGCAGGTAGAGGCGCTATCTCATTGATAGTACCGTATTTTGTACGTAATTCTTCAATAGGCCCGAAATCTAATGCACGTAGTGGACAAGACTCGACACAAATGGGTTTTTTACCTTCAGCTACACGTTCATAGCAGCCATCACACTTCGTCATATGTCCTTTAACTGCATCAAACTGAGGTGCACTATAAGGGCATGCCATATGGCAATAACGGCAGCCAATACAAACACTTTCATCGACAACGACAAAGCCATCTTCACGTTTATGCATCGCGCCACTTGGGCAAACTTTAACGCAAGCAGGGTCTTCACAATGGTTGCATGAAATGGAAACATAATAAGAAAATACATTTTGATGCCATGCACCATCTTGCTCTGTCCAGTCACCGCCTGCATATTCATAAATACGACGGAAATGAACATCAGAAGATAAATTTTTAAAATCTTTACAGGCGAGTTCGCACGTTTTGCAGCCGGTGCAACGTTGTGTATCAATATAAAAACCATATTGTTGTGACATACCGGGCTCCTTATAGTTTAGCAATTTCAACTAAGTTAGTATGCTGAGGGTTCCCCTTAGCAAGCGGTGAAGGGCGTTGAGTCGTGAGGACATTAATACACCCGCCTTGGTCTACTTTTTTGCCAAACATATCGGCATCTAACCAAGCCCCTTGGCCCATAGCTGTCACGCCTGGAATGATCCGTGGTGTCACTTTTGCTGGAATATGAACTTCACCTCGATTATTGAAAACTTTGACCATATCACCCTGTTTAATACCACGCGCTTTAGCATCTATTGGGTTAATCCATATTTCTTGGCGACATGCCTGTTTCAAGATATCAATGTTGCCATAACTGGAGTGCGTTCTGGCCTTATAATGAAAACCTGTCATTTGTAATGGGTATTTTTTATTAAGACTATCGGTATGGCTTTCAAAGCCTTCGGTGTAAATTGGTAACGGGTCAATCACATCATCAGGTGCTAATTGCCATGTTTTCGCTATTTCAGCTAGGCTTTCAGAGTAGACTTCTATTTTCCCGGAAGGTGTCTTCAATGGATTGGTTTGAGGATCCTCTCGAAAGGCTTTAAATCCAATGACATGCTCATCTGGGCATTTGTGCTTGAAAATACCCACTGTTTTCATTTCTTCATAAGTTGGCATGTCAGGGAAGCGTTCACGGCTTTTTTCACATAAATATTTAACCCATTCGTGTTGGGTGCGGCCTTCAGTGAATTTTTGTTCGACATCAGGGCCTAAGCGTTTGGCTATTTCAGACAAAATTTCATAGATGGGCTTACGCTCAAATTTAGCGCTAGTGGCTGGTTGGCCTAAGATCATGTATGACATGTTTCCTGCAGACTCACTAGGAATAAGATCTTCTTGTTCGGTAGGCATTAAATCAGGTAGTAAAATATCGCAATATTTTGCAGATGCTGTCATGAAGTGGTCGATACCAACAATCATTTCACATTTGCTGTCATCTTGTAAAATCTCATGGGTGCGAGCGATATCACTGTGTTGATTTATCAATGTGTTACTGGCATAGCACCATAAAAATTTAATGGGAACATCTAATTTATCTTTCCCTTTTATACCATCATGAATAGCAGTCATTTCTGTACCGCGTTCGATAGCATCTGTCCATGTGAAAACGGAAATTTGAGTTTTGACTGGGTTATCGAGCATTGGAAACCATTCAACACCGGAATCATAAGTGTCTTCACGACAGCCTGAATTTCCACCACTGATGCCAACATTCCCCGTAATAATGGCTAACATGGCAATTGCTCGAACGGTTTGTTCACCATTTGAATGACGTTGAGGGCCCCAGCCTTGAACAATATAAGCGGGTTTTGCTTGGCCTATTTCACGGGCTAACTTAATGATTTTATCTGCTGGGATACCTGTAATTTTAGCGGCCCACTGTGGTGTTTTAGCCACCCCATCAGTACCTTGGCCTAAAATATAGGCTTTATAGTGACCATTTTGAGGAGCAGAAGCTGGTAAGGTTTTTTCGTCATAGCCGATACAGTATTTATCAACAAACTCTTGGTCGACCATATCCTCAGTAATAATCACGTAAGCTAATGCAGCAGCGAGTGCACCATCAGTACCAGGGCGAATAGGTAACCATTCATCTTCTCTACCAGAAGCTGTGTCATTATAACGAGGGTCAATAACTATCATGCGCGCATTGGAACGTTCACGTGCTTGTTCGACATAATAAGTCACACCTCCGCCACTCATACGAGTTTCCGCGGGGTTATTTCCAAACATCACAACTAATTTTGTATTTTCGATATCATCAGGGCTGTTGGCTTCTTGAGAACCATACAGATAATTCATACCCGCACGAATTTGCGCGGTACTATAACTGCCATAGCGGCTCAGGAAACCACCACATGAATTCATTAAGCGGTAAGGAACATTTGAATTGGTGATATTACCGCCGTCAACACCCGTTCCATACAAAACATGAACAGCTTCATTACCATAATTTTTTAGCGTATCGCGTAAGCTATTGCCGACAGTATCTAGGGCTTCTTCCCATGAAATTCGGACAAATTTGCCTTCTCCACGTTTTCCTACGCGTTTCATTGGGTATTTCAATCTATCCGGGTGGTTCATTCTCCTGCGGATTGAACGACCACGTAGGCAAGCTCTTACTTGATGATTACCATATTCATCTTTCCCGGTAGTATCAGACTCAACCCAATATACCTCATCGTCACGAACATGAAGGCGTAATAGGCAACGGCTACCACAGTTGACGGTACATGAACTCCAAACGGCTTTTTCTTCAGGAGATGTTGAGTTTTGAGTGTTATCGATTGCTTTTGCATTAAAAGGAAGTGATAAACCACCGACTGCAGCAAATAAACCGCTGGCAGTGCCAGATTTCACGACATTGCGCCTTGTGATAGGGCTATTTAATAATTTATTTTTTGTATTCATTGATATTAGCCTTTATGACCATATTAAATATAGTGTTATTCAAGGGCTATGTTACTCTGACATATTTAGTTTTTTTTGCGCCATATCAACGAAGTTATATTTGCAAAACTGGTAACTTTTTCATAATAAATAAATATTAATGATAATCGATATCACTCTAACATCATGAATAAAAAGATTTTTCCTGTTTTTTTATTAGAGGCTAAAAATTTGGAAATGTTAATATTGGGTTTAATATAGAAAATATTTCTCTTGGTAAGGAGTTTTCGGGAAATAGGGGGAATATCTTTGACAGTATTGTCGAAAAATAATAATAAATTTCTCTCGGATCATTTATTATTCTAAAAAAATAATGAACTTTAATATTATTAAAAGAATTGAAAAGTAAATGTAGAATAATTATCTATAAGTTGGTCATCTAATATCCTATTAAGGTGTCACTTTTTAGTGAGAATAGTTTTTATTTTTAAAGGTGGTTAATTAAATTCAATATTGAGTGTTATCGATTGAGCAAAACCTGCTGGTGGTTTACCGACAGAACGACTTTTTTGTACCGCAAGTAAAGCAGCCTGGTCCAATAAATCACTTCCTGAACTACTTGCTAAGCGAATTAAGCTAATTTCTCCGGTTTGGCTTAGTTGGAATTGAATTGTTGCAATACCACGGTTTTTCATTTTTTTTGCGCGGCGAGGGTATTGTTTATTTCTCTCAACTTCTTGGCGTAGTTTTTCACGGTAAGCATTAATTAATTGGCTATTAGTATCACTGGTTGCATATTGGTTTTTAGGGCCTTTTATTCCTGCTGATTGAGACGAAACGAGGTCACCTGCTCTTTGTTGTTGTGCGATCGGCAAATCGTTTTTAACCTCTGAATCAGCTTGTTTATGCATGTTTTCAGTTCTTTTTTTTGTCAGTTCTCTAGGTTTTACAGGCTCTTTTGGAGTTTTGATTACCTTTTTTTGCTTTTTAGGGACAACAATAGCAGCGTGTTCCGCTATTGGGCTGGGATCTATTTTTATCTCAGGAAGGGGGTCTGTAGGTTGGGGGAACTCTTCAGGTTCTGCAACGTTGACAGCTTGAGTTAATGCGATCGAGATAATAGGCGCATCCTGTTGTGCCTGGTTTTTTAAGGACAATGACTGAGCCGTAACATAGGTTAAATACCCAATAACAAGAACATGTAATGTTATTGATAGAATAAAAGTCATTAATTTTCGACTCATCATAAAACCTCAATATTTTTTCTCATTGAACCTAAAGAGGGCAAACCATACAGGTATTAAGTAGTTATGTTCGAACTGTAACTTATAAGATAAAATAATGACTCGAATTATATGTTAATAATTATCAATTGCAAATGATAGTTATTATCAACTTTGACGGGTGTATTTCATTACATATTAATGCTTTGATTTTTAAAAGAATATTATTCAAAATCAAAAGGCTTGGTGAGTAACCAAGCCTTTTGAGGCTAACTGTGTGATAAATCAGCGAAATGTCATTCTCTTTTTTACGACTTTGTCTGGCTCCTACTTAAGTGTTGTTGTACTGCGTATTTGATTGAGGCGGATTGGTTGTTTTCGGTAAAGCTCAAGGCGACAGCGGCTTTTTCATGGTCATCCATCACTAAAAAGCTTTTGCTGATACCATTAATTTTATCTTTTGATAAATTACCCGCTTTTATATGTGAATTAATAGCTGCTTGATTCACTGCGGACATATTATTTTCATTGAAACTTAATGCAGTAACTGCTTTTTCATGCAAATTCATTTGTGCAAAAGATTTCGTCACACCTTGAATACCATTAGGCGATAAATTAGCGGCTTTTGCATGGTAAGCAATAGCCGCTTGGTTTGCATAAGCGGTATTATTTTCAATAAAATTGAGAGAAATAATGGCATTTTTATGGGCAGTTACGTCTGCTTGAGCACTTAGACTAAATACCAATAAAAATGCAGAGGAAATAAATAATTTGTTCATCGGAATACCTTTAAATAACATTTCCTATATTTGGGACAAAATAGTGGATAACTTTATATAAATCAGTTCTCAAAAATGAAGGTAAAGCATTTTTAACGCCTATTTTTACACTCTATCTTAGGTATGTTATTGAATAGATAAACTTATCTAAGCTGTATTTTTATAAAGTTATCGTAGAAATAATCATAGCGATGCCGTAAATATAGGTGATCGTGTTCAATGATAAAATTGATATCTATGCAAATGATGAGTGCATAAAACGCATTCGTCATTTTGTATTCACAAAAGAAAAGAGAATTATTTTGGCGTTTTTATCGGTGTTTTGAAATATAAATAACGCCGTGTAAATAATAAGCTACACGGCGTTAGAATACTTAATTAATATTTTAAATTAAGAGCGTTTAACCACTGTTTCTGGTACGTGTATTGTGTTCTCTTTATTCGCAAACCAACGGTCACGTAACTTGTCATATCCGAGGTTAAATGCATAGGTATAAAATAAGAAAAAGGTAAAAAAACCGATTTCAAGTAAGAATGCATCTAAGAATGACATTTTGAGTAAAAACGCCAACATGGGTACACCCATGATAACAAAGCTTAATTCAAAGCCAACGGCATGAAAAATACGTACTTTGGCCGGGCGAGACCCTTTAGATAAAGGCCAATAACGGTCAAAGATCATGTTATAAACCACATTTAATAGCATTGCCAGTGTCGATAAAACAATTGCCACTGTTCCCATTTGGAAAATTGAGCGTCCTAAAAGCCACGCACTGACCGGTGCAGTTATTGCGATCGCAATGACTTCAAATGAGACTGCATGAAAAATTCGCTCAGTTAATGTTTTTGTATGCTTGCTCATAACTACCTCAAAGATATAGAAAATTATTTTTTTGGATAAAAATCGGGTGCAATTATTTGCTATTTTTTATATATATACAAAATGGCAGCCATCGAAAAAAGCGATACCTTATGAATTATTCTATAGAAACATTGCGTACTTTTGTGGAGGCAGCATCCTTAAAATCATTTTCTGCTGCAGCCCGTAAGTTGAATAAAAGTCAATCAACCGTCAGTACGACGATCAGTGGTTTTGAAGATGATTTAGGGTTTGCACTGTTTGATAGGCAGGGGCGTGAATCAACATTAACTTTTGCGGGTAGAAAAGTCTTAAGTTTAGTTGAGGATATTTTATCGGCAGACGAGCGTCTTCAAGCGCTTAGAGTTGAATTACTGCCGGATATTGAACCTAGATTAAGTTGTGCTTTTTCAGATATTTATCAGCCTCCGCATGCTGAGCATATTTTAACGACATTAGATAGGCAATTTCCACATCTTGAATTCGAATTTTTAATCGCAGAAAATAATGCCGTTATCGAAATGATCCAAAACCAGCAAGCTCACGTTGGTATGATGGAATCCCGAACAGAATATCCTGCGGATATTTCTTTTTCTCGTTTACCTATTCAAGGTGAATTAGGTTTATATGTATTAAATAGCCATCCATTAGCTAACGAAAGAAAAGTTGACTATCAACATTTAACAACAACTCGTCAACTGCAGCTAAGCAGTAGTAGCCAAATTATTATTAATAGTGAAAAAAACTGGTATGCACCTAATTATTTATTATTATTAGAAATGGCAGAACAAGGTGCCGGTTGGGCTATATTACCAACATGGTTAGTTAAGCAATTTGGCCATAATCGTTTGGTGAGCATTAATTATGATTTATGGCCACGTAAAATCGATGTGGATTTAGTTTGGTCTAAGAATAATCCACCGGGAAAAGCGGGTTATTGGTTGATTAATAAATTGCTTAATAGCCAAGATTAAGATTATTAATACTAAAATCGGTGAGTTTTCAGTATATTTTATAGTGTAAAATAATCTATGCTAAATGTAATAAGATGTTATCTTGTAAATAAACGTAATATAATTTTAAAAATTGGTTTTATATCGCTAATCTAAACTTAATCAGACTGTTGTTTGAGTTAATTTATTAGAGGATAAAAATGAAAAAATTATTAGTACCTACACTCTTTGCTGTTGTATCTACTATGTCATTTGCTGTTCAGGCAGCGACAACACCGGCAGCAAGCCAATCGCAAAACGCGGAACATAAATTAAATGCTTACGAAGAAATTATGGTAGGCAAAGTTTGGACAACAACAGAAGCTTTAGATCAAGATAAAAAAGAAGTTAATGCGGATGATAAGCAAGTCGCTAACTTTTTTGGTTTAGCTGAGTATTATCCAGACGGTACATTTAATATGACCACGTTTGATGGAAAACCTAAAATGAAAGGTGACTGGTCATTTGATGAAAATGGCAAAACTCGCTCATTAACAGCGAAAGATGACGAGGGTAAAGTTTTATTTACTCGTGTTGTCGAAAATGTCACGGTAACTCCTGAAGAATATACGTACCGTATTTATCCAGAGCAAGATAATAAAGATAAGTACTTTGATATTGTTCATAAAGTTAAAAAATAGCTGTAGGAAATATAATATTATTGAGAGAGAAAAGGATTTCTCTCTCTTTTAGAATTTAAATTAATGTTTACATACTAGACAACAGCTCGCATACCACCATCAACGTAAATGATATGACCATTAATAAAATTTGAAGCTTCCGATGCTAAGAGTATTGCAGCCCCAATTAACTCTTCAGGCCTCCCCCAACGTGCTGCGGGTGTTCGTTTATATAACCATTCTGAAAACTCGCTATCTTCAACAAGTGCTTTGTTGAGCTCAGTATCAAAATATCCCGGAGCAATACCATTGACTTGAATATTATATTTAGCAAGCTCTGCACACATTCCTTGAGTCATCATTTTGACTGCACCCTTCGATGCTGTATAAGGTATAATCGTTGCTCTTCCTAGCTCGCTTTGCATTGAACAGATATTAATAATCTTACCGCTATTACGTTGGATCATGTATTTTGCAACTTGCTGTGAAAGCATAAAAACAGCTTTTTGATTGACATCTATGATTTTATTCCAGTTTTCTTCAGGGAAATCAACAAGAGGATATCGATATTGTATACCGGCATTATTGATTAATATATCAATTGGACCAATGTTGTTTTCAATATTAAGGATGGCATCATTCAAGGCATCATAGTTTGTTATATCAAAAACAAAAGCTTGGGCTTTTATATTTAATTTTTTTAATTTTCTAACACTTTCATCAGCTTTACTTTGTTTCGTTGAATTAATAATGATTTCTGCACCATATTCCCCTAAACCTTTAGCCATAGTAAAGCCAAGACCTTGTGAAGATCCAGTGATTAAAGCTCGTTTACCTGTTAGGTCAAAAAGATTATTTTTCATTATGCCTCGATCTAATTTTTATGATTAAAAATTAATAAATTATTTTAATCAGACACTTAGTCAAATATCAATTGAACTTTAGCTGATTTTGTTTTATCTGCTGCGAGTAAAATGGCTTGTTCTGCATCACAAATCGGTAATTCTGCACTAATTAATGGTAGAGGATCTACACGTTTATTCTCTAGCCAGCTAACAGCACATATAAATTCATTAGTGAAGCGAAACGAACCTTTTAGTACCAATTCCTTTGCTACAAGTTCCATTAATGGGATAGCCGTTAAGCCACGGCTATTTCCAACTTGGATTATTGTTCCTTTTGGTTTAGTCACTTGAAATATTAGTTGAATAGCAGATTCAGCACCAGATGCGTCAAAAGAAACATCGAAATAACCTTTATTATTCTTAAAAAATTCAATTTGTTTTGAGTTAACCGGATTTACTACGTTGTCAGCACCCATTTTTAAAGCAAGCTGACAACTTTTATCACTGATATCAAATACGGTAATAGATTCTGCACCTGATGCTTTAGCAGCAGCAACAATTAAACAACCAATAGGGCCAGCACCTGAGATTAAGATATGTTTACTAATTAGACTTCCAGCAAGATTAATACTATGGATTGCAACTGATAATGGTTCAGCAAAAACCATTACTTTCTCAGGGACACTATGATGATAAGGTATACAGCGAGTAGGGTGTATTGAGAGATAATCAGTAAAACCCCCATGAACATGAGGAGTTCGCATTGCACTCCCCCAAAAATAAATATCACTACAGTGGTTATTGTCGCCTTCTAGGCAATAATGACAATGACCGCAAGATAATGATGGATTAAGAGCGACTTTTTGTCCTATTTTAAGTGTTGAATTTAATGGCGTCTCAATGACTTCACCGACAACTTCATGTCCTAATATCATTGGATGCTGCAGTGACAAGTCTCCTATGCCACCATGAAAATAATAATGAATATCTGAACCACAAATTCCTCCTCGAGTCACTTTAATTAAGGCATTTTTATCTGAGGAATGTGTTTCTAGATACTCTAATGCTAATTCTTTTATGCCTTTTATATAGCAGGCCCTACCCTTATATTTTTTCATTTTCACAAACTCCTAAAGTTTATATAAACCAACCGAGAGGAACTAATACAAGTTCAGGAAATAAAACCAATAAAAATAACACTAATATTTCGGCAATAAGAAATGGAATTACCCCAATAATGAGTTTTTCAATCGGTATTTTACCTACCCCACTAACTACATTTAATATGGCACCAACTGGTGGAGTTAATAATCCTATTGAAACGCACATGATAAAAAGAACACCAAAATAGACGGGATCTATTCCAGCTGTTTTTAAAATAGGGATTAATATTGGAGTAAGTACTAATACAGTAGGTGTAAGGTCCATTGCAGTTCCGATGATTAAAATTAATAACATTAGTGTTATTAAAAGTAATGTTTGGTTATGCATAATAGGCGATAATATTTCAATGAGCTGACTTGGAATATTAGCTGCGGTAATTAACCAAGCAGATAAAGAAGCAGCACAAACTAAGAACATGACAATGGAGGTTGTTTTTGCTGAATTTAATAGTAATTGAAAAATATCTTTAATTTTTATTTCTTTATAAATAAACATGCCTACTAATAATGAATAAGCAGCAGCAATAATGGCAGCTTCTGTTGGGGAAAATATGCCAAATCGTAGTCCCCCAATAATAATAATAGGTAAGATTAGAGCCCAAATACCTTCAGCAATTATTTTATAACGTTGATTTATTGGTACCTTAGAAGAAGGTGGAACACTTTCAGATTTTACACCAAAAAATTTCCAAGTGAATATTAATGCTAAGGCCATAAGAATTCCAGGAAAGATACCAGCCATAAATAATTTTGTAATTGATACTTGCCCACTAACGCCGTATAAAATCATTGGTATTGAGGGAGGGACAATAGTTGCAATTATTCCGCTAGAACCTATTAATCCTCCAGCCCTAAAAGGGTTATAGCCAGCTTTTCGCATAAGTGGTAATAACATTGCAGTTAAAGCTGCGGTATCCGCAATTGCAGAACCGGAAAGTGCCCCCATAATTAAGCCCGTAATAATAACCACGTAACCTAATCCTCCTTTTATATGGCCAACACAGGCATGGGATATATTGATTATTTTTTGGGTTATACCACCATGATTCATAAATTCGCCAGCTAACATAAAAAAGGGAACAGCAAGCAAGGGAAAGTTATTGGAGCCATCCCACATATTCTGAATGACTATCTCAGGATCAGTAAATCCTAGCCAGAACATTAATACTATCCCACTTATCATTAAAGAAAATGCAATAGGAATACCAAGCATAATAGATATCAGAAGTATCCCCACAAAAATTAATATAGTCATATGGTTAATCTCTCAAATTATCAAACTATTGGTTTTTATAGGGAGTGTTTTCTATTTCATTACTCTCTAAATTATCTAACATTGATTGCTCTAGCTCTATATCTGATACATGACCTAAAGCAAAACGGATAATATTAATTAAAGAAATAATGATAAACATTACACCGGAAATATAACTAACCCCATAAACCAATAGCATACTTATCATCATGACGGGAGATAAGTTCAATAATAAAATATCATGCTGAAGATAAGTCCCATAAAAAATATACCCACCACAAATTGATATTAATAGCTGTCTTAATAACCAACATATTTTTTTTCCTAGTTTGGGTAATCGGGATACTAAAATATTAACATTGATATGTGTATTTTCTTTTAATGCAATAATGGCGCCAATAAAAGTGACCCATATAAATAAAAACCTAGGTAATTCTTCAGCGATATCGATAGAGCTGTTTATAGTAAAACGTAATAATATATTAGCTAATAGAAGAATAAACATGACTGCCATACAAGCAACCAAGATATTATCTAATAATTTATAGAATATCTGTTCTAGTATTCTTAGTGATTTAATTGTCATGTATCCTCCTACATGCTGTATGTAGAGTGTTATAAATTCTAAATTAATTCCATAAAACAATTGCAGTCAGATTTATTTAATTCAGAATAAATCCGACTGACAGTTTTTTATTTCAACTATTTGGTTTGTGATAAATAAAAACCTATTCATACTCTAGATATGGGAAGGTCTGCTATTTTCTTCTTGCATTTTCTACTTCAGAAAAATAATTGTTAACAAATTCCTCACCAATAACTGGAATATATTTATTTACAATAGGTTTAACAGCTTCTCGTAATTTATCTATTTCAGCAGGATCTAATTTTTCAACAGTTACCCCCGCATTAGTCAATTGCTGAATGACATTTTTATCAGCCTCTGTCATCACATTACGGTGAAACAATTGTGCTTCTTTTGCTGCACGTTGTACTGCTTGCTGATCTTCTGGTGTTAATTTATCCCAAAAACGTTTTGACACTAAAATTATACTTGGCGTATATACATGATTAGTAATAGTTATATATTTTTGTACTTCCTGCATTTTATTTGCATACATATGAATTAGAGGGTTTTCTTGGCCATCAATAACACCTGTTTCTAAAGCAGTAAATACTTCAGAGAAATCCATAGGTAAAGCATTAACACCCATTGCTTTAAATGTTTCTAATGCAATTTGATTTTGCATTACACGAATTTTTAATCCTTTTAAATCCTCTGCTTTATTAATAGGGTGTTTATTATTGGATACGTTACGAAATCCCGTTTCTACCCAAACTAAGCCGACTAAATTTAAAGGTTCTAATAATTCGAACATTTGTTGACCCATAGGACCACGGAAGACGGCATCAACTTCTTCCATATTATTAAATACAAAAGGAATATCAAAAGCTTGTAATTCTTTTACTCGACCTGAAATAGGCGCTAAAGAGCCGTAATACAATTCCTGAGTGCCAGCTTGTGTGGCTCTTAACATTTTTTCATCACCACCAAGTGTGCCACCCGAAAAAACCTGAATTTTTACTCTCCCATCAGTATATTTATTTACTAAATTGGAAAAATATTCTACTGTTTGAGATTGCGGGTGTTCATTCGGCATTGCATGACCAATTTTTCCAATTAACGTATTTGCAAATACACTACTACTAAATATTAGTGTTGCAGCCATGCTAATTATTAACTTTTTACTATTTTTTAAGAAATAAGAATTCATGGTAGCCTTCCTCATAATTAGGTTTAATACTGAAGTATTAATTTATATTGCTTGTATTACCATTCAGCGATAGCGCCATCAGCATTTCGCCATATAGGGTTACGCCAATCTGGCGCATTTTTGCTTTTTTCAATAACCAGTTCTTCATTAACTTCTACACCAAGCCCGGGTTTATTGTTTGGATAAAAATAGCCATCGGTTATTGAGAAATCTTCTTTGTTAAGAATATAATCTAATAGTTCAGCTCCTTGGTTATAATGGATCCCCATACTTTGCTCTTGAAGGACCGCATTGTGAGAAACAAAATCAATATGTAAGCATGAAGCTAATGCTATAGGGCCTAATGGGCAATGAGGTGCCAAGCCAATGTCATAAGATTCGGCCATCGCTGCTATTTTGTAACATTCGGTTATTCCGCCTGCATGAGATAAATCTGGTTGAACTATGGATAACCCACCATTTGCGAATACACGTTTAAACTCAAAACGAGAATACATTCGTTCTCCTGCAGCAAGGGGAATATGAGTTTGATCTGCTAATATGCGGTAATATTCGGCTTGTTCTGCTAATACAGGTTCTTCAATAAATAATGGGCGGTAGGATTCGAGCTCTTTAATAAGTATTTTTGCCATAGGTGCGGATACTCTGCCATGAAAATCCAAACCAAACTCAATATCATTTCCAAAAGTATCGCGTATTTCTGCGGCAATGGAGACTGCTTTATCAATTTTTTTTGAGTTATCAATGAGTGCCATGTCTTCACAGCCGTTGAGTTTAAATGTATCAAAGCCAATAGTTTTAAGCTTATTGATGCTATTGATTACATCTGAAGGTCTATCTCCTCCAACCCAGCTATAGGCTTTTATTTTGTCACGAGATAATCCGCCAAGTAATTGATAAACAGGGACTCCTAGTGCTTTACCTTTTATGTCCCATAAGGCTTGGTCAATACCGGCTATAGCGCTCATGAGTATTGGTCCGCCTCTATAAAAACCGCCACGATACAAGGTTTGCCAAATATCATTGATACGTGATGGGTCTTTTCCGATAAGATAATGGCTAAATTCATGAACAGCAGCTTCAACTGTTTTTGCTTTTCCTTCGATTATGGGTTCTCCCCACCCAACAATACCTTCATCTGTTTCTATTTTTAAAAACATCCAGCGAGGGGCTAAGCGATAAGTAGTTAATTTAGTTATTTTCATTTTGGATCTCTCTATAGGCTTTAATGAAAGCTTGTGCTTTTTGTTTGGTTTTTACAGGGGATTGCCCTGCTTTATAAAGCTCTCCACCTAATCCTGCTCCAATACATCCTGAATTAATATATTGCTGAAGATTATCTAAAGTTATTCCTCCAACAGCAAAAATGGGAATATCTTTAGGTAATACTGTTTTTAATGCTTTTATATAATTAGGACCAAAACTTGTTGCTGGGAATATTTTTAAACTTTTAGCTCCAGCAGAAATGGCGGAGAATGCTTCACTTACTGTTGCACACCCAGGGCAGATGACCATATTATATTTTATTGCTGACTTAATTACGTCAGAATTAATATTCGGGGTAACTATTAATTGACAGCCTATATTAGCTAATAGGTCAACTTCTTCTTCTTCAAGTACTGTTCCTGCTCCTATTAGTGTTTTTTTTCCGTAATGTTTTACAGCTTCTTTAATACTTATTTGCCAATCAGGGGAGTTTAACGGAATTTCAATGGCTTGAAATCCAGCTTCAATTAATAATGGGATATGCTGATGTATCTCATTTGGTTTTATTCCTCTAAGGATCGCAATTAGGGGAATATGATTTTTCCAAGTCATTTAAGTTTCTCCATAACTTACAATTATTTTATTAGTTGTATTTTTTGAGCGATGGATATAGCACCTAAGCCAGATAAGGGTTTAATTGCTTCTTCATTTTGGGTGGTGATGCTGCCATGAAAGAAACCATCATGACTAATTAAAATAGCTAAAGCTTGTTGTAGAGTTTTTTTTCCACATATTATAATGTTAGTGTGTGGTTTTATATTTAAAGCTTTGTGGTTTTTGATAGTTAAAATATCAGAGTACATTACCGCACCAAGTAAATAATTAGCTATTTGCCTTTTAGTTGAATGGCTAAACATTGATAAAACTCGGATCATAAAGCAACTGCGTGCTAATCCAACTTCCTTACATGATTTGGCACCGCGAATAAGATATTCTTCATCTATTTCATCGGCAAATTTATTTCCTAGTGATTGAGCTAGAATAGTATTTTGGGTTATTACATCTAATAATTCTCCTGCCATTGTTGTTGCGCAGCTAATAATTTTTTGTTTATTATTAATTTTTACGAATTTTGTGTGTGTTCCTGGTAGGATAATTAAGGTTTCTTGTTTTATATTAAAATAGTTTATGGCGCCAATTACTTCAGTTTCTTCACCTCGCATCATATCCATTTCTTCAAAATTAATAATATTGATTGCAGGTAGGCGATTCTTTATTCCAGGAATAAACCAGATAGGGTAACTAGTAATATCAGGAATAATTTTTTCAACCATATTATTTGCTAGTTCATTAATACCAATAGGAGTTATTAAATGAGGAAGTTCGTAAAGTCCTAGGTTAGAAGTAATCATACCTGAAGCAATAATAGGTATCGAATTATCTAATATTAAATTAGCTTGAGCTAATGCATTATCTAGTGCTTTCTTTATACCTAAAGCTAGCGTCTTTGTGCTCCCTGTTAGTGCGGTATCTCTAATACCAATTGTTTCAATGACTTCAGCAATCACAATCCCATCTTGCCATACTCTGACTCTAGTATTAGTTGTTCCTGAATCAATAGTCACAATAGACATATTACTTCCTCAATATATAGTCATGCTAAAACCTATTTATGATGTAATAATTGCTCATACCATTTTAAAATGGAACGTCGTTCCATGTAATGACTATATATCATTTGGGTGTGAACCATAGCCTTACATTATGTTATTGTGATGTTAATCAAGATAAATTTTTGTAAATTAAGATAGTTGTTTATTTATCAGTGGTTTGAGTTTTTTTTGTTTTTTTATTTTGTTTTTTGTTGGATTTGTGATATTAAATATCGCTGTGTGATAGAGGGATTTTTGGTGTATTATGGTATAACGTTTCACTCTAAGAAGATTATTAAAATGCAGGATAAATCTAACTCTTCTAATATTGATAAGACATTAACAATTCTTGAGGCTATTAGTGATTCAGATAAAGGGATATCACTAGCGGAGCTTACTAAAGTCACAAAAATTCCTAAGACTACAACATTCCGTATTTTAGAATCATTAAAAAATCGGGAGTACGTTGCTTATGATGAGATGAGTGAGCGTTATTTATTAGATATTAAATCACTAGAGTTGGGTATTAAGGGGCTATTGAATGTCAACCTAGTTGATGTTTCTATACCATATTTGAAGAGCTTATCAGGAATAACAAATGAAACCTGTTTCCTTGGTGTCTATAATCAGGGTTATGTAATTTATTTGTATAAAAGTGAAGGAACTATGTCGATTCAGACAAATGCTCGGCTAGGGAGTCGAATGCCAGCGTATTGTACTGGGATAGGTAAAGCATTATTAGCTTACCAATCTTTAGACGAGATCGATAGGATTTTAAATCAGCCACTCGAAAAAATTACTGAAAATACGATTATTGAACCTATTACGCTTTTTAATACATTGGCAAGAATTAGAGCAGATGGTTATTCCTTTGATCACGAAGAAAATGAAATTGGGTTAACTTGCGTAGCTAAGCCAATTTTTAATTATACAGGTAATATTGTTGGTGCCATAAGCGTTGCTGGCCCTACTTATAGAATGGAAAAGAAATTAGATATGGTAATTACTAATTTACAAAAAGTATGCGTGACTATTTCTCGCCAATTGGGACATATAGAAAAAAGTGCTAAGAATAGTTTAAAGTAACGACAAACAGGCAATTGTAGATTCTGAGAACATTTAAAGTACAGTATATCAATGAGCGGCCCCTCAATCTTTATAGAAGGGCTTGCCACTCATTATTATTTAGACCCAAAACTATAAGAAGCAGGTTTCAGCCCAGCGTGTTAATCCTGCGGTAACGGAACCAAAATCGTCCCCACGCACTATCGGAATATTAGGTAACTCTTGGCTAATTGCTTGGTGTAATATTGGGGAACGAGCACTCCCGCCTGTAACGTAAATGGCATCCGGCTTGACTCCTCCTTGCTTGACCGCTTCTTTAACTAACTCAATCATTTTACTTTTGGGTGATTCAATTGATTCCACCATGTGTTCATGTGGAATATCCACTTCTAGTTTTTCAGAAATTAAATTAATTTGAGCTAAATAACTTGGGGTATCTGACAAAGCAATTTTAGCTTCTTCAGCTTTACGCACTAAGCTATAACCTAGTGTTTCATTATATACCTCTAACAATCGAGATATTTTCTTAGGCTCTTTAGCATCTTGTTTTAAGCGTGTTAACGCAGTTAGATTTTGTCGTGAGTAAAATTCTTTTTGTGCTTCAACATTATTGATAGCAATAGGGTTCCAAAATTGTAGAAATGGCATTTTAGTACCAGATAAAGATTGGCTCTCCATCCCAAAAAGTGGCATCAATTGTTTCAGTGCAAGATAAATATCAAGGTCGTTTCCTCCCACTCGTTGTCCACTGTGAGCAAGTAAGGATTGCGTTCTGTCCTGTGCATTTTGGTAGGTTGGCCCCATTTGGATTAATGAGCAATCTGTTGTTCCGCCACCAATATCAACGACTAGGATAATCTGGTCTTTATTCAATGTTGATTCATATTCAAGCCCGGCAGCAACAGGTTCGAATTGAAAAGCAATATGGTTAAACCCTGCACGCTTTGCCGCACGATAGAGTATTGATTCAGCTTGTTGGTTAGAGAGTTCTCCCCCGCGACCATGAAAGTTAATAGGTCGGCCAATGACAGTATCATCAATAATCTGTTGTAATTTTTGTTCTGCAGTGTCCTTTATATTTTTCATCATGGCACAGACAAGATCTTCAAAAAAACTAATTTGGGTATCATGCAAGCCAGACGCCCCCAAAAATGATTTTGGAGATTTTACATAATAAACATCTCTAGGATCGCTTAAATATAAATCTAAAGCGGCTTGCCCAAAGACGATGTCTTCACGCATTAAATCGATCCCTTCTTCACGGTTAAACGCGATAGATCTTTTTAAAATTTGCTGCCCGATTTCATTCGAAGGGGATATTTTACAATGGCGAAATAAATGCTCAGAGACTGATTCTCTTGTAGGCGCGCATAAGGTTGATGGGATATAAACGCTATCGCCTTCTAATGGTAATAGTGTGGGAACCCCGTTTTTCATGACCGCGACAGCACAGTTAGACGTGCCGTAATCAAAACCAATAAACATTTCGCCTCCAAGAATAACGATTTTGAAAAAAGGCTGAGACTTTATATCAAGCAACAATGAATTACTATTAAAAGATGGTTGATGTACGGTAAGGGCCGACAGGAAAACAGTATGAATTAGCCCTTAATAGGGTATAAACGCAAAGAAATCGCGATGAATTTAGTGTTCAATAGAGGCTACTTTAGCTATCTGTGTGATAAAAATTATGGGAAAGTCGATGAGTAAACTTCATATAGAACTGCAATCAGAACTAATATGTCCAGAATGCCATTTTAAGCAAGTCGAAGAAATGCCGACAGATGCTTGCCAATGGTTTTATGAATGTAAACACTGTGGGGCATTATTAAAACCATTAAAGGGGGATTGCTGTGTTTTTTGTTCATATGGCTCAGTGAAATGTCCTCCAATACAAGAAGCAATGTTAACTGGAGGACAGGAATGCTGTTGTTCTTCAAAAGATATTTGTTAATTTATCTTAACGTATACAGGAGTGTAAGATAATCTGTAAATAACAATATGGTGAATATCGTTTATGGTTACCTATATACTGGGTATAAATAATTACTTAATTAAAAAGATTCTTAATATATTAATGAATTATTAAAGTTGATTCTCGGAAATATCTTATTTAAACAATTGGGTTTTCTATCTTTTTAATTATTACAATACTTATTCCAAATAACATTAAAGTCATTATCAGGAAACTCTTTATCATCTCTATCTATTAATGGGATAGAAACAACATTGCGCCCATCATTATGAAGATAGGTTTTGACTACAAAGCGTTTAAATGAATAGGAGTTTTGGCTAGTAAAAATAAGTACCTCACCACAGACATAGCCTAGCATGCCATGATCTAAGGTTTCTCTTATCTCATGATATTTAACGTTTTTATATTCAGCTGTTTTGGGGTATGCTAAAAAATCCTCAACCGCTTTTTGAGATTTTTCTACGATATCTAAATCAGGTGTGTAGTTACTAACAACGCCTCCTATAAAGGAAGCGCCCGCAATTAATCCGACGACTAAAAATGAAAATATTTTATTTTTCATAGTATTTATTTCTTATGTTATTATTTTTGATGCTCCCAAAGAATGCCAAAATATAAAAAGGAAATGAAATTATTTCCACTTAAGCTGAATCTAATTGTTAATTTCACTTAAGGAAATATACTTGGATTACAGTTGGAATAATGAGTTGGTGCCAATCTAACATAAGATTATTTGAAGTAATATAGAAGGGAAACAATGGTAATCAATAAGAAACGAAAAATTACACATTTAAATAAATAGACATTTTATAAAGGGATATTTTATTACTATTGTGATAATTTAATATGTATTAATTCCCAAGGTGACAAATTTAGTAAGAAAAATAAGATTAATCTTTTTTATTCTTCATTATTTTTGCCATATGAATAGCTTCAATGAGCTGAGAGCGATTAATACGGGAGCTATTACTATCTAATAATTTTTGCCAAATATCAATTGATTGCTCATAATTTGCATTCATAAAAGCATCTGAAGCGATTAACATCAGTGCAGTAACCTCTTGATTATCAAGCTCTAATGCTTTATTGATTACCGCTCTAACATCTCCTGTTAGGTGTTGGCCTGCTTGATAATATAGTACGGTGGCAACAGCGGAATATATTTGAGCATTTTCCCCACCATATTCTAGCGCTCTTTGATAAGCAATCAGTGCATTATCATAACTATTTTGATAGAGATAATATTCACCCAGTGTCGCCCAAAGCTCACTGTTTTTAGGTGATTGGCGAATATCATTTTGCAAACGTAATAAATCATTTTGTTCTTGCTGTAATGGTGTGAATGATAGTAAGGGATCGGAAATGCGTTGGTATTCCTGATAGGCTAATTCAAATCGAGGTGAGAAAAAGTAACCAATAACGACCGACACAATGAATATGGCAAGTACTTTATTAACATGCGGTAGTCTGGCTGTTGATGATGTTGTATCTGAGGATAATAATTGTTCGGATATTTGTTGGTGATTAACCGTGCTCTTTATGATCCGCTGTTTATGTGACCGACTGAATTTGAACGTTACATAAAAAATGCCAATTAGAGCAATTCCAGGTAAAAGCCAAAGCAGGGCAGTTCCAATCGTCAACGGTGGATTATAGAGCACAAAATCACCATATCGCTCGGTCATATAGTGCATGATTTGCGCTTTATCTTTACCCTCAGCGACCATTTTGAAGACTTGATGACGCATACTGACCGCTGTCGGGGCATTAGATTCAAGTAAGTTTTGGTTTTGGCACTGCGGGCAACGCAATTGTGAGGCAATCTGCAATGAATACTCTTGTTCTTCAATGGAATTAAATTGCCATACATCAACAATTTGAGCATTGGATATAAAAGCGCAAAATAGGAAAAAAAGTGCGAGTAGAGTTCTAAGCATTTTTTCTCCTCCCTCTTATCCAGCTTATTAATAGGCCAAAACACATCACAAACGCACCGCTCCAAATCCATTGAATGCCATCTTGGACGTAAAAGCGTATTGCATAGCTATTGGTTCCTGTTTTCTCACCTAATACTGCATACCAGTTACGTAGCCATCCCCAATATATACCGGGTTCAATCATTAATTGCTGACGAGCAGTATAAAACCGGCGCTCGGTGATTAACTGGTGTAACGGTTGATCCGCTTTACTAATTTGTATGATGGCTTTTTCGGTTGTGTAGTTAGATTTAGCATCAAGCTGCAGCTCGTTGAATTGAAACTGATAACTTGCGAGTGAAATAGATTGCCCTACAGAAAGACTAACACTGGTTTCGTGGTGGCTACCCACTGACAAGGCAATACCAGCTGAAAAAATCACAACCCCTGTATGAGCAATAAGGGATGGGAATTGTTGTCGAATAGCATGTATAGGACGTAGCCAAAAGATAAGTAAAATTGCAAATAAAAAGCCGCAAGAAAGGGCGATAATAAACCCTTCAGACCAAAGAAAGAAGCTTAATAACATACTGGTAAGTATGATTAAAAGAATACGCCATCGGGGGTTAATACGGGTTTTGTTCAGTGGGTAAATGGCACTGACAGCCATGATAATGAGCATCAAAATACCAAATGGTAATAATGTTTGATTAAAATAAGGTGCTCCAACCGATATTTTTCCCCAACCAAATAATGTGTAAATCATCGGGTAAAGTGTGCCCGTCAGGACAATAAATAATACAGTTGAAAATAGGATTAATGTGAGTAATAAGTAAAGCTGACGGCCATTAATATTGGTTGGTGAATCATCAATATTTTTAGCTTTCCAGCCATATAGACATAAAGCACCGAAACTCAGAAAACTGAATAGTAAAAAGAGGGGCACAGCCCTAACGTTATCCAAAGCAAACGCATGGACAGACATTAAAATACCTGAACGGACAATCAGCGTGCCCAATAGTGATAGAATAAACGTGAGGATCGCCAGTAATATTGACCAATGGCGATAATGACCTGTTTTATATGTAACGCTGAGGCTGTGGAGTAACGCGGTTGCACTTAACCATGGTAGTAGCGATGCGTTTTCAACGGGGTCCCAAAACCACCATCCTCCCCAACCAAGTTCGCTGTATGCCCACCATGACCCTAAAGTGATACCCAAAGTGAGTATACACCAACTCGGAACGACAAAGCGCCAACAGAGCCTTGCAATAGTGTGATTAAATTGCCCATAGAGAGTAGATGCAAGCGCTAAAGCAGTGACGACCATTAACCCGCTATAGCCTAAATAAAGTAACGGAGGGTGTAATATTAACCCCCAATGTTGCAGCATGGGGTTGAGATCTCGCCCTTCAATAGCGGGTGGGAAAATGCGTAAAAAAGGGTCGGAATAAAAGACGATAAACAGTAATAATGCTGCAATAATAATAGCAAGTAGGGTTAATGTGAGAGGAAATACCGGGTGAGTTTGCTTGCGATAACACCATGCAAACAGACAATTCCAAGCTGAGATAAACAGCAACCAAAGAAATATTGACCCTTCATGGCCTCCCCATACTGCCGCGATTTTAATATACAGTGGCGATAATCTGTGACTATGCTGCGCCACATACACGACAGAAAAGTCACTTTGAATAAAACTGAGGGTTAAACAGAAATAGGCAATGAGTAAGAAAAGAAATTGCAAGTAGGTCCAAAGGGCATTCCGAGGCATTTGCCTCGGAATATGGCGTAAAAAACCAATAACTCCGAATGATACTTGAAAACAGGCGATACACAGTGCCAATGTAAGACAGAGAAAGCCAATTTCTGGGAGTATTAGTTCCAATTATTACCCTTATTATTGAGTGAGTTATGCAACGGTCAATTGCCCTGCGTATAACACAAAGAAGCGTAAGCAGAAGACACCCAGTAAGCTTGCACCACTGATAATCAATACTCTTACCGCACCTTGTCCTTTATCCATCCATTTTTTGAATAAAAGAGGAATAATAAAACCAAACCCAACAACGCCAATCCAAAACCACCATGTCCAGAAACCACCACCTAATGCGGCAATTAATGATCGAATTTTTCCATCGTCTCCTAATGCTAGCCCGACAAAAAAAGCGGCTAATAGGAATATCTCCAACCAAATCACAAAGCCTTCGATACGATGTAAAAATGCGGTTTCAGTATTATGGATATTTTTACGATAGCGCAATGCGATTGCCATTAACGATACCGCGATACCTGAAGATATACCTGAAAATAGGAATAAAGCCGGTAATAATGGGTTGTTTAAGAATGGATAAGACTTTAATGCTGAAAGTAAAAAGCCGGTATAGGCCCCAAGCAAAACCGCCAATACGAGCATTGCAATATCGAGAAAGCGCACTGCACGGTTTAGCAGGTTTAATACTCTAGGAATAATTGTCAATTTTGGTAGCCATTTTTGCTGTAAACCAATGAGCTCTTTTTCATAGATTTTAGCCAGCCAAACAACAAGTACTGCCATATACACTTGGAATAACATTACCCCCATCGACATCACTGAAGTTGGGCTATAATGAAACATTAATTTCCAGAACGTCCATGGACGCGTCAAATGAAGAATTAAGATCAATAACCCAAAGATGATCGTGGTCGGCGCCAAAATCAGTGTTGTGCGCATGAGTGTGCTATCACTGCCAGCCGCAGTGGGATAATACTGACGCATAAGTACCGCAAGTACTACAAGCCCCGCGGAAATACCAATTAAGAATAAGTAAACTGCAATGGGCCAGTCCCACACTAAGGATTCAAAATGGAAAGCAGAAGCTGTTGTCATTGGCTAACCTCCCCATATTTGAACGGAACCCGATACATTTTGGGGTGAGTACCGAGTGCAATTTTGAATCGATAAGTCGGTTTTTCTTTTAGCATCAACGAAATATCGCTCTTAGGATCATCTAAATTACCAAAGGTTAATGCTTTGGTCGGGCAAGATTCGACGCAAGCCGGCTGCTTGCCCTGTTTTAGATTCGTTTTACGGCAGAAATCACATTTATCCGCGGTTTTATTGATGGGGTGAATAAACCTGACGCGATAAGGGCAGGCTGCAATACAATATTGGCAGCCGACACATAAGTCAGGATTTACATCAACAATCCCTGTCGTTTTATCGATAAAAGAGGCACCGGTAGGGCAAACATCAACGCAAGGGGCGCTTTCACAATGTTGACAGGAGTGGCGAAAAAAACGGTATTTAACATCAGGAAACTGGCCAATAGGCTCACTACGGATGATGGTTAGCCGCGAAACACCTTCCGGCACTTGGTTAACCTCTCGGCATGCATCCATACACGCTGTACAGCCGATGCACAGATTTTCGTCGTGCACCATGCCGTAGCGAACGCCATCTATTTTCATGGTATTAGCTAGCGCATGGCTAGCTATCCCTCCTACCGCCGCCAGTGCTCCTGAGTAGATAATGAATTGACGACGAGAACAACTCATGGCTGCTCCTTACGCAATTTCACCGCTGCTGGGTTGAAATCAGGGTTATTGCGTTGATCTGAGTGACAGTCGACACAGATTTTTACTTTGCCCTTATCAGTCAGTACCTTCATGGTATCTTGTTTCGGATGAAGGTCATGACAACTTGCGCAGGCTACTTTGGTGACGTGGACATCATGAGGCCAGAACGCTTTTTGCAGTTGTTCCGGCAAGTGGCATGATAGACAGACACTGTTTTGTTGCTCGACGGTATACATTGGGTTGTTAAAGCGCATGACATCTTTGACGCCTTCACGGTGATCTGGCCCTGGGTTACCGTGGCAATTGGTACAAGTCACAGGTAAATTATTGTTAGGGTTAACCACTTCTGAGTGGGTACCATGCATGCCTTCTTTGTCGGGTTTATGACAGTCTAAGCAGGCTTTGTCTGCACTGCGTTGCTGTGTAACAACCCAACGGCCTTCTGCATTTTCTTGGGCCATTTGTGGGGTTGCGGATGCGGCTGTTGCCCATAATAAGCCTGTTGCCAGCACCCCAGCAGTTAATAACGAACGTAGTACGCTCATATTCACTCCATTGGTTATATTGCCCCATCATTTGGGGCAAATCATGGTTATTTGGCTAATAGGTCATTTTTACGAGCTTGGTCATCCCACTGCGGAACCACAGTTTTTAAGAACTCTTGTTTCTCCGCATTGATTTTTTGCATATCTAAACCGATAGCTTGTTGTGCTTTTTCCTTGGTTGAAATATCTGGAATGGCAATTTCATGGGTGATGCCTTTTGAACCTAATAGACGAGCGAGTTTGGTTCGTGCATCTGCGGCTTTATCCATCGAACCACCTAACATGCGCAAGCCTTCATCTGGTGCATGCATATGAATACCGTGGGAAGCGATAGCTAAATCCCAGCGCCATTGGGCATGACGAATATCCGTTAAGATTGGTTTCATTTCATCTTCTGTTGCGCCTGCATCCCATGCGGCTTTCGCTTCAAAGTGAGCACGAACTAATTGGTCTTCCGCTTTGATTTTCATCTCTTGAATAGCGACTTTACGTTCAGCAACAACATCTTGCAGCTGTTGTTTGCTTTGGGTATGGCAAGTGCTACAAGTTTGTTCGAAATTGTCGAATGGGTTACCAATTTTATGGCTGGTATACAGTTCGCCTTTTTCGTTTTGCAGTTTCGGCATATGGCAATCAATACAGGTCACATTATTTTTGCCATGAATACCTGCGCTCCAAGTCTCATATTCAGGGTGTTGGGCTTTCAGCATCGGGGCTTTCGACAATGAGTTGGTCCAGTCAGAGAAACCTATATTGTCGTAGTAAACTTCCATCTCTTCGACTTTGGTACCGTTATCCCATGGAAATTTCACAGACTTTTTATCGCCAGAGAAATAATATTCCACGTGGCATTGGCCACATACCATGGACTGTTGGTCGAATCGGCTGGCTTTATCAAACGGTTTGCCAATCGTTTCCATTGCACGCTCTGCATAAGGGCGAGAGAGCGTTAGCTCTGGTTTGCCTTTTGCAAAATCTGCAGAATCTGTTTTATGGCAATCCGCGCAGCCTAAAACATTAACCACTTCAGGGCCACCTTTTGCCCATTTACCTTCGAAATAGCCATCTTCGCCATGTTCTTGGATTAGCCTAGCCACATCGGGACTTTTACAGCTCCAACATGCCATCGGGAGTGGGCCATCTTGGGCATCTTTAGGCGCTCCAGTTCGTAAGGTTTCACGGACGTCGATAATGGCATAAGCGTGGCCACGTGGTTTGTTGTAGTCGCGTGAGAACGGGTATCCAGCCCACAGCACGACTAAGCGAGGGTCTTCCGCTAAGGCATCTTCGCGGTTTGACTGCTCAGATGTCGCTCTCCAAGAGTGGTATTGATCAGGGTGAGCAGCTTCGAAAGTTTCATTTCGAGCGTTAATAGTGGATGTACTATCTTTGGTAGGAGTTTGGGCATGAACAGAGGTAAAGAGAAATATTCCTGCAACCAGACTCAATAAGCATAGTGCATTATTTCTTAAGTTTGCCATAAAAAGGGCCTCGAGTAATTTTAGCCAGTCATCCCTTCATTTTTCGAGTTATTGTTATATTGTGACCTGTGACTCGAACTATTTTGGGTATCTTTTTGTTATTTAGGTTTGATAGTAAGCGCACAGATACTATCAAGACATTGCCAATTTATATGTGTAACAAAAAACCACACTAAAAATATTGTTTTTGATCAAGAGTTAATTTGGAATAAGGAAATAGAATGTGATGAAATAATAAAAAATGGGTATTATTGCAAATTGATATGGTTGTTTTTTTATAGTTTTAAACTGTTAATTTTAATAACTAATTGGCTATATTCTCCTTTCTTGTTATTTATTCCTAGTTTTTTATTGGATTGATTTATAAGTATTTTTTTTGCTTTCAATATTTATTGGTTATTTTTAAAATAAAGTAATAAATAAAAATTGTTTAATATCAAAAAAAATGCATATATTTTTTTGATAAATGACATTACACATACCACTTTAGTGGTAGTTTTTGGTTGGTGTTATAATTTAAAAAATTAAAAATTGAGTTTAAATTAATAATCCACATTAAAAAAATGTTAATAAATAATTAAAAACCCCTATTACTTTATCATTTTAAGGCTGTTTTAAGGTTATGCACAGCAAATAGCGTAAACCTGGTTATTTCTAGTCGTATACGGGGAATTACCTCTTTTACCTACTTGGTAGTATGTATTTTTATAGCTGCTATCGTTAATATTTCTCATAAATACACATATAAAAAATGCGGTTTATCAATATGTTTTAGTTTTTTTGTTGGCAATGTAAAGGAAAAAAACATGGTTGATCTCACCCGTCGGGGAGTATTAACTGGTGCGTGGCGCAGCGCGGCTCCAGTGGTTCGGCCGCCATGGAGTGGTAGTGAAACGCAATTTATTGAATTGTGTACCCGTTGCAATGCCTGCGTTGAGAGTTGCGAAACGGCAATTATCCAACCAGGAGCAGGGGGCTACCCTGTTGTTGATTTTAAGCGTGGTGAATGCACCTTTTGCTATGCATGTGCAACAGCCTGTTCAGAACCTATTTTCCTACCAAAACATTCCCAACCTTGGGATATCTCAATTTCGATTGGCCAAAATTGTCTTGCTTATCTTTCGATTGAATGTCGTCGTTGCCAAGACAGTTGTGAGCCTGAAGTTATCTCTTTTCGTCCGTCAATGGCGGGTATATACCAGCCAAAAGTAGAAACACCAGGTTGTACAGGCTGTGGTGCTTGCGTCGCAGGTTGCCCAGTTTCAGCCATTACCGTGGAGCATGAACATGCACAGTAACTATCAAGTGTGCAGTTTAATCGTACAAGTAAAAAGTGAGCGGCTGTCTACTGTGGCCGAAGAAATAAATCAGCTTTCTCATTGTGAAGTGGCGATAAGCGCCCCGGAAAATGGAAAACTGATTGTGGTTGTTGAAGGGCAAGGTAGTAGAACGTTGTTAGATACTATTGATCTAGTACGCGATATTGACGGCGTACTAGATGTTTCGCTGGTTTACCACCAGCAGGAAGAGCAAGGTGAGGAAGATTATGAAACTCAGTCGTCGTAGCTTTATGAAAGCCAATGCGATAGCGGCCGCTGCTGCGGCGGCAGGTATTGGCGCACCTAGCATTGCGAAAGCAGTGGTTGGCCAACAAGAAAGTATTAAATGGGACAAAGCCCCTTGCCGTTTTTGTGGTACAGGCTGTGGGGTATTGGTGGGAACTCAAAATGGTCGCATCGTGGCCAGCCAAGGTGACCCTGAAGCGCCTGTAAACCGTGGTCTAAACTGTATCAAAGGGTATTTCTTACCGAAAATCATGTACGGAAAAGACCGTTTAACGCAGCCAATGTTGCGTATGAAAGACGGTGAATATGACAAAAATGGGGAGTTCACACCGATCACGTGGGAACAAGCTTTTGATGTTATGGAAGAAAAAGTCAAAACCACATTAAAAGAAAAAGGCCCTGAAGGGATCGGTATGTTCGGTTCGGGCCAGTGGACAGTTTGGGAAGGCTATGCGGCATCAAAACTGTTTAAAGGTGGTTTTCGTTCTAACAACTTAGACCCGAACGCGCGCCACTGTATGGCGTCAGCGGTAGTCGGTTTCATGCGTACTTTCGGTATGGATGAACCAATGGGTTGTTATGATGATATTGAGCACGCAGATGCTTTCGTTCTGTGGGGCTCAAACATGGCAGAAATGCACCCAATCTTGTGGTCTCGTATCACCAACCGTCGTCTGTCTAACCCTGAAGTACGTGTTGCGGTGTTATCGACTTTCAAACACCGTAGCTTTGAATTAGCGGACAACGGCATCGTCTTTACACCACAATCTGACTTAGTGATCCTGAACTATATTGCAAACTATATCATTCAAAATAATGCAGTTAATCAGGAATTCCTCGATAAACATGTGAATTTACGTCGTGGTGCAACAGATATCGGTTATGGATTACGTCCAACTCATCCACTCGAACAAAATGCGAAAAATGCGGGCTCTGATGCGTCTGAACCAATGTCGTGGGATGAATATAAAGCCTTTGTTGCAGAATATACCTTAGATAAAACCGCCGAAATGACGGGTGTTCCGAAAGATCAGTTAGAAGAGTTAGCGAAACTTTACGCCGATCCTAAAACCAAAGTGGTTTCTTATTGGACCATGGGCTTTAACCAGCACACTCGTGGTGTTTGGGCAAATAACTTAGCGTATAACCTGCACTTACTAACAGGAAAAATTTCTCAACCGGGTTGTGGGCCGTTCTCATTAACAGGCCAGCCATCAGCGTGTGGTACAGCTCGTGAAGTGGGTACGTTCTCGCACCGTTTACCTGCGGACATGGTGGTGACCAATGAAAAACACCGCGAGAAAGTAGAAGGCGTTTGGGGACTACCTGCTGGGACGATCCCTGAAAAAGTGGGTTTACACGCCGTTGCCCAAGACCGTGCTCTAAAAGACGGTAAA
Organism: Providencia sp. PROV032; assembly: GCF_028484875.1. Lineage (NCBI taxonomy): Bacteria > Pseudomonadati > Pseudomonadota > Gammaproteobacteria > Enterobacterales > Morganellaceae > Providencia > Providencia sp. PROV032. The sequence goes on from NZ_JAMPSX010000007.1 coordinate 155,770, forward strand.
TTGAATTTCTACTGGGTTATGTGTAACAACAACATGCAAGCTGGCCCAAATATCAATGAAGAACGCATGCCGGGTTGGCGTGACCCTCGCAACTTTATTGTGGTTTCTGACCCCTATCCAACGGTCAGTGCATTAGCCGCTGACTTGATTTTACCGACGGCAATGTGGGTAGAAAAAGAAGGCGCTTACGGTAACGCAGAACGTCGTACCCAATTTTGGCGCCAGCAAGTTAAAGCTCCAGGTGAAGCGAAATCTGACTTAATGCAGATGGTGTTGTTTTCTAAACGCTTTACAACGGATGAAGTGTGGCCTGAAGAGTTACTCGCGAAAAAACCTGAATTACGCGGTAAAACGTTGTATGACGTGTTATTTGCTAACCAAGCGGTGACAAAGTTCCCTGTGAGCGAGTTGGCGGAAGACCAACTTAACGATGAATCACGTGAGTTAGGTTTCTACTTACAAAAAGGGTTATTCGAAGAGTACGCAGGCTTTGGTCGCGGTCATGGTCATGACTTGGCTGATTTTGATGACTATCACAAAGCACGCGGGATCCGTTGGCCAGTGGTTGATGGCAAAGAGACTCAGTGGCGTTATAGCGAAGGAAATGACCCTTACGTCAAGGCTGGCGCGGGTTATCAATTCTATGGTAAACCCGACGGTAAAGCGGTGATTTTTGCCCTGCCATTTGAGCCTGCTGCGGAATCGCCAGATAAAGAATATGACTTATGGCTATCAACAGGTCGTGTATTAGAACATTGGCACACCGGTAGTATGACACGTCGTGTTCCTGAGCTACATCGTGCTTTCCCTGAGTCTCTTGTGTTTATTCATCCAATTGATGCAAAAGAGAGAGGCTTACGCCGTGGTGATAAAGTCAAAGTGGTTTCACGTCGTGGTGATGTGACCACAATTGTTGAAACTCGTGGCCGTAATAGACCACCAAAAGGCTTAGTTTACATGGCGTTCTTCGATGCTGCGCAGCTAGTGAATAACTTAACACTGGATGCAACCGATCCGCTTTCAAAAGAAACGGATTACAAAAAATGTGCCGTTAAACTGGAAAAGGTGTAATTGCTCATGCCCCAGAAAGCTAAGTCTCAACAGGCTAAGTCCCAGAACAGCCGTCGTCGCTTTTTACGCGATGTCGCCCGCACTGCGGGTGGGGTGGCGGCTGTTGGTGTGGTGCTGGGGCTTCAGCAACAAACTTCCCGTGCGAGTGGCGTCAAGCTCCGCCCGCCGGGTGCCCTTGATGAAAAAACATTTGCCAGTGCATGTGTCCGTTGTGGGCAATGTGTTCAAGCCTGCCCGTATGACATGTTGAAATTAGCGACATTGGCATCCGGTTTGGCTTCAGGAACGCCGTACTTTATCGCCCGAGAAAAGCCGTGTGAAATGTGTGAGGACATTCCTTGCGCTAAGGTTTGCCCAAGTGGTGCATTAGATAAAGACATTGAGTCGATTAATGATGCACGCATGGGGTTAGCCGTTTTACTCGATCAGGAAAACTGCCTGAACTTTCAAGGGCTAAGGTGTGATGTATGTTACCGCGTATGTCCACTGATTGATGAAGCCATCACATTAGAACTGGAACAAAACCACCGAACGGGTAAGCACGCGCGCTTCTTACCCACAGTCAATAGCAACTACTGCACGGGCTGCGGTAAATGTGAACAGGCTTGTGTATTGGAAGAGGCGGCTATCAAGGTATTACCAAGGTCGTTAGCAAAAGGTGAGTTAGGGCACCATTACCGCTTTGGTTGGCTGGAGGGTAACAATGGCGAATCGTAAACGTGATGCCGGACGTGAAGCTCAGGCAAAAAAAGGCTGGTGGCAAAGCCACAAATGGTTGGTGTTTAGACGTATAAGCCAATTGCTGGTGTTAGCGATGTTCTTGAGTGGGCCATGGTTTGGGGTGTGGATTTTACAGGGTAACTACAGCAGTAGTTTATTGTTAGACACCGTACCTTTGACTGATCCTTTAATTACTTTAGAGAGCTTAGCAAGTGGTTACTTACCGGGGATCTCTGCGCTAATTGGGGCTGCTATCGTATTTGGGGTTTATGCACTGTTGGGTAAGCGTATTTTCTGCAGTTGGGTCTGCCCTGTAAACCCAGTGACGGATGCGGCGGCGTGGTTAAGACGTAAATTTGATTTTAACCAGTCTGCAACTATACCGCGCAATATTCGCTATGTCTTACTGGTGGTGATCCTGATCGGCTCTGCGATCACAGGCACATTACTTTGGGAATGGCTTAATCCTGTTTCATTAATGGGGCGCAGTTTAATTTTTGGTTTTGGCAGCGGTGCATTGGTTTTAGTTGCACTGTTTTTATTCGATTTATTAGTTGTGGAACATGGTTGGTGCGGTCACCTTTGCCCATTAGGTGCGCTATATGGCGTAGCTGGGTGTAAAGGCGCATTAGTTGTTACAGCGGAAAATAAAGAAAACTGTAGCCGTTGTATGGACTGTTTCCACATTTGCCCGGAGCCGCAAGTTCTGCGCGCACCGGTCCTAGATAAACAAGCTCCAGCGCAGATATCCGATAAAGATTGTATTACTTGCGGTCGTTGCATCGATGTTTGTTCTGAGGATGTTTTTAAAATAACACTAAGATGGAGTTCGGGAGCGAAATCATGAAAAATCCTGTCCTGAAAAAGACGATCAGCCGTTGGGTGGCTGGAATGGCCTTTGTTGTAAGCAGTCTTGTTTGGGCTGCTAATGGTGTAGACCTGACCCAATCACCAGAAGTATCCGGTACGTCAGAAGGAAGCATTCATATTCCGAAAGAGCAAGAAAGAATGGCATTAAACTATGTGAATCAGCCACCAATGATCCCACATAGTGTTGAAGGTTATCAAATTACCACTAATACTAATCGTTGTTTGCAATGCCATGGCGTGGAAAATTATCGTACCACAGGGGCACCTAGAGTTAGCCCAACGCACTTTATGGATGCAACAGGCAAAGTTCTTGGCGAAGTCGCACCAAACCGCTACTTCTGTTTACAGTGCCACGTGCCGCAGTCAGACACAGCACCGATTGTTGATAACACATTTACCCCATCCAAAGGTTTTGGGAAATAAGGGGGAATTATGTCAAATAACAATGATAAGCAAACACATGATGACAAGCCGAAGAAAAAGGGTTTGTTTGGGCTAATCGGCCGAGTATGGCGGTGGTGGCGTAGGCCAAGCCGTTTAGCATTAGGAACCTTATTACTGATTGGTTTTGTGAGTGGTGTTATCTTCTGGGGCGGCTTCAATACGGGTATGGAAATGGCCAATACGGAAGAGTTCTGTATTAGCTGCCATGAAATGCGTGAGAATGTCTATGAAGAATATATGGATACTATTCACTATACTAACCGTAGTGGTGTCCGTGCAACTTGCCCAGATTGTCACGTACCGCATGAGTTCGGCCCCAAAATGGTGCGTAAAATTCAAGCGAGCAAGGAGTTATACGGGAAAATTTTTGGCATCATCGACACGCCTCAAAAATTTGAAGACCATCGGTTAGCGATGGCGCAAAGCGAGTGGCGGCGAATGAAAAATAACGACTCACAAGAGTGTCGTAACTGCCATAACTTTGAGTATATGGACTTCACGGCACAAAAAGGGGTTGCAGCTAAAATGCATGACCAAGCCATCACGGATGGCAAAACCTGTATTGATTGCCATAAAGGGATCGCCCATAAGTTGCCAGACATGCGTGAAGTTGAACCTGGCTTTTAATTCAAGGTAATCATTTTATGATGAGTTATGCCGATGAATTATAAGTAGTGACCAATAAATAGGCTGGTTATGCGTTTGAGTATGATCAGCCTAAGTTATATTTGTGTTAAATCAATATATTTGCTTTTGTAATGTGTATTGTATGATTCTGTCACGCAGCATTTACTAACAATATAATAAATCAGGGTAATTAAACTATGTGGAAAAAGCTTCATCAACTTGCGATTCCAGCCAACCTTTATCGGCTATGTGGGCGCCTAATACCGTGGTTTATTATATTGAGTGTAATTTGTTTAGCGGTGGGATGGATTTGGGGATTTGGTTTTGCGCCAACCGATAAAGTTCAAAGCCAAAGTTATCGTATTATGTATATCCATGTGCCTGCTGCAATGTGGTCAATGGGGATCTATGCCACCATGGCAATCACCGCTTTTGTCGGTCTAGTCTGGCAAATGAAAGTCTCTGAGTTGGCGATAGCGGCAATGGCGCCTGTCGGGGCGGTATTTACCTTTATCGCATTGGTTACGGGAGCGACATGGGGTAAACCCATGTGGGGAGCATGGTGGGTATGGGATGCACGTTTAACCTCTGAATTAATTCTATTTTTTCTGTATGTGGGGATTATCGCTTTATGGCATGCTTTTGATGATCGTCGCACCGCAGGCAAGGCCGCTGCGATTCTAGTCTTAATTGGCGTGATTAACCTACCTATCATTCATTATTCAGTTGAATGGTGGCAAACCTTGCATCAACCTTCAACGCGTATGCAAGAAAGTATTGATCCAGCTATGCGTACCCCATTACGTTTAGCTATTTTTGGTTACCTATTTCTCTTTATCTCATTAACGTTGATCCGTTTACGTAGCCAATTATTGATGTTAGAACGTAACCGCCCATGGGTATTAGATATTGTGAATAAAAAAGGACATCAATCATGACTAGCGCATTTGCATCTTGGAGTGAGTTTTGGGCGATGGGCGGCTATGGTTTTTATGTATGGCTGGCGGTTGCGCTGACATTAATACCTATTTTGTTACTCTGTTTGCATACGTATATACAAAGAAAAATGATAATAAATGCCATTATTCAACAGCAAGCTCGTGAAGTCAGGCAAAAAGCAGCAAGAGCGCGTAGGGAGGGTGTGTGAATATTCGTCGTCGTAACCGACTTTGGTTGATCTGTTCCATATTGGTTGGCGTGGGGTTAACCCTCGCATTGATTCTCTACGCATTGCGCTCAAGTATTGACTTGTTTTATACCCCCGGTGAAATCCTCTACGGTAAGCGGGAAACTCAGCAAATTCCTGAAGTTGGACAACGTTTGCGCGTTGGCGGCATGGTGATGCCAGGCAGTGTGGTACGCGATTCTGACCCTGTCTCTAATGCTGTCAATATCACTTTTACGGTTTATGATGCCGAAGGTGAAGTGGACGTCAGCTATCACGGAATTTTGCCTGACTTATTCAAAGAAGGGCAAGGTGTCGTTGTTCAAGGCGAATTACAAGAGAATAATCATATTTTAGCGAAAGAAGTCCTTGCGAAACATGATGAAAACTACACGCCGCCAGAAGTTGAAAAAGCGATGCAGGAAAACCACCGCAGGCCAGCTGCTGCCTATAAGGACAATGCATCATGATCCCGGAAATTGGTAGCGTTTTACTGTGCTTGGCGTTAGGTCTCGCTGTTTTGCTGTCTTTTTACCCGCTTTGGGGAGTAGCACGTAATGATGCACGTTTAATGGCATCATCACGTCCATTAGCATGGTTACTTTTTCTCTGTGTAACAGGGGCATTCCTAGTATTAGTGAATGCCTTTGTTGTTAATGATTTCTCAGTCACTTATGTTGCCAATAACTCTAATACGCAATTGCCGATTTGGTACCGTGTTGCGGCAACATGGGGAGCTCATGAAGGCTCATTATTACTTTGGGTATTATTAATGAGCGGCTGGACATTTGCGGTGGCAATTTGCAGTTACCGTATGCCTCTCGACATTGTTGCCCGTGTTTTAGCTGTTATGGGGATGGTAAGCGTTGGTTTTTTGCTGTTTATCATCTTTACTTCAAATCCATTTTCTCGCACGCTGCCCGCCTTTCCGATAGAAGGGCGTGACCTCAATCCATTGCTGCAAGACCCTGGGCTGATTTTCCATCCACCATTGTTATATATGGGCTATGTCGGCTTCTCAGTGGCATTTGCCTTTGCGATTGCGGCATTGTTAAGTGGCCGGTTAGATAGCTCCTTCACGCGCTTTGCTCGCCCTTGGACGATGGCAGCCTGGTTCTTTTTAACGTTGGGGATCATGTTAGGTTCCGCATGGGCCTATTATGAATTAGGTTGGGGAGGCTGGTGGTTCTGGGATCCAGTAGAAAACGCCTCCTTTATGCCATGGTTAGTGGGAACGGCATTGATCCACTCACTCTCCGTCACTGAACAGCGAGCCACGTTTAAAGCATGGTCACTATTATTATCGATTTTTGCTTTCTCATTGTGTTTACTCGGGACGTTCTTGGTTCGCTCGGGGGTATTAGTTTCTGTACACGCCTTCGCCTCAGACCCATCTCGAGGGTTATTCATCTTAGCCTTCATGGTGTTAGTGATTGGCGGCTCTTTACTGGTGTTTGCACTGCGTGGGCACAAGGTACGCTCAAGGGTGAACAATGCCTTATGGTCGCGTGAATCTATGTTATTGGGTAATAACGTTATCCTAACAGCAGCGATGTTAGTCGTGTTACTTGGTACATTGCTACCCTTGGTTCATAAACAAATTGGCCTTGGCACGATTTCTATCGGTGAGCCGTTCTTTAATACCATGTTTATTGCGTTGATGGTGCCATTTGCCTTGTTACTGGGGATTGGCCCACTTGTACGTTGGGGGCGTGACCGTCCTGCCGCTATCAAAAAATTATTAATCATTGCAACGGTATTAACCGTTATTCTCTCTTTTGCCCTGCCATTACTGATGGAAGATAGGGTAGAAGCGCTGACGGTTGTCGGCTTAATGATGGCGTGTTGGATAGCCATTCTTGCATTTGCGGAAATGCGAGTGCGCATCAGTAAGAAAATCAAGCTCACGCCAAGTTACTGGGGTATGGTACTGGCTCACTTAGGTTTAGCGGTAACTATCGTCGGTATTGCCTTTAGCCAAAATTACAGTATTGAGCGTGATGTGAAAATGAAACCGGGCGATAGCATTTCAATTCGTGCTTATACCTTTGTATTTAATGGCGTAAAAGAGGCTGATGGCCCTAATTATCAAGGCGTTATTGGTAGTATTTCAGTGAAAGAGAAAGACAAAGTCATCGGTGTTTTAATGCCTGAAAAACGTTTTTATAGCGTAAGCCGAGCTGTTATGACTGAAGCTGCGATTGATGGCGGTTTTACTCGCGATTTATATGCGGCATTGGGTGAGGAAGTCGCGAAAGATACGTGGACGATGCGTTTGTATTATAAACCGTTTGTTCGTTGGATCTGGTCTGGTGGTGTGTTAATGGCTATCGGTGCGTTATTTTGTTTGTTTGACCCACGTTATCGTCGTCGTAAATTACAAGGGGAAACAGCATGAACCGCAAAGTCTTCTTAATTCCTTTTATTATTTTTGCAGGAATTGCTGCGGTCCTGTTATGGCAATTGATGCGCAATGCGGAAGGGGATGATCCCCGTTTATTAGAGTCTGCTTTAATTGGTAAGCCAGTGCCTGTTTTTCGCCTTGAATCACTTGAAAATCCGGGGCAGCACTACGAATCCGATGTATTAACACAAGGGCAACCTATTTTGTTGAATGTTTGGGCGACATGGTGCCCAACATGCCGTGCAGAACATCAATATTTGAATAAATTGTCTGCACAAGGTGTTCGAGTGGTCGGGCTGAATTATAAAGATAAACGAGATAAAGCCATTGTGTGGTTGCGTGAGTTAGGCAACCCTTATGCCCTAAGCTTATTTGATGGTGAAGGTATGTTAGGCCTTGATTTAGGGGTATATGGTGCACCTGAAACCTTCTTAATTGATGGCAATGGTGTGATCCGTTATCGTCACGCAGGGGCAATGGACGAGCGCGTTTGGGAAAAAGAATTTAAACCCCTTTGGGAGCGCTATAATCAGGAGGCGAACCAATGAGGTATTTATTGGGTTTATTGATGTTAGCGTTAAGCGCAACGGTGACATATGCATCGACAGAAGTGTTTACTTTCGATAATGAACAGCAAGAGCAGCAATTTCGTAAATTAACGGAAGAGCTACGTTGTCCTAAATGCCAAAACAACAGTATTGCGGATTCTAACTCAATGATTGCACTGGATTTGCGCCAAAAAGTGTATGAGTTAATGAAAGAAGGTAAAAACCGCGATGAAATCGTTGATTATATGGTTGCTCGCTATGGTTACTTCGTCACTTATAACCCACCTCTGACACCGCTCACGGTGATGCTATGGGGGTTACCATTTGTTGCGATAGCGGTAGGCGGCTGGATCATTTTTGCCCGTTCTAAAAAACGCGTTAGATTAAAACAGGTTGAGCAGGGTGATGAGGAAGCATTGCCTGAGGCCTCTCGTACCAGCAATTGGGTTTATTTACCCGGGTTTATCATCGCATTAGGTGTTGCGGGTGGGGCTTATTATCAGGTAGGCAGTTACGAGAAAGTGGCAGATTGGAATAATGCCTATCAGCAAGCTCCTGCTTTGTTAGATAGAGCACTAGACCCATCTGAGCCGCCACTCAATAATGCGGAAATGGAACACCTTGCTTTAGGGTTACGCACTCGATTGCAGGAAGACCCGCAAAATGTAGAAGCGTGGGAAATGCTAGGCCGTATTGGTATGGTGTTGGGGAATGCGACTATGGCAACCGATGCCTATGGCCGTGCTTATCGCCTAGCCCCTAAAAATGAAAATGTAGTGATGGGGTATGCGGAGGTTTTGACGCGCTCTTCTGATCCTGAAGATAACCGCCAAGGTGCGGAATTACTTAAAAAGCTGATCGCAGAAGACCGCACTAATGTGAAAGCGTTGAGTATTTTTGCATTCAATGCATTTGAGCAAGAACGTTACGCGGAAGCCATTTCTGCTTGGCAAATGATGTTAAAACTGCTGCCAGAAAATGACCAACGTCGGCCGATTATCGAGCGTAGTGTTGAACAGGCTCTGATGATGGTGCATGAAAAGAAAGGGTTGCCATCCGATAAGTAAGCTTCTTCACTGATTGTGTTATACAGGTGCTCGCCTGTATAGCACAGCCTTTCATATTACAACCACCGATTTAGGTTACTTATGAAGCGCTTACACAAGGCGTTAGTGATAAAGAAAAAAAGCAATATTTACAGATTAAATTGAGTGGTTTGGCGCCATATGACCGATTCCGATTAATCCAAACTCAAGAAGAGATAGTTAAAATCGTGGTGAATCCAAAATGGAGTTACCTTAATTGTGATATTTAGACGTCTATAGTTCAATAATATCAATACGAACAATTAGCTTATTATTAGTATCGATATAAATCGATTACCTTAATCATACCAATCTAATCAATGGATTGATTTTAATGGATGATTGTCTGTTTTTTCGTCTTTTGTATGTGGTGTTGCGCTGTACTTAACATTAATTGTGAAAATCAATAACAACACACTTCCAAATAAGATACAATCCCGCGCTATAAATTCGTACATAGATGACGGAAAAACGTTGCACCTGCGCACTTCAATCAGACAATTTGCTGCCTACCTTGCATTATTGGCTGTGGCTATGCTGTTTATTGCTCCATTGTTCTCTCAATCGATGAGGCTGATGGAACACTGTGTAAGCCCTAATTCTAATAATGCAATGGAGCCTCCATCAACGGCAGAACATTCGATGCATTCGCATCAAGGTATGCTGATGCCTGAAAATTGTGACGTTTCAACACCAATGAACCATATGTTAATGACAGGGATCGGGCAATCACCGATGGAAGACATTGCATGTGGCTACTGCCAGTTATTGATCCACTTTCCGTTTCTTATCTTATTTATTGCTGCGGTTATTCGGCAATTCGCTAGACTGACGCTATTTATTCCCTTTGAGTGTTACGTTCAAATTAGATTATTTAGACCTTGGTCATTACATTTCGCTCGAGCCCCTCCGACCTCCTGACTTCTTAAGATTGTGAATTTTACAAATTAATTAATGGTTATTTTTGCCGTCATAGTGCAAAGCGTTTTTGCTCATCTTGAATTTCTTGATTTTTAAGTGGTTCATCTGTGGGGGCTGGAAATGTGTTTGCCATTTAAGCGGTGAAAGTAGCATCGATTTTCTAAGAAACAGGTCAAAAATGAACACACAAATCTTCAAAGTGACTCCTATTGCGACATTGGTCATTAGCGCGATTTTTACGGCATCTACTGTCGCTAAAACTGAAGTGAATCAAAGCCCAATCTCGGAGAGTTCAGTGATGATTGTCACTGCGCCAGTCGATTCACCATTAACTATTACGACATCCCCTAAAACACCAAGACAGCCAGTTCCTGCAAGTGATGGTTCTGATTATCTCAAAACTATTCCTGGTTTTTCACAAATACGAAATGGTGGAACTAACGGTGATCCTGTTTTTCGCGGCATGTTTGGCTCACGTTTACGTATTTTAACTAATGATAGTGAGATGTTAGGTGCATGTCCTTCTCGTATGGATGCACCTACTTCTTATATTTCACCCGAAAACTTTGATGTGCTGAATATGATTAAAGGCCCTCAAACCGTTTTATGGGGGCCTGGAAACTCAGCGGGAACAATCCGTTTTGAGCGTGAAAAACCCCTATTTACCGAGGCCGGTATTAAAGGAAATGCGAGTGCGCTAGCGGCATCAAACCGTCGTTGGGACGGCAATGCAGATGTGAGTTTAGGCAATGAGTCTGGCTACATTCGCGTTATTGGCAATAAGTCACGTTCGAATGATTATAAAGATGGCAATGGGGACAAAGTGCCGTCTAAATGGGACAAATGGAATGCTGATCTTGCGGTTGGCTGGACACCGGATGAATACACATTATTAGAATTGACTGCTGGTAAAGGCGATGGGGAAGCACGTTACGCAGGTCGGGGAATGGATGGCTCCCAGTTTAAACGAGAAAGCTTAGGTTTGCGCTTTGAAAAGAGCAACATTGGCGACGTTTTAGATAAAGTCGAAGCGAATGTCTACTACAATTACGCTGATCATATTATGGATAACTACTCGCTTCGCTCTCCATCTGGTGGGGGAATGAGTGGGGGTCATATGGGGCATGGTGGTCATGGCATGATGAATATGCCAATGAAAATGCGAGTCGACCGTGAAACTATGGGCGGTCGTGCGATGGGGACATGGTTATGGTCAGACTATGAGCTGCGTGCCGGGGCAGACATGCAAACCAATAAGCATCGAAAAAACAACAATAATAGTTGGAAAAAAGATGCACAGTTTCAAGATTATGGTGTTTTTAGTGAGCTAACGTGGCATGCAACTGAACAAGGCAAAGTGGTCAGTGGGGCTCGTTTAGATCGTGTCATAGTTGAAAATAATACAGGAATAGGCTCTTCAGGGCGTAACACCGTGATGCCAGCAGGCTTTGCGCGCTATGAGCATTCTTTATCGGGTACGCCTGTTATGCTATATGCAGGTGTCGGTTATACAGAACGTTTTCCTGATTATTGGGAGTTGTTCTCACCTAAGCTCGGCCCGAATGGTAGCAATAATGTGTTTGATAAGCTAAAAACGGAAAAAACAACTCAGTTAGATATCGGTGCTAAATATAGCCATGAAGATACTAATGCATGGGTTTCTGCATATGTGGGGCGTGTTGATGATTTTATTCTCTTCCGTTATAGCGCAGTAAATCCACGAATGAGTCAGGTGGAAAATGTGGATGCGTTAATTATGGGCGGAGAACTTGGTGTTGCCCAAAAGCTCAGTGATGAGTGGAAAGCGGATGCAAGCCTTGCTTATTCATGGGGGGAAAACCGTACAGATGGAAAGGCATTACCGCAAATGCCACCGTTGGAAAGCCGATTTGGTTTATCGTGGGAAAAAGGCGATTGGACCACGACAGGCTTAGTGCGTGTTGTGAGCCGCCAAAATCGTGTTGCCATTAATGATGGAAATGTAGTGGGTAAAGATTTCAGCAAAAGTGCGGGTTTCACGATTTTTTCATTAAATACAGCGTATAAAATTAATGAAAACATGAAATTAAGCGCAGGTGTTGATAATCTTTTTGACAAAACCTATAGCGAGCACCTTAATTTAGCGGGGAATAGTGGTTTTGGTTATTCATCCAATGTGCCAGTGAACGAACCAGGAAGAAACTTCTGGGCAAAAATAAATGTGACTTTTTGATTATTAGACTAGCATCCCATGCAATTTTGTATGGGATGCTGGCTGGTTATTAAATAGGCGCTTGTTAAATAATAACGGGAATATAATAATTTAGTTCTTGAATGAAGTTGCGTGAATCATTAATGAATGCCTCATAAGAGGGTTTAGATTTTAGGACATATTGTTCCACATCAGGCCCTTCTCCACGGACGATATCCATTTCAGCAAGTACTTTCCCATAAGCAGTATAGATAATATCATTATAATCTATACCATGAAGGCTACTAGTAATTTTGATTTCTAAGTAATTTCCAGAGGGTAACTGTAAGTTTGTTGCTTGCGGAAGTTCGATATCTACATCTTGTTCATCTAGAGCCGTGGTATATAGGAAATGCCCTTCTGCGTTAGCACTTTGGTCAATACCATGGATAGCATATAGATGCTGAGTGACATAAGGGTTTTTATCAAAAAAAGCCATCCAATAGTACCGACGCAACTCATCCGTTTTTAGATTCCATTCATTAATATCTTTAGTGTAACGATGTTTAGTGCCAAGTAAATTGATTGCCGGTAACTGGGTCAATTTAACACTCACGTTGAGTTCTTTACTCTCTCGTAGCGGTAAACAGAACCCTTCAACTTTCCAGCCTTCTCGTTTTCTATATTCAGAAGGTGTCAGATTAAATTGCTTTTTAAATGCACGACAAAAAGTTTGTTGTGAGTCAAAACGGTATCTTAGAGAAATATCCATTATGCTGTCATTTGTTAGTCGTAATGCGACAGCAGAACAAGAAAGACGTCTTGCTCGGATATAGGAGCCAAGAGCGAGCCCTGTTTGGTTTTTAAATAGGCGCTGAAAGTGCCATTTTGTGTATCCTGATTTATCGGCAACAGTATCTAGGGATAGGCGTGATTCTAAATTTTGTTCTATCCAGAGAATAATTTCCCTGATAACACTTTCTTGTAGCATGATTATCCTTTCAGGTCTCTTTACTTACCAATAAAAATAAGAAGCCATATAATAACTTTGTGCGATGAGTAGCAAGTATTCATAGGTGCTCGTAATAGGATAGCATGCTAACTGACAATTTTATTAAAAAGATGTGAAGTTAAGTAAGTTTTGAGAGGGTGAGGGAGTGAATACTAAAGTACACCTATTTGGCGTTTACATAATTTGTCTAATTTTTACATGCTGTGTATAGACTGAAAGTAATGAATATGGCATAAATGTAGAGGAATGATTTTATTTGCATCTAAAACAAACTGTTATAGCAATCTATTTTAGAGATTCAAAATAAGAGTGATATAATGTAACTTACTAACCTTGAAAAGTACTTTTCCCCTATAAGTCTATTATAAATCATCTTATTTTTATAATCTAAAACTAATCTTGTAATTTCGACTAATAAATAAAAAAAAACGTCTTTTTTTATGATGGGGAAAATTTTTCTTTATTATAATTGCGTTATGGAAACTTATTGATACGCATGAATACAAAATGTCACGAATTTCCTAAGGTTATAACATTAAATTTGGTAATATGATTTTATCAAAATGAAAATGTAAGCTAAAATCTAGTTAAACTGGAAATACAATTTTTTAGTCGTTGATAGACGATAATCTAGTTTCTATATCGCTTAAACTTTACATTTTATGTGATGAGCGTCACAACGAAAGTGAAATAATGAAACTGATTTAATCTAGTTATATCATCTGGTTATCTAATTTTTTATTTTAATTTCATTGTTGGATTATCTTAAATTGACTTGTTTAATTAGGATTTTATTATTTTAAGTCAATTTATAAATTTATGGTTGGTGATAATTTACGCACCGGTTAATAATATTCATTTTAATATTTAGTAGAGGTTATTATGGGCAAGGAAAGCATTGCTAAAATGCTAGGGATAAAAATCCGAAAACAACGAGAAAACCATAAAATATCGATAGAAAGAATGGCCAGCTTAATCGGTGTAACAGAAGAAGAAATGAATCGATTCGAGACTGGAGAAAGTTGTATTGATGTTGATTCATTATTTCAATTTGCTTATCTTTTCAATGTTGACCCTACGTCTTTTTTATATGGCGTTGTTAATATAAATGGTGGTACATATAGCTCATTACATTGATTATAAGTGAATTAAGTGTGTTACAAACATCATTGTATTATTCACCAGTAAAATAATATTGCATGTTACTATTAGAATTATCTTTATATTTTCAGTAATCAAATATATCCATAGGTATTCAGCTGTTTTATGACTTTATCAGTTAGTTTATTAGCGCGACTCCATTGATTAATCTTAGCTAACTTTGTGTTGCTAGCGAGTTTTAAAATAAATTGGTCGAGTTGCTCTACAATAAAATTATTTTGATTAATCTCTTGATTTTTCTCATTAAAAGAGATTTTTTTCGCTACTTCATATCGGTTATTGCATTGTTTTAAAGACAATTTGTCTGAGATCTTTCCTGTATTGAAAAAGATTTCAAATGAAATCAATAACCCGCCATTTTGGCGAAAATTGATCATCAACACATCGCCATCAGCTCTTTTCATAAAAGGATGTGAGTATTGAATTGCCGGGTTTGAAAGTAGAACATCAGGCATTAAAGATAACAATAATTCTATATTTTTTGTGATAGTGTTTCGTAATATATTGAATGGTAATTGATTTTCAGCCTCACATATTCTATGTGTTGTGAGACGTAATAACCCTGTTTCTAAGCCATGTTTAGACATTAAAGCGGTTTTTATTTGACTGAACTGGTTATCAAAGCTAAAAGGTTGGTTATAACCAATGAATACACCATGCCGCGCCGCTTCCTCTAGCACTTCCTTTAGTTTGATTTCATTATAGTTGGGGATGTCATTTAATAGGATATCTTTTCCTGCAATTACAGCAGTATGAATCGCAAATTTGAGTAACTCATCACTGCAAGTGGATGTCATGATGATGCAATCGACATCATCATGGTTGATCAACTCTTCAATCTTTCTCTTTTGGCACATAAAGTCAGTCATAGAAGGGAGTGATGGGGACAACTGGCAAATTGACTTTAGCTCACTATGATGAGCGCAACATTTTATCGCATCGATATAAAGCTGGTTATAAGGTGTTGTACCGATTAAACCTATACCAGAGCGATTAAGGGACGTGACAGAATGTTGTTCCTCAAGTAAGCGAAGATGCCCGAGTAAATAAAGAAAGTGTGTATTTAACATGCTTAGCCCTTATTATGGTTTTATCTGACACGAGAAATAATCCCAACATAGCAGGACGAAATAATAATTTCATTTGATTGTCTTTTTGGAATTTGTATTTTCTGATGAGATTCACAAATCCAAGAAAAAGATGAAACTTAATTAACATTCAATAAATACGTTTATGTTAATGAGGGAGAGGATTGGAAGAGGCTCTGAATTAATGGAGGTGTTTAATTACAGAGCCGTATAACTTAGACTAAGCTGCTACCCTGACGATAGGCTAATGCAACGGTTAGTGATTGTGCTAAACATAAGGTGGCTGACTGCGAACGAAATGCATCTACTTGGGCTTCTTTGATCACAAAACAAACATCACTAAAACTTGCCAACGGGCTGATTTGGCTGTCAGTAATCACGATTTGTTGTGCACCTGCTTGGGCCGCTTTTTCGCTGACCATGACAGTTTCTGAGGCGTAAGGTGTGAAACTGATTGAAATAACGACGTCATTTTCGCTGATCCTGCTGATCTGCTCTTTGAACATCCCGCCAAGTCCATCAATGAGTACGGGGCGACATTCTAAATGGCTAAGAGCGTAACTTAAATAGGTTGCAACGCTGAATGAACGACGTAAACCGATAATGTAGATATTTTGTGCATTCGCTAATAGCGATACGGCTTTTTCGATATCTTCAGCAGGCGTTCTCGCAGCCATTTGCTGTAAAGCTTGGGCATTAGAATGCGCAAATTCTTTCAAAATCTGTGATGGGTCATCGCCCAGCTCTTGGGAACCGTCCATTTCACGAAACATACGTGCTCTATCTGTGTAGCTGGCGGTTTCTTCAACAAGGTTCATGCGAAACAATTGTTTCATTTCATTAAACCCACTGAAATTAAACGCATTTGCAAAACGGATCAGCGTCGAAGGCGGAACCTTAGCTTCTTTCGCAATGACGGCGACAGTATCAAATGCGACGCTATTTGTATTGTCTAATACGTAGCGTGCTACTTGTTGTAGCCGTTTACTTAATTCGTCATATCGCGAGCGAACTTGCTCTTGAAACTCATTCAAATTTGATGCACTTGACATATAACCTCCAGAATTTGGCTCTAATTGTAGTTGTTTTACAGCGTTAGTCGAATCTTTTTGAAACACTTAGTTCAACTTTAAAAATTTTCTTTTTTTAGGATCGTGAAATAATTTGAATTTGGGATAATAAATTGAACAGCTTACATCAATTTGCTCTCTGATTTTCTTGATTGAAAGAAGGCCATGTTTAGCTCAATACAACGGCAAAATAGCCAATAAATAGGTGATTGACATAAGTTTAGGATTGGTATTTTTTTAGTCGCGATTAAAATTTCACAAAAACTTTGTCTAGATCACATAAACTGAATGTTATTTCAATTTTAGTTGTAAATGAAACAAATATTTCATATACATTGAGTAACTAGGTAACTCTGTCAGCTAAAGAGAGGCAACATGGAACAGATTCATAATTTCATTGGTGGTGAAATAGTATCCAGCAAAAGTGGGCGCTTTGCACCGGTATTCAACCCGGCAACGGGTGAGCAAATTGCACAGGTGGCACTGAGTAGCGCGGATGAAACAAAAAAAGCCATCGAGATTGCGCATAAAGCATTTCCTAAGTGGTCAAAACTTTCCCCGTTAAAACGTTCTCGGATTTTATTTAAATTTAAAGCGTTGCTTGAAGAAAATATGGATGAACTAGCACGTTTAATTTCAAGAGAACACGGTAAAGTTTTTTCTGATGCGGTCGGAGAATTAACCCGAGGATTGGAAGTCGTTGAATTTGCATGCGGTATTCCTCATTTACAAAAAGGTGAACACTCTGCGAATGTTGCGACAGGGGTTGATAGCCACTCATTAATGCAACCTCTGGGGGTATGTGCGGGAATTACACCATTTAATTTCCCCGCTATGGTCCCTATGTGGATGTTCCCAGTGGCTATTGCGACAGGCAATACCTTTGTTTTAAAACCTTCAGAAAAAGACCCTTCTTTAGCGTTAGCGCTAGCTAAGCTATTAAAAGAAGCGGGTTTGCCTGATGGGGTATTTAATGTTGTCCAAGGGGACAAAGAATCCGTTGATGTTCTCTTAACTGCACCAGAAGTTCAAGCCGTTAGTTTTGTTGGCTCAACGCCGATTGCTGAATATATTTACACAACGGCATCCGCTCATGGTAAACGTTGCCAAGCACTCGGTGGAGCGAAAAACCATTGTATCTTAATGCCTGATGCGGATATGGGGCAGGCAGCGAATGCTATCATGGGGGCGGCATTTGGTGCGGCAGGTGAACGTTGTATGGCATTATCCGTCGTCTTAGCTGTCGGTGATGAAACGGCAGATGCGCTCATTGCTAACCTGAAAGGTCAAATTGCTAAAATGTCCGTTGGCCCGGGTATTACGGAAGGCAAAGAAAATGATATGGGGCCGGTTATTTCATCGCAGCATAAAGCTAAAATTTGTGACTATATTACTAGCGGTGAAAAGCAAGGCGCGACATTATTGGTCGATGGTCGCGATTTTAAAGTGACAGGCTTCGAAAATGGGTATTTTGTAGGGCCAACATTATTTGATAATGTCACCCCTGAAATGGACATTTATAAAGAAGAAATTTTTGGACCTGTATTAGCGGTGGTACGTGTCCCTGACTTCGGAACCGGTTTGAAACTGATTAACCAACACGAATATGGTAATGGAACGGCTATTTTCACTCGTGATGGCGAAACGGCTCGTGAATTCCAAGAAAATGTCCAAGCAGGAATGGTCGGGATCAACATACCCATCCCAGTCCCAATGGCATTCCACAGCTTTGGTGGGTGGAAACGGTCTATTTTTGGCCCATTAAATGTACATGGAAATGACGGTGTTCGCTTCTATACTCGCATGAAAACAGTCACGAGCCGTTGGCCTGCCAGTGTTCGCTTAGAGCACCATGAAAGTAGTTTCACAATGCCAACCATGGAATAAACGGAGACCCGTATGAATAAGCAGAAAATGACAACAGCTCAAGCGTTGGTTAAATTTCTAAACCAACAATATATTGATGTTGATGGTGAGCAGTATCCGTTTATTCAGGGAGTATTTACGATTTTTGGCCATGGTAATGTTGTGGGTTTAGGTCAGGCGCTTGAAGAAGCGCCTGGCCATCTACGCGTTTATCAAGGGTGTAATGAGCAAGGCATGGCGCATATTGCGACAGGCTTTGCAAAGCAAAAAAAACGTAAACAAATTTTTGCGGTTACATCCTCTGTTGGCCCAGGTGCCGCGAATATGATCACCGCTGCGGCCACGGCGACAGCCAATCGTATCCCATTATTATTGCTACCAGGAGACACTTTTGCGACTCGCCAGCCCGATCCTGTATTGCAGCAAGTTGAACAGTATGGGGATGGAACAATAAGCACAAATGATTGTTTTCGTCCGGTTTCACGTTATTGGGATCGGATCTCGCGGCCGGAACAACTGATGGCCGCGATGGTCAATGCTATGCGAGTACTCACTGACCCAGCAGATACAGGGGCTGTAACAGTCTGTTTACCGCAAGATGTGCAAGGTGAAGCATGGGATTACCCTGACTACTTTTTTGAAAAACGAGTCCATCGTATTGAGCGTCGACCGCCAACCACGATAAGCATCGAAGAAGCGGTGAGTCTGATCCGCAGTAAGAAAAAACCCCTTCTGGTCTGTGGTGGTGGTGTGCGTTATTCCGAAGCGCATGATGCCTTTTTGCAATTTGCGGAAGATTACGGCATTCCATTTGGCGAAACTCAAGCAGGCAAAAGTGCCATCATTGCCAGCCACCCATTAAATATGGGGGGAATTGGGACGACAGGCGGGCTAGCTGCAAACTTGTTGGCTAAAGAAGCGGACTTAGTCATTGGTGTCGGCACCCGTTTTACTGACTTTACGACAGCATCTAAGTCGTTGTTTAGCCATCCAAATGTTAAATTCTTAAATATCAACGTTGCAGAGTTTGATGCTAGTAAGTTGGATGCATTGAAAGTGGTTGCTGATGCGAAGGAAGCTTTGCAAGCGATTGATATAAAAATGAAAGACTCCCATTACCAAACTCAGTGGGGGATGGAAATCCAACAGGCTAAGCAACAATGGAAAAATGAACTGGATCGTTTGTTTAGTATTCAGTACCGACCATTGGATTTTGTACCTGAAATTGCAGGTCAGCTTGATGATAAACTTGACGAATACAGTAAAACATTAGGTACGGAACTGGCTCAAACTCGGGTATTGGGTTTAATGCAGCAATACATGGAAGATGATGCAATTATTGTAGGAGCCGCAGGTTCACTACCGGGGGATCTACAGCGTATTTGGTTACCAAAACAACGAGATACATACCATCTTGAATATGGTTATTCATGCATGGGGTACGAAATTGCCGCCGCAGTTGGGGCTAAAATCGCGGCGCCGAAACAACCTGTTTATGCGATGGTCGGAGACGGCTCTTACTTGATGCTACACAGTGAATTACAAACTGCGATTCAGGAAAATATTAAGATCACCATCTTATTGTTTGATAATGCAGGATTTGGTTGTATTAATAACCTGCAAATGAGTCAAGGTATGGGGAGTTTCGGCACAGAAAACCGTTATAGAAACCCACAGACAGGCTTAATGGATGGGCCGTTAGTGAAGGTGGATTTTGCTAAAAATGCGGAAAGCTACGGTTGTAAAAGTTATCGGGTACATGATGAGAAACAATTGATTGCAGCACTGGAAGATGCTAAGTCCCATTCAGGCTGTGTATTGATTGATATTAAAGTACTTCCTAAAACAATGACCGATGGTTATGAGGCATGGTGGCGGACAGGAACAGCACAAGTTTCTAAAAAGCCACAGATAGTTGCTTCCGCTGAGAAAATTAAAGAGATGGTTGAGCATAAAGTTCGTCTTTATTAATCAAGGTATTGTGGTAGTGCTCTATATTATCGAAATAACTCGACGGTGTTTTGCCGTCGAGGGATGTTTTTCGTGTCAGATGTTACTCGTAGGGTTGTTACTGGAAATTTAGTAGGGATTGTTTTGGTATTCATTTACAGAGTGGTTACCACTTGTCGTTCTACATAGCCATGTTTTAAGTTGTATGGGAGACGGCTAGCCAGCATCTGCTGCTGGCATACAGATCGAATTATTTGGATTATTAACCCAGCTTTAGCTGGGTTTTTTTATGGTTTTTATGGTTTAAAAACAATGTTATTGAAATAATTGTTTTATTTATTAAAGCATGAAGAAATAAAAAAGAGTCACTGGAAAACTAATGTGCCATGGAGCACAGACTTTATTGTTAAATAGTGGCCGCTTGCATTGTCAATTTGTGATCTAAATAACACTAAAAATACACTTTAATATAACATTTGTTAGCTAGAGCCCAAAAATATAATTTCCAAAAAATTATAAATTGAAATGAACGTTTTATTTGGTATATTCCGTAATATCCAAATAGTGGATTTAAGGTATCAAGGAGCATTTGAATGTTCAATATAGCACTATTCGGCGCAGGACGTATCGGACAGGTTCATGCTGTTAATATTGCCGGCCATAAAGAAACTCAACTTTATTCTGTCATCGATCCTTATCAACCCAATGCGGTTGCCTTGGCTGAAAAGTACCAAGCAAAAGTACAGACAACAGAAGAAGCGATGCAAGACCCTAATGTACAGGGTGTTTTAATTGCTTCAGCCACAGATACACACGCTGATTTAATCGAACTCGCAGCAAAACATAAAAAAGTGATTTTTTGCGAAAAACCAGTTCACCTTGATCTTGAACGTGTGAAGCAGTGTTTAAAAAGCGTGAAAGAACATAATGTTCCATTGTTTATTGGTTTTAACCGTCGTTATGATCCTCAATTTCGCCACTTGAAAAACTTATTCCAACAAGGTGCGATTGGTAAAGCAGAATCTTTAATTATCACGTCTCGTGATCCGTCACCACCACCGGCAGATTATGTCAAAGTATCGGGTGGTATGTTCAGAGATATGACGATTCATGATTTTGATATGGCGCGTTTTATGATTGGCGAAGAGCCTTGCTCTGTCTACGCACAAGGCAGCAATGTTGTTGACCCTGCTATCGGGCAAGCAGGTGATATTGATACCGCGTTTATTATCTTAACATTCCCATCTGGTGCGATGGCGACCATCTCGAACAGCCGTCGTTCGGGTTATGGCTATGATCAACGGATTGAATTACATGGTGAAAAAGGCTTATTAACGGCTGGTAATATTAAAGAGAATAGTGTTGCGTTGTTAAGTGAAGTTGGATGCTTATCCGCCAAGCCAGAGTATTTCTTCTTGCAACGTTACCATGAAGCATACAAAGCAGAGTGGCAGCATTTTGTTGATATCTTAGCAGGCCGTGCAGAGTCTGAAACGACAGGTATTGATGGCGAACTAGCTCTGTATCTCGCAGACAAAGCGCTGGAATCATTAAAAACAGGTAAAGAAGTCAAATTGTAATTCATACGGTGAATGCTATTTAGCTTGTTTATAAAATTGCGGTTAAGAATCTATTTTTGGCCGCAATATAAAATATATTCATTTATAAATGAATATATAAAATATAGACCTTACATTTTATTTAATACTCTTTGGGCTTTCAATATTCCGAGATTAATTGGAGCTTTTTACAATCTTACTTTCTTTAATTTAACTGATGTATTTGTCGTTTTACATTTGCGAAAACGATTTTCAATAAATTGATAGATCAGGCCTAAAGCTAGCAAAGTAGCGATTCAAATAGAGTGCCAGAAACCTCTTTCATTATTTAATATTGAGCATTTATTTAAATATTTAAAAATTGTTTCTTGGTAAGACATAATGATTCAAATAATAAGGTAATAATATGTCATTAATCATGAATCTCAATCAACAACAGAGAAAAAGGTTGCATCAAATAACCTTAGTTGCAACCTTTGGTGGATTATTATTTGGTTATGATACAGGCGTCATTAATGGTGCGTTCTCATCACTGAAAGAAAACATGGGCTTAACACCAACCACGGAGGGGCTGGTAATGAGTGTCCTGCTCGTGGGGGCAGCATTAGGCAGTGTTTGTGGTGGTCGTATCGCTGACTTTATTGGGCGCCGTACTTATTTGCTTTATCTCTCATTTCTGTTTTTATTTGGGGCATTTTTATCTGCGGCTGCACCAAATATTGAAGTTCTTCTTATTGCACGGTTTATATTGGGCTTTGCTGTTGGTGGGGCCTCGGTGACGGCACCGACATTTATTTCTGAAGTTGCCCCAACTGAAATGCGGGGAAAACTCACTGGACTAAATGAAGTTGCCATTGTTATCGGACAGCTAGCGGCATTTGCGATTAATGCGATTATTGGTTCTATTTGGGGTCACCTTCCTGATGTCTGGCGTTATATGCTGTTGGTACAAGCAGTCCCCGCATTTTGCCTGCTATTTGGTATGTGGAAAGCACCTGAAAGCCCACGTTGGTTAATGAGTAAAAACCGTCGTGAAGAAGCCTTGAAAATACTGAAGCAAATTCGTCCTGAAAAACGTGCAATTCAAGAATATGAAGATATCGTGACGTTATTAGATGTTGAAGCTGCGGAAGCTAAACGTCATCCGAATGCCAATAAACAAAATTTAGCGTTAATTTTTAACACGCCTTGGATTTTTAAATTGGTATTAATTGGGATGGTGTGGGCGGCATTACAGCAAACGACTGGGGTTAACGTTATTATGTATTATGGCACAGAAATTCTCAAAACAGCGGGTTTTTCTGAGCAAACCTCTTTAGTTTTCAACGTATTAAATGGTGTTTTTTCTGTCGGTGGTATGGTGATAGGGGTGTTATTCCTTGTCGACAGATTTAAGCGTAAGACACTGATAGTTGGTGGTTTTGCACTAATGGCATCGTTACATTTATTAATTGCAGCAGCAGACTACTTCTTAACCGGGGATATTAAAGCCACATTAATTTGGTTACTTGGCGCGGTATTTGTAGGGGTTATGCAAGGAACGATGGGCTTTTTAACTTGGGTGGTACTTGCAGAGCTATTTCCACTTAAAATCCGTGGGTTATCCATGGGGATCTCGGTCTTCTTTATGTGGATTATGAATGCGATTGTGAGTTATTTATTCCCTGTGTTACAAGCTGAACTTGGTTTAGGCCCAGTATTCTTAATATTTGCGGTAATAAACTACTTAGCTATCATTTTTGTTGTGAAGTTATTACCAGAAACATCAAACAAATCATTAGAACAATTAGAAGAAGAACTCTCATCAATGTAATTATTAATTATTGGTGGTGTGAATATACCTAATTAACTTAATCGAGGGTTGGATATGATAGAACAACTGACCACAAGTAATTTGCATTTAGGTTGCCAAGCAAGAAATAAAGCTGAAGTATTAAAAATGGTGGGTACGGAATTTAAAAATAAAGGCTATGTTGATAGAGATTGTGTCCATTTCCTAATGGAAAGAGAACAACAAATATCAACATTCTTGGGGAATGGTATTACGTTGCCACATCTCCCTAAGTCAGCTAATGATATTATCTTGCATACTGGTGTTGAAATTTTTCAATTCCCTGATGGTGTTATATGGGATAGAACCAATGTGATGTTTATCGCAATCGGTGTGATTGCAAAATCAAGGGAACATATTGATGTCCTTAGGGAAATAGCGTTGATTTTCAGTGACGAATTTATTGCAAATGCATTGTCTCTAACCTCTAGTAAAGAAGAGTTTTTAAGTATTCTTCATCGTTAGTTTTGATTTTGAAGGGAGTATGGGATTTTTGTCAGATCCCATACTCAATAAATTTCATTTTTAGTTATTCTATTTCATTTTATTCCGCTTTATTACGCCTCTATTGTTTTCTACTCCTCTGAATTGAATGTTTATTTTCTTATAAATTAACTAATTACATCAAAAGTTAACGTTAGATCACATAATGAAATTAATATTTCCAATGATATTGAAAGTGAAACGAATGTTCCGTATAACATGATTATTGAAATAAAATCTGGAACGAATATTGGGCCAGCCATTGCACTACAGGAAATGAGCGAGAGGTAGAACAGATGAAAGAGATCCGTATCGGGATGATAGGTACTGGCTATATAGGGCGAGCTCATGCCATTGCTTATGCACAAGCACCAACCGTTTTTCCATTGCAGGGGAAATTGGTTCGCGAAATGATTGCAGAAATTACCCCTGAGCTAGCACAAACCCGAGCGCAGGAAATGGGTTTTAACCGTGCTACAGATGATTGGCGCAAATTAGTTGCAGATCCAAATATTGATGTAGTGGATATTTGTTCGCCTAATTTCCTGCACAAAGAAATGGCAATGGAAGCTATCAAGCATGGTAAACATGTTTATTGTGAGAAACCATTAGCACTTAACTCTGAAGATGCAAAGGAGATGGTTGAAGCGGCTAAAAAGGCCGGTGTCTTAACCTTAGTAGGGTTTAACTACATGAAAAACCCCACTTCGCAACTTGCGAAAGAAATCATTGCTAATGGTGAAATCGGCGAAGTTATCCATTTTTATGGTACCCATAATGAAGATTATATGGCTGACCCTAATGCGCCAATTCACTGGCACTGTTTTAAAGCAAAAGCGGGGCTCGGTGCGCTGGGGGATTTGTCTGCGCACATTATTAATATGGCGCAATTCCTCGTAGGAGACATTGAAACCGTCTGTGGTGATATGGATATCGTGATTAAACAGCGCCCAGAAAAAGCAGGGTCATCGGTGATGGTTCCTGTGGAAAACGAAGATCAGGCCCATGCGATGGTACGCTTTGCCGGTGGTGCGATGGGGGTTATCGAAACATCCCGTATTGCTGCAGGCCGTAAAATGGGGCTGACCTATGTGGTGACAGGTACCAAAGGAACGCTGTCTTTCACCCAAGAGAGAATGGCAGAGCTAAAGCTCTATCGCCATGATGAACCAAGCAACCGCCAAGGTTTCAAAACAATATTCGTGGGACCAGAGCACCCAGACTATGCACCATTCTGTAATGCTGCGGGTCATGGTATTGGTTTTAATGATCAAAAAACGGTCGAAATACGCGATTTAATTGATGGTGTTGCAACAGGCAAACCCATGTGGCCTGACTTTGAAGAAGGCTGGAAAGTCTCGCGTATTTTAGATGCCATTGAACGCTCATATGAAGAGCAGCGCTGGGTTAAAGTAAAAGAAATCAATTAATTCTGTTGTAGTTAAGGGGTAATTAATGGATAAGCAGAAGAAGTTAGATGTTATCTGTATGGGCCGTATTGCCGTTGACCTGTACGGACAACAGATAGGTTCTCGTTTAGAAGATATGAGCTCGTTTGCTAAATATTTAGGGGGCTCTTCAGGAAACGTTGCATTCGGCACTGCAATACAAGGGTTGAAATCATCGATGCTTGCCCGTGTGGGGGATGAACACATGGGGCGCTTTTTACGTGAGGAATTGCAGCGTGTAGGCTGTGATACCAGCCATCTTATTACGGACAAAGACAGATTAACTGCATTAGTTATCTTAGGGATTAAAGATCAGGATACTTTCCCATTAATTTTCTATCGTGATAACTGCGCGGATATGGCAATTACGCCTGACGACTTTACTGAAGAATATATTGCATCTGCGCGCTGTTTGGCAATTACAGGAACGCATTTATCGAACCCGAAAACGCGTGCGGCAGTATTGAAAGCACTGGAATATGCTAAACGTAATAACGTCAAAACAGCGATTGATATCGATTATCGCCCTGTCTTATGGGGGCTGACCTCACTGGGTGATGGTGAAACGCGCTTTATTGCTTCCGATAGCGTCACGCAACAACTGCAAGACGTGTTATCGATGTTCGATTTGATTGTCGGGACAGAAGAAGAGTTTCATATTGCTGGCGGGACAACGGATACGGTACAAGCACTCAAGAACATTCGCCAATTAACGGATGCGGAACTGGTGTGTAAACGCGGTTCTCTTGGCTGCTCCGTATTCAGCGGGGCGATCCCAGAAACGTTGGACGAAGGGATCACGGTTCATGGTGTGCGAGTTGAAGTTCTTAACGTATTAGGTGCTGGCGATGCATTTATGTCTGGTCTACTGCGTGGTTATTTAAACGGTGATGGTTGGGAAAAAGCCTGCGCCTACGCGAATGCTTGTGGGGCTTTAGTGGTTTCGCGCCATGGCTGTGCGCCTGCAATGCCAACAAAAATCGAGTTAGATAATTACCTTGAGCGTGCTGCGGCAGTACCGCGCCCAGATCTCGACCCAATGCTAAATCATCTACACCGTGTGACTTCACGGAGTACACAATGGAATGAACTTTGTGTTATGGCATTCGACCATCGTATTCAATTCGTTGATATGGCTCGTAATGCAGGTGTTGATATTTCCTGTATCCCTTATCTGAAAAAATTGATTTTCCGTGCCAGCAGTGAAGTGGCTGAAGAAGCGAATTTACAAGGTAAAGCTGGGCTACTTTGCGACAGTACCTTTGGTCAAGACGTATTGAATGATGTGACTGGACGTGGCTGGTGGATTGGCCGTCCAATTGAGCTGCCTGCATCAAGACCATTGTGTTTAGAGCACGGAAACATTGGTTCTCAACTGATTAGCTGGCCAAAAGAACATATTGTGAAATGTTTGGTCTTCTTCCATCCAGAAGACAACCACCCACTGCGCTTAGAGCAAGAAAAAACAGTTCAGGAAGTGTATAGCGCTTGTTGCCAATCAGGGCATGAATTACTACTCGAAGTGATATTGCCTGCGGATATGGAACGTAATGATGAGCTGTATTTACGCGCAATCAAACGCTTCTATAACTTAGGTATCAAACCAGATTGGTGGAAATTACCGCCACTGCAAGCGGAAAACTGGGATGCGGTTGATCAATTAATTCAAGAACGTGACCCATATTGCCGTGGTGTTGTGTTATTAGGGCTTGATGCACCGCAAGCAGAACTGCAAGCAGGTTTCAATGCAGCCGCTGGGAAATCAATCGTCAAAGGATTTGCCGTTGGTCGTACTTTATTTGGTAAGCCTTCGTTGGAGTGGATGAAAGGTGAAATCAATGACGATGAGCTGGTGCAGAAAATTAAAACCAATTACTTAAACCTGATAGCCCTATGGCGTCAGCGTAAATAATATTACTTTTACCTACACAGGAGCTTCATCATGGCAATCCAACTTGGTATTAATCCGTTGACATGGACGAATGATGATTTACCCACTTTAGGGGCAGAAACATCTCTAGAAACATGTTTAACTGAAGGCCGTCAAGCAGGTTTTGCTGGTTTTGAATTAGGTAATAAATTTCCACGTAAAGCGGAGATTCTAGGGCCGATTTTAAAACAGCATGACTTACAACTGGTTTCAGGCTGGTATTCGGGAGAACTATTATCTCGCAGTGTGGAAGAAGAAATTGAAGCGGTACAAGAACACTTAGCGTTACTGCGTGATTTAGGCGCTAAAGTGATGGTTTTCGCGGAAGTGACGCATTGCATTCATGGAGACCAAAACAAACCGGTTCATATGCGTCCATTGTTCCCTGCGGATCAATGGGAAGAATACGGTAAGAAGCTGACTGAATTTGCGAAATATACCTTATCTCAAGGGGTTAAAATCGCCTATCACCACCATATGGGAACCGTGATCGAGTCAGCTGAAGATGTTGATAACTTAATGAAGCACACGGGTGATGAAGTCGGTTTATTGCTAGATACTGGTCACTTGACCTTTGCTGGCGCAGATCCTGTTGAAGTGGCGAAACGCTGGGCAAAACGCATTAACCACGTGCATTGCAAAGATGTTCGAGCGGATGTCCTAAAAGATGTTAAAAACCGTAAAACAAGCTTCTTAGATGCGGTATTAGCAGGGGTGTTCACCGTACCTGGTGATGGCTGCGTTAACTACCCTGAAGTGTTTAAGGTATTGAAAAATAGCCAATATGAAAATGGTTGGTTAGTGGTTGAAGCAGAGCAAGACCCTGCAATTGCGCATCCGCTGACGTATGCAACGCTAGGCTACAATAATTTGCATAAGTTAGCGAAAGAAGCGGGCTTGATCTAAATCGTCGTCATGTTTCAGTTTGTGGCCTTGTTGGCTTCGTTCACCGACCTTAGCCGCCTAGCCACAAACTGAATTATTTACTTGATGAAACGGTTATTGACTGAAAAGAATTACCTATCTAGAACCTAAAAAGTGTCAGAGGAAAGTTATGTCAAAATTATTGTCGAAATATCATGCTCCAGATGCACATAAGCGTACTCAGCATATCACTCCACAAATCGCTAACTGGGGTTATGTTCACTTTGATGTGTATGAACTAAAGCAAGGTGAGTCTATTTCCTTACCCGCTTCTGAAAATGAAATGTGCTTAGTTTTAGTGGCAGGTAAAGCGACGATTAAAACACCTGCTCAAACGTTTGAAAATATTGGCGACCGTATGGATCCTTTCGAACGTAAAAAACCTTACGCAGTGTATGTGACCGCCCAAGAATTTGCTGAGGTCACCGCCGATACTGACCTTGAACTGGCTGTTTGCAGCGCCAAAGGAAAGGGCACTTATCCAACACGTTTAATCGGGCCGGATGATATTGGTGCAGAGCAGCGTGGCCACGGTTACAACAAGCGCTATGTACATAACATTCTGCCGGATGATAAAGCGGCAGACAGCTTGTTGGTTGTAGAGGTCTTTACCGATGAGGGCTGCACCAGTTCTTATCCAAGCCACAAACATGACACCGATAATGAACCCAATGAAACTTATCTAGAAGAGACTTATTATCACCGGTTAAATCCATCTCAAGGTTTTTGTATGCAGCGTGTTTACACTGACGACCGCGAGTTAGATGAGTGTATGGCGGTGTACAACAAAGATGTTGTTATGGTGCCAAAAGGGTACCATCCAATGGCGACAGTGGCTGGCTATGATAACTATTACCTTAATGTAATGGCCGGACCAACACGTAAATGGTTATTTACGTGGGAAAAAGACCATAACTGGGTAAATAGTGAGACCTATGCCGCTAAGCATCGTGAAAAGTAAGTCAGTTGCGAAGAAAGCCAGCGATAAGTGAATAAAATAAGTTAAACACCAAATCTGTTATCTATTTTGCCGGTAAATATTTACCGGCTTTTTTCGGTCAAAATTTAGTATGCTGCGGTAAATTGTTGGCGAATAAACTGAGAATTATTCACTTCATCAAGAATAGCCACCGCAAAGTCTTCAACTGAGATTTTAGCGGGAGTATGACCATTCATTAATAACTGGTTTCCACCAAGACGGAAGGTTTCTGTTCTTTCCCCTTCTTCAAGCATTGCCGCAGGGGAGGCGTAGGTCCAATCCAGTGAATCGATGGATTGTAACTGGTTTTTAAACTCCCGCATTGCTTGGGCTCCAGGTTTAATTTCAGCGGGGAATTCAGGGGAGTCAATGAGATCAACGTTGGGGGCGATTTTAAGGCTACCTGCACCACCTATGACGATAAACCGTTTTACCATCGACTTTTGTACCGCGAGCAAAATGGCTTGGTTACCAGCCACGGTATCTTGATACAAATTCGGATTTTGCCAGCCGCCATTAAACGCGCTGATGACGATATCCTGTCCTTTAAGCCGAGAAGTTAACCATGGAATATCGGTAATATCACCCACAGCAGTGATTAAGTGAGCATGTTGAGATAATTGATTGCTATGGCGGGAAATCGCCGTCACTTGGTGGTGCCGAAGTAACGCTTCAGCGACTAATGCTTTGCCGACAAAACCTGTTGCGCCAATAATTGATATTTTCATCTTCAGTTCCCCTTTGCTCGAATATTGCACTCAAGAATAATGATACTGATAGGGCTAGGTTTTAGGACGTATGCTTTCTCCAATTTATTCTTTTTTGAGTATAGAACAGACGTTCTGATTGGGGAATATACTTGAATTTATTTCGTTTCTCTAAATAACTTTAAAATAATACTCGTCATAATGGCGATAGATCCCCCTAAGGCAGTTTCAAGGACGCGGTCAAACAAGAGTTCATAAGTAGGATGGCGCCAATATATAACAAGCTCAAGAATAGACAAAATTAAGCTTGTCACAACAAATGTCATAAACGTATATCCGTGATGAAAACTCATCGGCATTAGAAAGGCAAACACCACGACCGCAATT
Organism: Providencia sp. PROV032; assembly: GCF_028484875.1. Classification (NCBI taxonomy): domain Bacteria; kingdom Pseudomonadati; phylum Pseudomonadota; class Gammaproteobacteria; order Enterobacterales; family Morganellaceae; genus Providencia; species Providencia sp. PROV032. The sequence continues at coordinate 186,190 of NZ_JAMPSX010000007.1, forward strand.
AAACCGATGTATGGCATAAATGGTAGATTAAACAAAAAATATAGTAATAAGACAGAAATAAGGCTGCCTAAGACCCTCTGCAAAGTAATTTTAACGATACTTTGTGATTTTGGATTCAATACAAAAACGAAGGTCAGTAATGTCCAATAAAAGTGGCCTAAATCTATGCTGCGTGGTATGGCAAGTGTGAGTAATAGCCCAAAAGTATAAATCATTGAACGTGGAATAATATTTTTTCTTAGCGTAAACAAATTTTGTTCAACCAAAGCACTCGTAATTACACTGTGACGAGTCATTTTATGGCTAAGGATATAATACGTAATTAATGTGACTCCACTACCAATAATAAAACCCAGCGCTAAGCTCTTGGATATATCCGGTAAAATGGTCCCAATTGTCGACATAATAATCATAAATTTCATGGTTAAATCCATCGCGGGATCCGTGCCATACAATTGGTAATAAATGAACGAAAAAATGGCGAGGTAAATATAATATGCAGTACCGAGACGTAAGGTATCACCAATAAAAATAGCCACTAAAATCATTAACAAACAACCAGCCGTGTAGGCATAGTTTTTATATTCTTTTGCCGCATTAAATAAATTGAATGAGTACAGTGTAGAGAACGTTGCCCACATTGCGGCTTGTGCATCTAAAATCACAAAAGCGGTTGCGGCACTAAAAAACATACAACTGGTAAAAATAATGCCATCGTGGATAGCGGGAAACGTTCTCATAATGCGATGCTCATAAAAAGATATCTAACTTGTTAATTAATAAGGTAATTAAATAATATGTGACATGATATTTCAAGGTGATAACTCAGTATTTATGACAAGCAACCACTAAATGACATTAGTAAAATTGTTGGGTGCGATATTCTGTTTTTATGTGACAAAAAAGGCATAATAGGGAAGAGCAGTCGTAGCAATCATAAAGGTAATAAAATGCAAATAATTAATCCGCATGATTTTGTTTGGGTTGGTAATAATGAAGACGTTGCGCTAGATACACTTCCAGAATGGGTCGCCTCACAGTGGAACAATAAACTCCCTCTGACCGTTTATCGAGATAAAGCAGAAAATAATAAACTCACAGTTGCTATCCGAGGCATAAAACCGCATCAACGAGTGACAACTCAGATTGAAAAATCGGCGATCACGCACATTATGAATATTGAGTCATTGGTTGCTAATTCTGTTGAATTACAACGTTCTATGTTTATTGCATTACCACCAGTTCAAGTTTTATGGATAATTTCACAAACTAAATGGCCTTGGCATTGGGGGGTTGCAGGCAGTTGTGCCTACACATTAGCGACAGATATTCAAAGTATGCTGTCAGACTGCGACCTTGATGTGGTCATTCGCTGTCCACACCCTCAAGAAAAAGAAGATTTTGCTGAGTTTGCTATTAAGGCTAATACGCCATATTGTCCAATTGATATTCATATCGAAACCCCGAAAGGAGGGTTTTCATTAGCAGAGTGGTTTAAAAATGAACAAGTTACATTACATACACCACTTGGCGATGTGATGACGTCAGACCCTTGGGATGAAAAGTTATAGGCAGCGATTTGCCTGCTAAACAACCAAACGTGGCTTGAATTGCCAGCAAACTGGTTAAATATTAATTTTGATGTTCGAGCAGGTGATTTTTTTCTCATCAAATAATAAGGAGGCACATAATGCCTCCTTATTCGTCCATTTCAATGCTCAATATTTGGTTCTTGTAAGCCGGCTTCATGCCACTCTTTCATTGCGGGTAAAACTAAAATTCGGTCAACCCATTGTTTAGCTGCTGGGCTTACCGGTAAGTGATAACTACGAATTCGGAAGGCAACGGGTGCAAAAAAGGCATCAACAGCCGTAAATTCGCGGCCTGCAAGCCAAGGACCACCAAATTGGTTCAACCCATCTTGCCATAATGTCTGCAATCGGTTTAAGTCAGTTTGTAATTCAATTGAAATATTATCAAGAGGTGAATGATGAGCGCCATTCATTGGACATTGCTGGCGCAAGGTACCAAAACCGGAATGCATTTCTGCACTTGCACTACGCGCCCACGCTCTGGCTTTTCGCTCTTTTGGCCAGACTTGTGGATAATCTTCTGCAACATATTCGCAAATGGCTAAAGAATCCCATACTGTTTGTTTTTCATCGATTAAACAAGGAACTAAACCGGTAGGAGAAAAACGACTGAATTTTTCATGGCTATTTTTGCCATTTTCAAATAAACACACATTTTCTTCAAACGGGATTTGTAATACCTTTAATAAAACCCACGGGCGCAGTGACCATGAAGAATAATTTTTATTCGCTATCCAAAGTTTATACATAGTATTTAACCTGTCAGTCGATTCACAATGTTAAAAGAAAGGATACCAATTTATGGTGGAAAAGGCCGAGCTACAAACGTTATTTTGTCGATAATAACGTATATCTATTAAGTATAAGTTAGATTTAATTGGAATTAATAAATAATTAGCTAAGTATTTAGTTACGACCATTTACAAAAGTGGAAGAAACTTTATTTAACTTTTATAATGAAAACTGGACAAAATCAAATAGTAATCTATTTTTCATTATGTTGATCGTATTTGAATATCTTCAACAAAATATTTGTTTAACTTTGGGATAGGAATAAAATTAATTTCACCTTATGATTATTACGGCTTAGTTAATAAAATATTACCTTCTTCTTTAAATGGTTTTTATCATGCAATGGAAAAATAATGCAAGCCGCTATGGGCATATCTCTTTGCTCGTACATTGGCTGGTCGCAATTGTCGTATATGGAATGTTCGCTTTAGGTTTATGGATGGTGACACTAGGCTATTATGATAGTTGGTATCACCAAGCTCCTGAGATACATAAAAGTATAGGAATATTATTATTTATTGTTATGGCATTTCGTGTGATTTGGCGATTTATTTCACCGCCGCCGAAGCCATTAGAAAGCTACAGTAAATTAACGAAAGCTAGCTCTATTATTGTTCAAATTCTGATTTATATTATTTTATTCAGTATTTTGATCAGCGGTTACTTAATCTCAACCGCTGATGGGCAGCCTATCAGTGTATTTGGTTGGTTTGATGTGCCTGCACTATTTACGGGTGCTGCAACACAAGCGGATACCGCAGGTGAGGTCCATTTATATTTAGCTTGGGCAGTGGTTTTATTATCAGTGTTGCATGCTTTTGCAGCTTTTAAACATCACTTTTTTGATCGTGATATTACATTAAAAAGAATGTTGGGTTTTAACCCCGATAAGTAACGTGGAGATAATTATGTTGAAGAAAACGGTTCTTGGTCTGGCTACTGGTGCACTTTTTTTAACGGCTGGTTCAGCATTAGCAGAAACTTACCAATTTGATAAGCAAGGCCAACACGCGTTTATTGAATTTCGTATTCAGCATTTAGGCTATAGCTGGGTATATGGTAGCTTTAAAGACTTTGATGGGACTTTTACTTATGATGCAAAAGATCCATCAAAAGATAAAGTTGAAGTGACTATTAAGACTGGCAGCATTGATACTAACCATGCAGAGCGTGATAAACATTTACGCGGTGGTGATTTCTTAAATGCAGCAAAATTCCCTGAAGCGAAATTCGTTTCAACAGAAGTGAAGAAAGACGGTGATGTTTACAAAATTACCGGTGATTTCACATTAAATGGAGTCACGAAACCAATTACCTTAGATGCTAAATTAATGGGTGAAGGTAAAGATCCTTGGGGTGGATACCGTGCAGGCTTTGAAGCTCAAGGTAATATCAAACTGAAAGAATTTAACATCAAATCTGATTTGGGCCCTAAATCTCAAGAAGCAGAATTGTTGATTTCAGTTGAAGGTGTTCAAGTTAAATAAGATTTTTGCCATAAAAAACCTTCTGGCTCTTGAGTCCTGAAGGTTTTTTATATCCAACGTATTATTAATTGCCTCTTTGTGGCAAATTCCCTCGTCTTAACCTCGCAATTTCCCTTATTCCTATAGCTAGATGACTTTGATACAAGCTAAAATAAACATTATCACTTTTTATAGGTCAATTCATGGAGTAACACTCTAGATACGCGAAGATTAGCGTTTTTAGATGCCATGACATTATATGCATTAGTTTTGCAATATATAATCAGCTTGAAAGTGTTTGTGGGGAACCGTTTTACCAAGAAAAGGCAGGGTAACTTTGAATACAAATAACTCACGTAAAACCGCATTAATTGTTAGTATTATTTTTATTGCATTTGCATTCGGTTTTTATTGGCTAAGCAAAGATAACAATGTGTTATCTACAGAAAATAACAGTGCCATTCATTCAGAAGCACTTGCTCAAGTTGAAAAAGAACTGCCGGTTATCGCGACGGTTAGGAAAATAAGCCCTGAAACCTATCAAAGCTTTGAGCACCTAATTACACAATATGACCCAACTAATGAAGATTTACGCCGTCAACTATTTGATCAGGTTGTTGGCAATGTCATGAAGTTAGTACTCGAACGAATGGAATATGCCTCTGATGATTCCGTGATTAATTTTACTAGCAGAGTGAATGATTACTTGAAAATCTTATTGGAAGAAGATCCAACAGGGAAAACATGTTTTTATTCATTATTTCCGCACCTAAGGGAAACTGCAGAAATTATTCCTCCGCAGAAAAGCCAAGCTGTTTTGTTGAAACAAATTCAGGCAACCAATGAACTCTTAATTTCAAGTGAGGCTGGTGTTAAACAGGCATTGATGTCCCCGAAAGAGTATTCGGATGAGTTAACGCAACTCGCTAGCGGGCTTTCTGCAAAGTATGGTGCAGATACTGCAATCCTCGGGAATTTAGAGGCAGGGAAAAAGTCTCCTGCATTAGCTTGCCGTATTTCTATCAGTTTTTATGATGAAATATTATCTATTCCAGATAATTCGAAGAAGGCCGCATTGTTGCGTTCTTTATTTTCATCAGTAAACAATTAACTCTTTTTAGCAAAATGGCACGGGGTAATGTGGGTGCCATTTTGTGTCATTAAGTATTATATTTCATTGTGTTAATCGAAGTTATTTTTAATACATTGTTCTTTTGAGCATAAATAGTTCGTATTTATGTAGTATGCTTATTATGTAAATTTATTTTTGACTATTTTGGAGATGGCATGCAATTTATTAAAAAAAGTATCGTAGCACTGGCCGCAACTGCAGCGATATCAATGCCGATTACAGTAAGCCAAGCTTGTACTCGAGTTGTTTATTTAGGTGAAAATGAACAAATAATGACCGGAAGAACAATGGATTGGAAATATGATATCGGTACTAATCTATGGATCTTTCCTCGAGGCATGGAGCGTGACGGTATTGCAGGGCCTAACTCTTTAAAATGGAAATCAAAATACGGTAGTGTGATAGCCTCGGGTTATGACATTTCAACGACTGATGGCGTAAACGAGGAAGGCCTTGTTGCTAATTTACTGTGGCTTGCGGAATCAAAATACCCTCAACTCGATAACAAGCAACCGGCATTGTCGATATCTTTATGGGCGCAATATGTTCTAGATAATTATGCGACAGTAGAAGAGGCGGTCGCTGACCTAGAAAAAAATCCACTTGTCGTCGCAACGGATAATGTCCCGGGACAAGATAGATTAGCAACGTTGCATTTGTCATTATCAGATGCGAGTGGCGATAGCGCAATTATTGAATATATTGATGGTAAGCAGGTCATTCATCATAGCCGCAAATATCAAGTGATGACTAACTCACCGGCTTATGAAAAGCAATTAGCAATGCAGGAATATTGGCAAGGTATTGGTGGCACTGTCATGTTGCCGGGGACTAATCGTTCTGCTGATAGATATGCTCGCGCTCAGTTTTATATTAATGCAATCCCTCAAAAAACAACACCTAATAAAGCGGTAGCTAGTGTTTTCAGTGTGGTACGTAATGTGTCAGTTCCTTACGGATTGACGTCCGAAAGCTCGCCTGAAATCTCATCAACACGTTGGCGAACATTGGTTGACCATAAACGCCAGCTTTACTTTTTTGAATCGGCATTAACGCCAAACATTTTTTGGACTGATTTAGCCAAAATTGACTTCTCGGCTGAAACGGGAAAAGTGAAAAAATTGGATCTTGGTGAAGAGCAGAGCCATATCTATTCAGGGGATGCGACCAACAATTATGTAGTTTCAAAACCTTTTGAATTCTTAGGGTTAAGCGCGGAACAATTAAGTTATTAATATCACTTATAAAGCATATCAGCCTCCTTCACCTTTAGGGGGTTGATATGAATCAAGTCCTTGATAGTTTATTCATGAATGTTTTGCAGATAGCAAACTAACGGTATAAGATGTATTTAAAATGCAACTTATTAGTGGTGATGATATGAATGATCTCGTGTGTTACAAAACTATGCCAGTTTGGAATAAAACGTCCTTACCGTTAATGTTCCAAGAGCGCCATAATACAAAAGAGGATACATACGCACAGTTGAAAGTGCTAAAAGGCTCTTTAGACTTTATCATTTTTAATGAAGATGGCAGCGAGCAACACTTTACTTTTGATATTCATAACCAGCCGCCTATTATCGAACCTCAAGTTTGGCACCGTATTTCCGCGTGTAGTGATGATATGGAATGCCAGCTCGCTTTTTTATGCAAATCAGAACTGAAATTTTATAAAGAGCACGGGTTAACGATCCCACATTCAGAAGTGCGTTATTTGTGTGAGAATCACCTCAGTAAGCCATGTAAAACATTGGATTTAGGTTCAGGGCGGGGTCGCAATAGTTTTTATCTTGCCTTGCAGGGGTACGACGTGACCTCGGTAGATATCAACCCTCAACATATCCAAGCTATTGACTTTGTTAAAAAACAAGCCGGAGTTGAAAATATTCATACAGCGGTTTACGACATCAATAGTCACCAGATACAAGAGGATTATGAACTTATTATTTCCACTGTTGTATTGATGTTCTTGCAAAGAGAAAAAATTGCAAATGTGATCACCAATATGCAAGAACATACATTAACAGGAGGAATTAACGTTATTGTATGTGCCGTTGAAACATCAGATGCGCCACTGGATTTAGTGCCATTTAAATGCTTCTTAAAACCCGGGGAGTTAGAAGGGTATTATAAAGATTGGGATATTTTGAAATATAATGAAAACCCTGGGCACTTACACCGCACGGATCCACAAGGTAATCGTATAAAATTAAACTTCGCGACACTCATTGCGAAGAAGAAATAAATTAGAATTCGTTATCTTCAAAAAGAGTTGCCACCATCGGCAACTCTTTTTATTTTTAAGGTTTGTTAGCAACGGTATTCGCTGTTTCTTTTTCGCTACGCGCTAAAGTTTTTTCCAACAATACAGAGTAAAGCGGTTTGCCTCCTAAAAATTGAGCCACCATTGTGGCGCCAATGCAGGTAATAATCATCGGTAAAATTAACTGGTAGTTATTTGTCATTTCTAAAACTAAAACTATACCAGTTAATGGGGCTCTGACTGTTGCGGCAAATAAAGCACCCATACCAGCAATAGCGAAAGTTCCCACTTCAATTTGGTAATTAGGGAATATTTCGAGGGCAGCATAACCAAAAACACCACCAAATAATGTCCCAAGGGCAAGTAAAGGGGAAAAAATGCCCCCTGGAGCCCCTGAGCTAAAGCTGACCGTTGAAGTTAAAAACCGTAAAGCAAAAAATATGAATAACAATGTGATGGTGAATTGGCCTGCAACCATCTGGTGGATCACTGAATAACCCCCACCAACAATTTCAGGTAGGTAAACACCAATTGCACCACAGCTACCACCAATTAACCCGCCCATGAAGACAAAGCGAGAAATTTTATTTTGGTAAAATGCTAAAAATTTACTTTGTAGGTACAATAAAAAACCATTAAAACAGATACCGATAACACCAAACATTAATCCTAAAATTAAATAAAGCCATAAAGTATTCATCGGTGCAGAAGAAAATTGGCCGATATTTAATACAATAGCTTCTCCATTAATCAACCGATAGACAATAGTGGAAGTAACAACACCAATAAATACCGCTTTAATTGAAATTAAACTGTATTTAAATTGTGGGCGCATTTCTTCAATAATAAATAAAATACCGGCTAAAGGGGCATTAAATGCCGTGGATAAACCTGCCGCTGCACCAGAGGCAAGCAAGGTGTGGCGTGACTCATTATCTTTTAAACGAAATAAATCATAGAACATTTGGCTCAGGTTCGCACCAAGTTGTACGGTTGGCCCTTCTCGTCCTAATACCATACCTGAGCCCAATGTCCCTAATCCACCAATAAACTTAACGGGAATGACTCTCCACCACCTAACAGGGCGTAAATCCTGTAATGCGCCTTCAATTTCTGGGATCCCAGAGCCACCTGACTCAGGAGAGAACCGTTTAACCAGGTAGTAACCTAACATGGCAAGAAGTGCCGAGATAAAAAACATCCCAACAACCATTAGCCATTTTGGGGCAACCCATTCACTCACCGATTGAACGCGATAGTTACTAATCCAAGTTGTTCCTATTTCAAATAGAGAACCGATGAGGCCGACTGCTGCACCAATCAGTGCAGCGAGTAGTAAGATCTTTAAAGGTGTTTTATCTGATTCTTTTAACCGTTTAAAAATCCGCAATCGATTTTTCATCATAGATTTACTTACTGAATTTACTTGGCTCATCTTTATTGGATTCTCTTTATACGATGGAATAACAAACACTTATAGGTAAGTATAACAAGAGTTATCGTAAGAACGTTATCAGGAATAAAATAAAATGCAAAATAGGGGATTTAAGCAAGAAAGGTGAAAAATAAAACTAAGAAGCACGAATAGCATACTTTTAATATTGTTAATAGTTCTCATTTGCAACGAATATTAATATAGATCAATAAACAGTGAAATAACGAATAATTCCGCTTTTTTATTCTAATAAAGAGCGTAGTCTTAATGTTGTATTTGAAATGCAACTTTAAGAGGCTAATAACATGTACTGTGTGCAATGTGAACAAACAATTAGAACTCCAGCTGGTAATGGCTGTGCATACGCGCAGGGTATGTGCGGTAAAACAGCAGAAACATCTGACCTACAAGATTTATTAGTTGCTGTATTGCAAAGCTTATCTGCAAGCGCAGTCACTGCCCGCTCACTGGGCATAATCGACCATGATATTGATAGTTTTGCTCCACGCGCATTTTTCTCTACCTTAACCAATGTCAACTTTGATTCAGAGCGTATTATTGGTTATGCCCGTGAAGCTATTTATTTACGTGATAAATTAATTAAACATTGCTTATCCGTGAATAGTGCAGTGGCTTTTAATCACCCATTAATTAATTTGCAATTAAATGGGACAGATATTCCAACCTTGCAGGAACAAGCGGCTCAATTTTCATTAGATATTGATAAAGCTGAAGTCGGTGAAGACATTCACGGTTTACGTATGTTATGCCTGTATGGCTTAAAAGGTGCAGCTGCCTATATGGAACACGCCCATGTGTTAGGCCAGTATGATAATGATGTTTATGGGCAATATCATGAAATTATGGCTTGGCTTGGAACATTGCCATCTGATATGAGTGAGCTGCTTGATAATGCCATGGCAATTGGTTTGATGAATTTCAAAATCATGGAAATTCTGGATGCAGGTGAAACGAGCGAATTTGGTCACCCAACACCAACGGAAGTTAACGTTCGCCCAGTCGCAGGGAAATGTATTTTGATTTCAGGACATGACCTGAAAGACTTAAAAATGTTGTTAGAACAAACCGAAGGTATGGGTATCAATATTTATACCCACGGAGAAATGTTGCCAGCACATGGTTACCCAGAACTGAAAAAATACCCTCATTTAGTCGGTAACTATGGTAGTGGTTGGCAAAATCAGCAAGTGGAATTTGCAAAATTCCCTGGGTCTATCTTGATGACATCCAACTGTATCATTGATCCTGATGTTGGTGATTATAAAGACCGTATCTGGACGCGTAGTATTGTGGGTTGGCCGGGGGCAAAACATTTAGTGGGCGATGATTTTTCTGCAATGATCGCTCAGGCGCAGTCACTTACTGGTTTCCCGTACACCGAAATCGAGCACAAAATTACCGTTGGTTTTGGTCGCCAAACACTGTTAGGTGCGGCAGATGCGGTGATTGATTTAGTTTCACAGAAAAAATTGCGTCACGTATTCCTTGTCGGTGGTTGTGATGGTAGCCGTGGTGAGCGTAGCTATTACACAGATTTTGCGCGTAGTGTGCCTGAAGATTGCTTAATCCTGACACTTGCTTGTGGTAAGTATCGTTTTAACAAATTAGATTTCGGTACATTAGAAGGGCTGCCACGCCTACTGGATGTGGGACAATGTAACGATGCGTACTCTGCAATTATGCTTGCGGTGAATCTATCAGAAAAACTTGGTTGCGGTATTAATGATTTGCCATTGAGTTTGATCCTGTCTTGGTTTGAGCAAAAAGCGATTGTCATCCTTTTAACATTATTAGCGTTGGGTGTGAAAAATATTTACACCGGCCCAACAGCACCAGGTTTCTTAACTGAAAACTTATTAAATGTGTTAAACGAGAAGTTTGGCATGCGTAGTATTACGACGGTTGAGCAAGATCTGGCAGAAATCTTACCTGCATGATCAATAAAACGATAGAAAAAGCTTAAAAACGATGTGAAAGACGGGGGCAGCGACCCCCTTTAAAGGAGTAGCGTGATGACCATGCCAAGCAGTTTATGTCCAAATAGAATGCAAGTTCATTCGATTATCCAAGAAACATCGGATGTCTGGACAATCAACCTTATCAATCATGATTTTTATACGTATTCGCCTGGTCAATATGCTTTGGTGAGTATTAAAAATAGTGATGATATCATGCGTGCTTACACTCTTTCATCATCACCGGGACAAAGTCGATTTATATCCATTACTGTCAGGCGGTTAGATGATGGTCAAGGGTCAAATTGGCTAACACGTTCGGTTAAAGAGGGCGACTATCTTTGGCTTTCTGAAGCACAAGGGGAATTCACGTGTGCTAATCTAAAAAATACTCAGTATTTGATGTTAGCGGCTGGGTGTGGTGTGACACCGATTATGTCAATGACACGTTGGCTGATGGTGAATCGCCCGAGTTCTCATGTAAAAGTACTTTTCAATGTTCGTGACGATAAGCAAGTTATTTTTGCGCAGGAGTGGCAAAAGTTGGTTCGGCTATACCCAGAACGATTGCAATTGTGTGTCATGCCAGAAACTCCCGATAATGGCGATGTTGCTCAAGGACGTTTAACTGAAGAGAAACTAAAAGCTTTAGTACCCGATATTGATTCACGAATTGTAATGACATGTGGGCCTGTGCCTTATATGAAAAATGCACAGCAATTTGCTGCGAATTTAGGTGTTCCTACTGAACATTTCTTTATGGAGCGTTTTTCTACTGAACCCGATATTGTTGATAGTGAAGATATTCTTACGTTGAAAATTCGCCAACGATTGGTTGATTTTAAAGTCCCAGTGGGAACGACTTTATTATCTGCACTAGAGCAAAATAAACAACCGATTATAGCGGCTTGCCGAGCAGGGGTTTGTGGAAGCTGTAAAACAAAAGTGTTGTCAGGGAATTACACAACAACAAGTACAATGACATTAACTGAAGCAGAAATCGCTGAAGGTTATGTTTTAGCTTGCAGCTGCCAATTACAAGGTAACACTGAAATAGCGTAAAATAGTTTAATATATGCAAACTGTCTCATTAGATTATTAATGGGACAGTATTATAAAATAGATCATAGTCATTATTTACAATACTCAAAATGAGAGTGTAATTAATGTTCTGGTAGTGAACCACGTAGAAAATAAATAGATAGCTTACTCAGCGTATTAATTGCTGATACAGCCACTTCTTTGTTTGGATCTTGACATAACTCTATGATCCGAATGATGGCATCATTGTATTCAATCGTTGCTTTAAAATCACCTAAAGCTGAAATAGCTGCAATTTTGATTTCATCGTTTACGCGAAATGTTAAATTCGTTAACATTCCAACAATTACTTTATCCATAATAAAACTTTCACTGTTAAATAAAATAAAAAATATTCTAAGATAATTCCCGTAATATTTAATACTAAATTGATGCCTGATATTAAATATTAACAATCTAAAAAAATGCTTTTCAATAACAATATCGATTTAAATAGCGATATAAGTGTATTTTCTTATTTCATTATTTGTTTATTTGCGCATTGTTAATATAAAAAACCAATTGGCAGTTAGCATTAGTTATCGTGCATACTCTTATAAAGCGTATTGTTTATATTTAATTAGGCGTACTCCTTTATGTTGTTATTTTTGTATTATAAGGTAAATGGAAGAATAAGTTTTGACTAATTATCGATAAGATTTGTTAAATAATATTACAGATCTTACTTTGATTTATCAAAGAATTGGTTGTAGGGAAGTCACTAAATATATTTATTTTAATTTGAATATCTAATTTTATTGCTAGTTACATTTTATTACATTATGTAGATGTAATTCATATGAACTTAAACGGAACTTAAACAATAAGTTTCCCATGCGTAAAAAAACGTAGATATAGGGTGGCAATTAATTCACCAGTGGGTATAATTCGCGCCGCATCCAAAGTGCAGTATCTCGTTAGGCGAGGCTCCTATACAAACATAGGTTACTGATCTGACGACGTCGAGAGACGCCCAAGATCAGGACAGGATATATCGACCGAAGGTATATCCCCATGTAACTTCCTGCTAAAGTCAGGATACGTTGTATAGTGCTAAAACCGAGACGAAGAGATAGCTTTTGCATTCTCTCATCTGGTTTCGCCCCTATGTGAGTACTGTTTGAGTAACCAACAGTAATAGGGACTAAAAAAATGACATTCACTACCCAGAACAAAGCGGGAGCAGTTGCTATTGCTCAATCCGCAATGAAAGGCGCACGCCTCAAAGACAATAATACACAATCACCAAAAGTTGATGATGCAACAGTAAGTGCTTATATGAGTCAATCATATTTGCCAGTATCTGTCGCAGACTCAATAGCTTGCGTGAAACAAAATCTTATTGAGCATCTTGATGGCGAGCAAATCCCAACCTATTTATTTGTTGTCGACAACGACAATTATTTAAATGGTATTCTTTCAGTCAAATCATTATTAGCTTCACCTGAAAATTTATTAGTGTCTGATATCATGCGACACAATTATTTTTCTGTTGCCCCAGAACAATCGCGTCATGATGTTTATGACCTGATTAACCATAGTGGTTTAGATATGATACCTGTGGTGCAATTTGGCAAATTAATGGGTGTTTTGCGTCCGCAAGATATCGCCGAGTTGATTGAAGATGAGAATACACTTGATGCGCAGTTACAAGGTGCGACCACCCCGTTAGATGAGCCTTACTTAACGACAAGCCCTGTAACTCTATGGCGTAAACGCGTCGTTTGGTTATTGATGCTATTTGTGGCCGAAGCCTATACAGGAACAGTGTTAAAAGCGTTTGAAGAACAACTCGAAGCCGCGATTTCGTTAGCGTTTTTCATTCCACTGTTGATTGGTACAGGCGGTAATAGTGGAACACAAATTACATCGACATTAGTTCGTGCAATGGCGCTCGGCGAAGTGAGTTTACGCAACCTTGGTACTGTTCTGAAGAAAGAGGTCTCCACCTCATTTTTAGTGGCGGTGACTATCGGTGGTGCAGCATTAATCCGTGCGTGGATTTTAGGTGTAGGCCACGAGGTCACTATTGTGGTTAGCTTAACCATCGTGGCTATTACAATGTGGAGTGCGGTTGTTTCTTCAATTATTCCAATGGTATTGAAGAAGTTAAAAGTGGACCCAGCAGTTGTTTCTGCACCGTTCATTGCGACTTTTATTGATGGAACTGGCTTAATTATCTACTTTGAAATCGCAAAATTAGTGATGACGGAGTTTGCTTAAGCGCACACCTCAAACTTGATGCGGCAGAAAAACTAATTTTCTGCCGCAGCGATAGAAATCTCTTCTTGTTTTAACACTTCCCCACATTTTCGACATAAATATTGGTTCTCACCACGTAACACTTTGTTATGACGGCGTATGGTTAATTCATGGGTCATTTCACAGGCACAGCGGTAGCGAAATGTTTTACTTTTTACTGTTGTAACCGCAAAGTTATGTGTTCGTTTCGCCGTGACTTCCAGTACATGTTGCATCATCCATTTCCATTCTTTGCCATGTGGTGCGATACCCTTACGCCCAAATATATGAAAAACCAACAAATGCGCTAATTCATGAGGCACAACCTCATCAATAAATTGCTCTGTATTTTCGATGAGTAAACTGGGGTTAAGGCGGATCTCCCATTCTTTTAAATAAGCACTACCTGCAGTTGTCCCCCGTTGTTTGTAATTAACCGTTGGCTCTGAAAATGACTGTTCGAGTTTATGTTCTGCAAGTGCGAGTTTTTCGCGCAATGTGCGCATGACTTGTTGCTGTAAAAAGAGTGGAACACGAATTGTTTTCATGGGGTAAAGGATACGTGAAGATAATGGATATAAACAAGCAATAATTGACATATATTATATCAAAAGATATATTGTATTTTTATATAATGTAAATTAGAAATAACATATGGACAATAATAACTCTGAACAGCAACTGTTAGCGATGAAGCAGGCCGCGTCAGAAACGGCTTCATTATTGAAAACACTAGGGAATCCAGATCGTTTAATTTTACTATGCCAATTAACACAGGGTGAAACTTGCGTTAGTGAGTTAGAAGAGCAGCTAGGAATATTACAACCGACACTCTCCCAACAATTAACGGTATTGCGTAATGAAGGTTTAGTGATGACGCGCCGAGAAGGGAAGCGTATTTACTATGCGATTGCAGATGAGAAATTATTTACGCTGCTCAATATGTTATATCAGCTTTATTGCCCCGTGAAGGAGAAATGAAATGACCATAGATTGGGCTAATTTTACGCCATTATCTGCTGCAGTGGGGGGCGTGTTGATTGGATTAGCCGCTGCTATTTTATTAGTGTTTAACGGCCGAATAGCCGGTATCAGCGGTATCTTAGGCGGGTTATTGAAACCGACTAAGGGGGATACTGCATGGAAAGTGGCTTTTATTATTGGCCTGATGAGCGCTCCAATGTTATTTACTTGGTTGGCGTATACACCCGAAGTTAACATTGCGACCAGCACACCTATTTTAGTTTTAGCTGGGTTGTTTGTCGGCTTTGGCTCACGGCTGGGAAGTGGCTGTACTAGCGGTCATGGGATCTGTGGTATGGCAAGGTTGTCCCGTCGTTCCATTGTTGCAGTATTGCTTTTTATGATCGTTGCTTTTGTGACGGTCGCACTAGCCAACCATTATGGGATAGGGAGATAACGCAATGCCTATTCTTATCGCATTAATTTCAGGGTTATTATTTGGCCTAGGATTAGTCGTTGCTGGAATGGGAAATCCAGCAAAGATTTTAGCGTTTTTAGATATTACTGGGACGTGGGATCCTTCTTTATTAATTACGATGGCTGTTGGAATGGTAATTAGTGGAATAACTTTTTTATGGGTCAAAAAACGCTCTGTTAGTGTGCTGAATTGCCCACTACAAATCCCAACCAATCAAACGATTGATAAAAAACTAGTCACTGGAAGCGTGTTATTTGGTGTGGGATGGGGACTCGCTGGGATCTGCCCCGGACCTGCATTATTATTAACAGGAATGGGAATAACACAAGGAATAATATTTACATTAGCGATGGTTGCTGGAATGGCTATTTTCCAGTTTACGCAAAAAAATTAATCGCTAATTGTGAACAATAAAAAACCCATCAAATGATGGGTTTTTGTATGTAATTTATAGACTAAAGTAATTACAAGCCCGCAGCGGCACGTAATGCTTCAGCTTTATCCGTTTTTTCCCAAGGGAACTGAGAACGACCAAAATGGCCATATGAAGCCGTTTGTTGGTAAATAGGGTGTAATAAATCAAGCATCTTGATTAAGCCATAAGGACGTAAGTCAAAGAATTCACGAACTAATTGGATTAACAGCGACTCATCAACTTTACCGGTACCGAACGTTTCTACCATAATCGAGGTAGGTTCCGCGACGCCGATAGCGTAAGAAACTTGGATTTCACAACGGTCTGCAAGGCCTGCTGCGACAATATTTTTTGCCACGTAACGTGCTGCATAGGCTGCTGAACGGTCAACTTTTGATGGGTCTTTACCAGAGAATGCCCCACCACCATGACGAGCCATACCACCGTAGGTATCTACAATGATTTTACGGCCAGTTAATCCACAGTCACCCATCGGCCCACCAATAACAAAACGGCCCGTTGGGTTAATAAAATATTTTGTCTCTTTTGATAACCATTCTGCAGGTAGAACTGGCTTGATGATTTCTTCCATCACGGCTTCATGCAGGTCTTTTTGTTGAATATCTTCAGAATGTTGAGTAGATAAAACAACGGCATCAATACCCACAATTTTATTGTTATCGTATTGGAAAGTAACCTGACTTTTCGCGTCTGGGCGTAACCATGGCAATATGCCATTTTTACGAACATCTGCTTGGCGCTGCACTAAGCGGTGTGCATAAGTAATAGGAGCTGGCATTAATACATCAGTTTCGTTGGTTGCATAACCAAACATTAGGCCTTGGTCACCCGCGCCTTGTTCTGATGGATCTACACGGTCAACACCTTGGTTGATATCGGGCGACTGTTTACCGATCGCACTTAAAACGGCACATGAATTGGCATCGAAGCCCATTTCGGAACTGGTATAGCCAATTTCGCGAACAGTTTTGCGCGTGATTTCTTCAATATCAACCCAAGCGCTGGTGGTGATTTCTCCCCCGACCATTACCATACCTGTTTTGACGTAGGTTTCGCAGGCAACGCGAGCTTTCGGGTCTTGTTCCAGAATAGCATCAAGTACTGCGTCAGAGATTTGATCAGCAATTTTATCTGGATGCCCTTCTGATACAGACTCAGAAGTAAAGAGATGTGTAGCCATGAGATTAATACCTTAAGAATTCGCAAATTTATAATTGGATGTTTTAACATCTAGACGGCTATTTTAGTCCCATACAGTAAAAATTTCTACCTGTATTTATACAAAAAACGAATAGAGACATAAAACAGTAATAGGTAAAGTTTTATCGCAATTTAGTCATTTTGGTTTTGCTTTTTGAGCGTAATAGATGTATAAACTGCGACCGTAACGGATGGTTGTTATTTCCCGTTATATACCAGCAGGATAATATAAAATGACTGCTATCTATCAGGAATGTTTATAAGCTTTTGAATTTCAATAAAAAACAAGGTGATATAGCTTAAATCAACAGGTCAACCTGCCAAAATAGTGCTACCACATTGAAATTTTAAAAGGGTAAACAGTTATATTGGGGGTTAATGGGTAATGATCCATAATCTACTGAATAACAGTATCCAACCGTCATATGCGGACCGCCGCGTGACTTTGGCATTTACTTTCCTGTCATTCTTTACTTCATCACGAAGTTACCGTCACATCTTTAATACACCTTCGAGGCTGAGTCATTAATCTGTCAGCTTAAGGTCGTATATTGTCACTGTTTAGAAGTTCTAAGCACTTTTTATTAAAATCTGAGTATTGCCGTTTCCCCAACATAACTGCCTTGCAGTGTTATGTCTTCACTGACATACATCAGGAAGGAGAACGCGTCACTCACCCCTCCATAAAGGAGTTTATTATGAATGATAATATCGCTCGCAAAATGCGTCAGACGTACAACATCGCGTATTGGGGTGGTGGTTACTATCAGGTGAATGAGCGCGGAAATGTCTGTGTTTGCCCGAATCCTGAGAACCCTGACACCTTTGTTGATTTAGCTGACCTTGTTAATCAAGTGAAAGAAGAGCAGGAGCATTTACGCTTACCTGCACTGTTTTGTTTCCCGCAAATCTTACAGCATCGTTTACGTTCAATAAATGCAGCATTTAGACGCGCACGTGAGTCTTATGGCTATAAAGGCGATTACTTTCTGGTTTATCCAATAAAAGTTAACCAGCAACGTCGAGTGATTGAATCGCTAGTGAATTCAGGGGAGCCGTTAGGGCTTGAAGCTGGCTCAAAAGCGGAGTTAATGGCAGTTTTAGCGAACGCAGGCAAAACACAAACCGTTATTGTCTGTAATGGATATAAAGACCGTGAGTATATCCGATTAGCGCTAATTGGGGAAAAATTAGGCCACAAGGTCTACCTTGTTATCGAAAAAATGTCTGAAATTGAGATGGTGTTAAAAGAAGCGGAAAGCTTGAATGTCACACCACGCTTAGGGGTTCGCGCCCGTTTGGCTTCTCAAGGTTCAGGCAAGTGGCAAGCCAGTGGTGGTGAAAAATCTAAATTTGGTTTGGCTGCAACCCAAGTATTACAATTAGTGGAAATTTTACGCAATGCAAATCGCTTAGATAGTTTGCAGTTGCTTCATTTCCATTTAGGCTCTCAGATGGCCAATATTCGCGATATCGCCACTGGGGTTCGTGAATCAGCCCGCTTTTATGTGGAATTGCATCGCTTAGGTGTCAATATCCAGTGCTTTGATGTGGGCGGTGGCCTTGGTGTTGACTATGAAGGTACACGTTCTCAATCCGATTGCTCCGTTAACTATGGCTTAAATGAATACGCCAATAACGTCATTTGGGCGATTGGGGATGCGTGTGAGGAGTTTAATTTACCGCACCCAACGGTGATCACGGAGTCAGGCCGAGCATTGACCGCTCATCATACGGTTTTAGTCTCCAATGTGATTGGGGTTGAACGCAATGAATTTACCAAAACCACACCACCTCATGAGGATGCACCGCGTTCATTAATTTCCTTATGGGAAACCTGGGAGTCAATGCAGCA
The DNA here is from genome assembly GCF_028484875.1 of Providencia sp. PROV032. Taxonomy (NCBI): domain Bacteria; kingdom Pseudomonadati; phylum Pseudomonadota; class Gammaproteobacteria; order Enterobacterales; family Morganellaceae; genus Providencia; species Providencia sp. PROV032. Next base: position 205,101 of record NZ_JAMPSX010000007.1, read on the forward strand.
TCAGGGCAATAGCCGTTCATTACGCGAATGGTTGCATGATAGCCAATTCGACTTACAAGAAGCGCATACTCAGTATGCACACGGCGTGTTAGATTTGACTCAACGTGCATGGGCAGAAGAGCTATACCTGAATATTTGCCGTCGTATCCAGCAAGATCTCGACCCAAGTAACCGTGCTCATCGTCCAATTATCGACGAACTTCAAGAGCGCATGGCTGATAAGTTTTATGTGAACTTTTCTTTATTCCAATCGCTGCCAGACTCTTGGGGAATCGACCAAGTTTTCCCAGTATTACCGATTGAAGGTTTAGATAAACCATTAGACCGTCGTGCGGTATTGTTAGATATCACCTGTGATTCTGATGGTATTATTGACCATTACGTTGATGGTGATGGTGTTGAAACTACTATGCCAATGCCTGCCTACGACCCTGAAAACCCGCCTATGATAGGTTTCTTTATGATTGGGGCGTATCAGGAAATTTTAGGTAATATGCATAACTTATTTGGTGATACTGCCGCGATAGATGTCTGGGTCGATAGCCAAGGTAACCTGCGTTATTTGCAAAGTGAAGAGGGCGACTCAGTTGCTGACATGCTGCAATACGTCAAACTAGTGCCTGAAGTGCTATTAGAAAGCTTTACAGAGCAAGTAAAAGGCACGGGTTTGAGTGAGCAACTGCAAAAAGACTTTGTCGAAGAGTTCGAGAATGGCCTATATGGGTATACTTATCTCGAAGACGAATAAATTCGCGTCATATTTCGTGCTGTGGCGGTGTTGGCTGCATTCGCCAACCCTAGTCACATACTTATGTATGCTCTTAGGGCTTGGCGCATTTTGCCGCCTAGCGACAGCACGAACTATTTAGCGCATTAATTGTGTCATAGGGTTCTATATATGTCACAGCGCACTATATGAGTCATAACGTATTAAGATACTGAACAGATAATAACTTTGTGCAAATAACATGATTTGTTTATTATTTATACTGTGCGAAGTTAATTAGGTAAAAACCCTTCGAAGTGAATATTAAAAGGGCTTGCTAACGAGCAGGCCTATTTTGAGGAACTAAAATGATTAATAGTACTTTAGGCAATCAAGTTGATAACTCACTGGTTTCTAATGCATTTGGTTTTTTACGTTTTCCCCTGAACTTTCAGCCTTATAGCTCAGATGCAGAGTGGGTGATCACCGGTGTACCGTTTGATATGGCAACATCGGGTCGTGCGGGTAGCCGCCATGGGCCAGCTGCAATTCGCCAAGTTTCCACGAATCTTGCATGGGAAAGCCACCGTTGGCCTTGGAATTTCAAGCTAACAGACCGTTTGAATGTCGTTGATTGTGGTGATGTGGTGTTTGCTTTCGGTGATGCACAAGATATGAGTGAGAAGCTGCAAGCCCATACTGAAAAACTGCTTGGATCAGGTAAACGTTGCTTGACCTTTGGGGGTGACCACTTTGTGACACTGCCATTGCTGCGCGCTCATGCGAAACACTTTGGTAAAATGGCCTTAGTTCATTTCGATGCACACACTGACACTTATGGCAATGGTAGTAAATTTGACCACGGAACCATGTTCTATCATGCGCCAAAAGAAGGCCTAATCGACCCAAATCATTCAGTGCAAATTGGTATTCGTACTGAACATGACAGTGACAATGGTTTTACTGTACTGGATGCAGCTCAGGTGAATGATCGCAGTGTGGATGACATGGTTGCACAGATCAAAGAGATTGTTGGCGATATGCCTGTTTATCTGACTTTCGATATTGACTGCCTCGATCCAGCCTTTGCACCGGGAACAGGAACCCCTGTTATTGGGGGATTAACGTCAGATCGCGCGTTGAAATTATTGCGTGGAATACAGTCATTAAATATCGTCGGTATGGATTTAGTGGAAGTCGCTCCAGCTTATGACCAATCTGAGATCACAGCATTAGCCGCTGCGTCTATCGCATTAGAAATGTTGTATATTCAAGCTGCTAAAAAATAAACAATCTAAGTTTTATGTGTTCATAAGCCACCTACTCGGTGGCTTTTTTATACACAAATCTCAGCAAATCGTTTGCTAATCATACAAAGTTAAAGATATAGCATTTTTTGTTTATCTTATTGAGAATGATTTTTATTAAAAAATATCTTCGAATTTCATTATTTATGCCTTTTTCTTTGGTAAACAAAAAATATTCATAGTCTTAATAGTGAAATGTTTTTTATTAGTTAGGAATGGTAGGTGAAAATCATTGTTTTGTAACTTATTGTTATTGTTGTTAACTTATTGGAGTGGGTGGACTAGTCAATTTGGCTATTATTCAGTAGGAGATAAGTATGGCGTTAAATAATAAAGTTATTTTAGTTACTGGTGCAGCGCAGGGTATTGGTCGTGGTATTGCATTGCGTTTAGCGAAAGAAGGGGCTGATATCGCACTGGTGGATTTGAAAAAAGACAAGCTACAAGATGTTGCCAAAGAAATTGAAGCGTTAGGCCGTAAAGTAACAACATTTGCCGCAGATATCAGTCAACGTGACCAAGTTTTTGCTGCGGTGGCTCATGCAGAAGCTGAGTTAGGTGGTTTTGATGTAATGATTAACAACGCAGGGATTGCACAAGTTAAGCCAATCGCTGATGTTCGCCAAGAAGATATGGACTTAATCTTCAAAATTAACGTGGATGGCACCATGTGGGGTATTCAAGCAGCGAGCGAGAAATTCCAAGAGCGTAAACATAAAGGGAAAATCATCAATGCGTCCTCAATTGCAGGGCATGATGGTTTTGCGATGTTAGGTGTGTATTCTGCCACGAAATTTGCCGTTCGCGCGTTAACCCAAGCCGCAGCCAAAGAATACGCAAGCTCAGGGATCACCGTAAATGCGTATTGCCCTGGTATTGTTGGTACAGATATGTGGGTGGAGATTGATGAGCGCTTCGCTGAAATTACAGGTGCACCAAAAGGCGAGACTTACAAAAAATATGTTGAAGGGATCGCGCTTGGTCGTGCTCAAACCCCTGATGATGTCGCGGGTCTAGTGGCATTCTTAGCAAGCGATGATTCTGACTATATTACTGGTCAATCTATTTTGACTGACGGTGGAATTGTTTATCGTTAATTCACTTATGTGAATTTAGGGTGTAAATAAATAGCCGCGATGAATAACTCATCGCGGTTTTTGTTTATGCGGCGTGCTGCTGAATATCGGTTAAAATAGCTTCCGCTTGTGTCCACAGTAGGGAGCCTCCCTCATGACTTAACAAATGATGTCGGCAATTGGGAAAACGGCCGGCTAATATTTTGCCAAAATCAGGGGAATGAACAGTGCTCATATCGAGTTCGCCATACCATAAAGAGACAGGCACGCGGGTCGTTTCAGGGGTGAATTCCCAGTTCTGTAATGCAATCAATAAGTCTTGAACATAACCTTGGTTGCCTTGGGCGAAAGCACGTCGCATGCAATGGCTATATGCTTCAAGGAAATGTTCTTCATTGTAGAGTTGTTGGTCGATTTCTGCGCTGCAATTAAGAATAAATGCCAACAGCCACTCGCCAGTGACATTTTTTAATAGCCAATCGGACAGCGCTTCAGGGCTGTTAAGGGCTTGCTCTTGCATGTTCACGATATCAGCACTGAGTATTGCACGAGTTGCAGGGTATTCAAATTGGTCTTGCCCTGACACGATAGACAGTGAAATAGGTTGGCAATAGTGAGCGATAGCCATGGCAAAAACAGCACCTTGAGAAAAACCGACGACAGAATATTGAGTAATAGATTGCTCATCTAACAGCGCTTGAACATCCAGAGCAAAATTTTTTAATGATTTTTCAGGGTGAAATGTTGAGTCACCAAGCCCCGCACGTTCAGGAACAATCAAACGAATGTTTAGTCGTTCGAGTAAATCCAAACCAAATCCTAATGAACCACTCATGCCCGCACCGGTACAAAAAATAACAGGGAAGCCTGTTTTAGGACCTGATTCAAACCAGCAAAATTGTCGGCTATCAGGTAATTGCATCGTGTGTTGATGTGGGTTAGTCAGTGGTGCGTTATACATGGTGAATTCCTAACACAAAGCAGGTACAGATGGGGTGATAAGATAGGTCAGTTAATAATTATTAAAACTGGCATTGTTATAGTTGCAATTTTAAAGTATTAAATAGGTAAAATGCAAAATATTAGCTTAATAAATATAAATTCATTCACAAGAGGATCGTCAAATGGCATTTTCCGAATCAGAAAAAGAGATTTTATTGGCCGTCAAGGGTGTCGGACCCACGGTAATTAGCCGCTTGGAACAAATGGGTTTTAGCTCACTCGCACAATTGAGTGAAGCCTCCTATGATGAAATTTTGAGCTCTGGTGCCGCATTAACAGGCTCAAGTTGCTGGAAAAATAGCCCACAAGCGAAAAACGCGGTAGAGGGGGCTATTTTAGCGGCTAAACAGGTGATTAGATTGTCATCTTAATCGGTTTGGTTTCTGGTTTTCCATTTTTTGCTGCGCAAGATATTGAGAACTTGCACTGCCATAGAAAAAAACATAGCAAAATAAATGTAGCCTTTAGAAACATGGACTTGAACACTTTCAAGCAGCAATGTGAAGCCAACTAAAATCAAAAATGATAAGGCCAAGATTTTGACGGAAGGGTAACGTTCAACAAAGTCACCAATAGGTTTGGCTGCAAGCATCATAATGAGTACCGCGATAACAACCGCTGCCATCATGATAAATAAATGGTCTGAAAGCCCCACTGCGGTGATCACGGAATCTAAACTGAAGATAATGTCTAATAAAGCGATTTGTATGATAGCCCCCCAAAATGAGCTCACTCTTTTGTTCGCCAGATGACTTTCACCTTCTCCTTCAATGGTTTCAAAAATTTCTTGGCTTGCCTTCCAAATAAGGAATATACCGCCTGCGCATAATATGAGATCGCGTGCGGAGACCACATGGTCAGCAACCGTAAAAAGTGGGGTAGTAAGGCGAGATAACCACGCAATAGAAGCCAGTAACGTCAGGCGCATCACCATTGCAGCAATAAGCCCAGTCCGTCTGGCACTATTTTGCTGGTGGTCAGGAAGTCTGCTCACCACAATACTGAGGAAAATAATATTGTCGATGCCTAGGACAATTTCTAATAGGGTTAGTGTGGCTAATGCCATCCAGGCATTGGGGTCTAGTATCCACTCAAACATCTTGGTACCTTCTAATTAACGAATTAAACAGTGATAATTATTTATCGTCTGCTCAGGTACAGGCGATGGTTAGCGACTAACGTATATTAAAATGCCGTGCTAATAAGGGCGCGGTAAAATCTTTTTTGAGATAAAAACCACGTGGTAGCGTCATAATGGGTTGACCAAACTCCCCAATAGCTTCAGTGAGTGCTTTATTGTTTGCTGCTTTAGGGCGAATTTGTAATACCTGCCCATAACGTGCAGTGATGCTTTCAACTTTGCCTAACACAATGAGATCCATTAACTCTTCCCAATCTTGCCGTAATAATTGCTCTTCTAACGGAGAAGGGCTCCAAATTAATGGGTTTGCGACTCTGCGCTGTGAAAGTGGAATTTGTCTTTCCCCTTCGATAGGGAACCATAAAATTCGGGACAGTTTGCGGCGAACATGGCTATTTTCCCATGTTAAGCCGCTATTTCCCGTTAATGGCGCAACAGAAACAAAGGTGGTTTCGAGTGGCGCACCATGACGGTCAATCGGGATCGTTTTTAATTCAATACCAATATGGGCGAAGTCTTGCTCTGCCTTACTGCCCGCGCTCGCACCTAAATAATACTCCAATAGCATGCCAACCCAGCCTTTATCGCGCTTGAGATCAGGGGGAATAGGGATCGCCGCATGTTGGGCAAGCTCACCTAGCGTATAGCCAGCAAGAGCTTGCGCTCGGCTCATTAAGGTTGCTTCGTTATCAGGTGGTGGTGGTGCAATAAATGGCGTCATGGTTTAAATAATAATGTATAAAAAATAGCCAGTGGAAATACATATAACCTAAGAAGTATAACACTTTTTCCATGGTGTTTTTAACTATATGATATATATGAATATAATATTATTTGTCTATCTAAATTATAAATTATTACAGAGGTTATTCAAGTTCATCCCAAGATAATCACAGGATCATGCACTAGGTTATCCACAGGATTTCTGGATAACTGTGAAAAATCGAGATTACTGTGTGTATTTACAGCCTTGACGAAACGGTTTTTATGACGAGAATCACAGAATGTGAGTAAGTTAAGCACATATCTTGTGGATAAATACAACGTTGTTTGATCTTTGCTCAGTTGAAGTCTTAAGCATTTTAGTCAAAAAAACAATCAGTGGATAAACGGATTTTTTGTTATTTATTTATTTGATTTATCAGTAGTTATTTAATTTTTATTTTTTTTGATAAAAAAGTGACTTGGGGATATACCCTGATTACCATGAGGTTGTTCACATGGATATCCACAGAAAAAGTGAATAACATCCTTATTATTCATTTTGCCTGTTTATAACTATCAATATTTTGCTAGGTTATCCTCAGATGGTTTAAACCAGGCGGATTTAAAATCAAACCAGCCAAAGGTGTTCATCCTTACACCGCGCATGGTGTTTTGGCCTTGTAGTTCAAGCCAATGATGAAAGATGGGGTGAAAAATTTGTGAGTCAATTAAGCTTTCACACCAAGCTTCAACATCTAATTGGTTATTCCGCCATAGATTAAGTTCATCACTAAGGGGATTATTAAGGCATTGGCGTAATAACGGCATTTCGTACAAGGTAGCAAAAATGGAAAACTCAAGCGGTTTAAAAAAGTTAGCGGTTGCCAACCAGATATCACTTTGCCCATTGCCATTAAACCAATCATCGTAATCAATAATATTGACCTTGAGTTCCACCCCTTGTGTTTGTAACACGCGTTTCATGATTTGGCTAATCGCATAGAACTCATGGTGGTTGCGATAAAAAGTCACTGTCAGTTCAGTCAAATCATTAGGCTTAGGGAATAACGTGAGCATTTTACTGTGGTGCCAATGGAGCAATAAACCATAAGCGGGCGCCCAATGGCGCTGGTAAAAGGGTTCGCAATGAGCAAGAAGGTTCACAGGGGTTAAAAAGCTACACAACCACTTACGGACATCCTCACGCTGAGTAATAGGTGAACGCTGGTCCATTAACAGAAAATAGCAGCCTTCTTCCATACGGCTTTCGAGGGAGCCATTATGGTGCTTATCACCATCCATTTTTAATGTGGTGCAAACCATTTGTTCTGAGAGTTCAGGAACCACCCAAATAGTCACTTCATCAAGTAGCGCACGATAACCAAAATAGCGGTCAAAAGCTGTGATAGTCAGCTTTTGTGGCAAGTTTTTTTCTACTTGATAAGGGCCAGTACCGATTGGGCAACGGCTAAAGTTCTCGAGGCTCTTCCACTCTTTCGGTAAAATAGCCGCATGATGACTGCCTAACAACCAAGGCAGCTGTTTATCAGGCTCACTTAACGTGATATCAATAACATAAGGGTGTGGTGAGCTGACGGATTGTATATGAGAGAACAGAGGCCAACAGGTTTTTAAGCGTAAAAGGGAATAGATAATATCGTCAGCAACCATCTCTCGCCCATGATGGAAATAAATAGCGGGGCGTAAATAGAAACGCCATTGGGTCTCACTGATAGACTGCCAATGGTGGGCAAGGCCATTTTCCACTTCCCCTTTTTCCTCATTTATATGGGTAAGGCCATTAAATATTTGGCTCATCAAGTGAATTTCTGAGCGGCGCATTGGCGCACCGGGAAGCAGTGTTGGGAAATCACGATAATAAATAATCCGTAATAGGTTTTTACCTTGTCGATAGCTGCGTTCCAATTCAGATAATACCATTTGGCGAATAGTTTCTTTATCACCAACCAGTGCAACTAATTTTTCAATACTTTCTTCTTTGAGTAATTGTTCAGCCTGTGCCTGCTGTAGCTCTAAGCCATTAACATGAAAAATAAGAGTGGAGCGTTTTCCTCGACCAGACTCTGCCTGCCAGCTAAGCCAACCCTGTGATTGCATATTATTAAGCAGCGTCCGAACATGACGGCGAGAGCAAAACAGCGTATCAGCAATATCCTGTAAGGTGGTTTCACTGTCTTGGCCTTTAAAGTGCTGCCAGAGACGAATAAATTGGGTTTGTAATCGTGAATTAGACATAAAAGAGGAACTCCGGCAAAAAATACATCAATTTTAATTTCCTAAAATCTCACGATAATAGAAGGCAGTAAGTAGCTCGTTTGGTCTGCATGTTGCAGGCCGACTCCCCCATTTAGAGTAATGGTGTTTATCACCGAGCCGGTTTTTACCGGCTTTTTTTTATTTTTTCGTCATATTTTGCGCCGTGGCTGTGTTGGCTTCACTCCGCTACCCTAGTCACATACTGGTGTATGCTCCTAGGGATATCCTCGTTTGCCGCCTTGCCACAACACAAACTATTTAGAAAAAATTGTTCAGTTAAAAGCAAAAATATTATTTTGTTATTAATTATACAGGAAGAAATTAATGGGGAAGTGATTTTGGATTGTAAATTTTTAGTGATGGATTAATTCCGCATTTTTGGTGCGAAGTAGGCGGTTTAGTTGGAGAATTAGAGCTAAAAGAGGAACTACGCCCACCAAAGTAGGCGTAGAAAAGGATTTATTGCATAAAGGATGGGATCTTGCTTTCAAAATCTTTAATTTGGTCGACATGTTGCAGTGTCAAACCAATACTATCCAAACCATTCATCATGCAGTGGCGGCGGAAGCTGTCGATTTCAAAATGATAGGTTTTATCTCCTGCGGTCACGGTTTGAGCTTCTAAGTCTACTGTAAACTGGCAGCCCTCATGAGCATTGACATAATTGAACAGTTCATCGACTTCGCTTTCACTTAATTTAATTGGTAATAATTGGTTATTGAACGAGTTACCATAAAAAATATCAGCAAAACTTGGGGCGATAACCACTTGAATGCCAAAGTCAGTTAATGCCCAAGGCGCGTGCTCACGAGATGAGCCACAACCAAAGTTTTCACGAGCTAATAAAATACTTGCCCCTTTGAAAACCGGTTTATTTAATACGAAATCAGGATTAGGCTGTTGCCCGTTTTCATCTAAAAAACGCCAGTCATTAAACAAATGTTGGCCAAAACCTGTGCGAGTCACTTTTTGTAAAAATTGCTTAGGGATAATGGCATCAGTATCCACATTTGCTGCATCTAAAGGAGCGACAATCCCGACGTGTGTAATAAACTTTTCCATCATTTTCTCCTTAGATTTGAATATCACGTACATCAGCAAAATGGCCATTAATCGCTGCGGCAGCTGCCATTGCTGGGCTAACCAAGTGAGTACGACCAGCGCGACCTTGGCGGCCTTCAAAGTTACGGTTACTGGTTGATGCACAGCGCTCGCCTGGGTTTAAACGGTCATTATTCATTGCTAAACACATGGAGCAGCCCGGCAAACGCCATTCAAAGCCTGCATCAATAAAGATTTTATCCAAACCTTCTTGTTCTGCTTGGGCTTTAACTGGGCCAGATCCCGGAACAACAATAGCTTGTACGCCACTAGCTACTTTTTTGCCTTTGGCAATTGCAGCGGCAGCACGTAAGTCTTCAATGCGTGAATTCGTACATGAACCAATAAAGACTTTATCAATTTTTACGTCAGATAATTTAATGCCAGACTCTAATCCCATGTAAGCTAATGCTTTCTCAGCGGAAGCTCGCTCAACAGGGTCTGCAAATGACTCAGGAGCAGGGATCGGTTGGTTGATGGCAATAACTTGCCCTGGGTTAGTTCCCCAAGTGACTTGTGGCGCGATGCTACTTGCTTGAATAGTGATGACTTTATCAAATTGTGCATCATCATCCGTTTTTAATGTTTTCCAATAAGCAACCGCATCGTCCCATTGCTGGCCTTTAGGGGCAAATTGGCGACCTTTCATATAGGCAAAAGTGGTTTCATCCGGTGCGATGATCCCCGCTTTTGCGCCTAACTCAATGGCCATATTACACACCGTCATACGGCCTTCCATACTCAAGTTTTCGATGGCTTCACCACAAAACTCAACAATATAGCCAGTACCGCCTGCGCTGCCCGTTGTACCGATAATCGCTAAAACGATATCTTTTGCGGTAATGCCTGCAGGCGCTTTGCCAACGACTTCAATTTTCATCGTTTTAGCACGTGCTTGTTTCAGCGTTTGAGTCGCCATTACGTGCTCAACTTCAGACGTTCCGATACCAAAGGCTAATGAGCCAAATGCGCCGTGAGTCGCGGTGTGGGAATCCCCACATACAATGGTCATACCGGGCAAAGTAATACCTTGCTCAGGCCCCATCACATGGACAATACCTTGGTATGGGTGATTCAAATCATACAAAGTTACGCCGAACTCTTTACAGTTCTTCATTAATTCTTGCATTTGAATGCGGGCCATATCACCACAAGCATTGATATCTTTGGTTTGTGTCGATACGTTGTGATCCATTGTTGCAAATGTTTTACTTGGCTGGTGCAACGGGCGGTTTTTAGTTCTCAAACCGTCAAAGGCTTGGGGTGATGTCACTTCATGCACCAAATGGCGATCGATATAAATCAAAGGGATTTCATTTTCGACCTCACGGACAACGTGGGCATCATACAATTTTTGATATAAAGTCTTGGCCATGTTAAACCCCTTCTGCAATATAACGAGCAATGATATCGCCCATTTCACTGGTACTTATGGATTTGCCTGTACCGGCTAAATCTGATGTTCTATAGCCGTCTTCTAAGGCTTTATTCACTGCGCGCTCAATGGCATCTGCGGCATCGGCTTGGTTTAAGCTAAATCTTAACAGCATGGAGGCAGATAAAATTTGTGCGATTGGGTTAGCAATATTTTTTCCAGCAATATCTGGCGCAGAGCCGCCCGCGGGTTCGTATAAACCAAAACCATCCGCATTCAGGCTCGCAGAAGGCAGCATACCCATAGAGCCGGTGATCATCGCACACTCATCGGAAATAATATCGCCGAACAAGTTAGAGCATAACACCACATCAAACTGAGATGGGGCTTTGATCATTTGCATTGCCGCGTTATCAATATACATATGGCTGACTTCAACATCGGGATATTCTTTTGCGATGTGATTGACCACTTCACGCCATAATACTGAGCTTTGTAACACGTTTGCTTTGTCAATTGATGTGACTTTGTTATTACGTTTACGAGCAGATTCAAACGCAATACGTGCAATACGCTCGATTTCATAGCGGTGATAAACTTCAGTATCAAATGCGTACTCTTCTTGGCCTTCGCCTTTACGGCCTTTTGGTTGACCGAAGTAAATCCCACCGGTTAATTCACGTACACAAAGAATATCAAAGCCTTGAGCTGCGATGTCTGCACGCAATGGGCAGAATGCTTCCAATGCCTGATATAAGCGAGCAGGGCGTAAATTACTGAATAATTTAAAATGCTTACGTAAAGGTAATAATGCGCCACGTTCAGGTTGGCTATCGGGTGGCAGATGTTCCCATTTAGGTCCACCAACAGAACCAAATAACACCGCGTCAGCCTCTTCACACCCTTTTACGGTAGCCTGTGGTAATGGTTCGCCGTGATTGTCGATTGCCGCACCGCCAACATCATACTCAGTGGTGTTGATTGTTATTGCAAAACGTTTGCTGATAGCAGCTAAAACCTTGTGAGCTTGCGCCATCACTTCTGGACCGATGCCATCACCCGGTAATACGGCAATTTTATAACTAGACATTGTTAAACAGCTTCCTTTGTGTTTGATTGTGATTCTTGATTTATTTTTTGTTTTTCTTTTTCAACTTGCTCAGAGCGCCAGATGCTATTCAGCACATGCACCATAGCTTTTGCTGATGATTCGACGATATCTGTCGCTAACCCCATCCCGTGGAACTTACGGTTATGGCATTCCACCACGATATCCACTTGGCCTAATGCATTTTCACCGTGGCCTTTAGCTGACAACTGATAAGAGACTAATTTCATAGGGTATTGAGTAATGTTGCTGATGGCTTGATAAATGGCATCAACGGGGCCATTACCGGTTGCCGCTTCAGATTTTACTTCGTCGCCACATTGCATTTTGACGGTCGCTGTTGCGACGATACTTGAGCCTGATTGTGTACTGAAATAGTCCATTACGAAGTGATCGGTTTCATCTTGTTGTTTCGTAAAGAAAGCCAAAGCTTCTAAGTCATAGTCAAAGACTTGGCCTTTTTTATCGGCTAAATTCAAAAATGCAGTATACAATTCATCCAATTTGAAATCTTTACCTTCGTGATACCCCATTTCCTCCATACGGTGCTTAACAGCGGCGCGTCCCGAGCGTGAAGTTAAATTTAATTGCTGCTCTTTTAAACCAATGGACTCTGGCGTCATAATTTCGTAGGTTTCACGATTTTTCAGCACGCCATCTTGGTGAATTCCTGATGAGTGAGCAAATGCGTTGCTGCCTACAACCGCTTTATTGGCTGGGATTGGTGTATTACATAATTGGCTAACTAACTGGCTGGTGCGGTAAATTTCTTTGTGATTAATATTGGTATGCACATTCAACATTTGTTCGCGCAATTTAATGGCCATAATCACTTCTTCTAATGCTGTATTGCCCGCGCGTTCACCTAACCCATTGATGGTACCTTCTACTTGGCGGGCACCGGCTTGTACGGCACTGATTGAGTTAGCAACTGACATCCCTAAATCATCATGGCAATGAACAGAAATAACGGCTTTGTCGATATTAGGCACACGGTTATACAAATCAGTGATAATGCCACCAAACTGGTAAGGTGTAGTGTAACCTACGGTATCAGGGATATTAATGGTGGTTGCACCTGCATTAATCGCGGTTTCTACAATACAGCATAAGTTATCAGGGTCAGTACGGCCGGCGTCTTCACAGGAGAATTCAACGTCATCGGTATAGCGTCTAGCGCGCTTGATGGAATTGATAGCCATATCCATTACACCATCAAATGATTTATTTAATTTTTTCTCCATATGCAAGTTGGAGGTAGCTAAGAAAATATGAATACGGAAAGCTTCGGCAACTTTTAATGACTCGGCAGCCACATCAATGTCATTTTCAATACAGCGCGCTAATGCGCAAATTCGGCTATTTTTTATTTCTCTTGCGATAGTTTGAACGGATTCAAAGTCACCTGGTGAAGAGACCGGGAAACCCGCTTCGATGATATCAACCCCTAAGCGCTCTAATGCGAAGGCGATTTGTAATTTTTCTCTCACTGACAAACTTGCCTGTAATGCCTGCTCACCGTCGCGTAAGGTAGTATCGAAGATAATGACTTGGTTGCTCATATTGTGTTCCTCATATCGAATTTTGTTTTTACTTAGTGTTATGTTCTTCCAAAGCCGCAGGCATAAAAAAACCCGCGGGTTGCGCGGGTTCTTCATGTTTGTGGACAGTTTGTTTCTATTTTTCGTCCATAAGCATACCGCGCAAATTTAATGCGAGTAGTAGTAGGCTTAGTAGGCGAATAGAAAATGTCATTTTAACTGTCTCTCTTAAGTATCTTAATCAAACTGTATTTATTGATACGTTATCTTAAAGTTAATGTCAATCATAGATTTTTAGCATATTTTTACCAATCATGTATTATGGCTTTTAGTTGGTGGTTGTTGCTATTTTTTTGGTGTGTCCCTTCCGTTTTATCTGGCTTTTTATGTAGTTATAAGGGTAAAATTCTTTTGTTAATCAGGGTTGAATGTTTTTTCGATTAAACGCATTGATTTTTATGTAATTTTTATTGTTTTGATGTGAAGTGTGACTCAGTACAGGGAATAAATCATCTTCGCCAATGCTTTTTAATTAAATTAATTATCAAATAAATGAGTATTTAAAAAATAATCTGATAATGAGAATATTTATTGATTCTAAATACGATTTATTATGATTTCTTGCAAAAATTGCTTTATTATTTTTATGGTGAGTGAACGCAAAGGTAATAAGTGGTTATCATTCATTATGTTGGTGAATATTTACGTTTTACAATGATATTTATACTGCAGGTTTAATTAATAGGTTAAGTAATATAAACGTCGTTTTAATAAATGCAGGGAAAGCGAAATGGCTTATTATCTATAAGTTGTTTTAAGAATAATATTTAATGAATTTATATATTCGTCGGTTTTTTAAGATGAATGACTCTTTTCGTTAATGAAAAATGATAAATATATTAGTGGAGTAAAAAATGACTGATTTTGATACAATTTCAACAGCTAAAAAAGACAGTAGCGATATTCATTTGCGTAATGTTGACCTCAACCTATTAACGGTTTTTGACGTGGTGATGCAGATGCAAAACGTAACAAAAGCAGCGCAAGTGTTAGGGATGTCTCAACCTGCGGTGAGCAATGCAGTTTCACGTTTAAAATCAATGTTTAATGATGAATTGTTTGTGCGCTATGGGCGGGGTATTCAGCCGACATCTCGTGCTAAGCAACTGTTCGGGCCTATTAGGCAAGCATTACAATTAGTTCATAATGAGTTACCTAGCGCTGGTTTTAATCCACAAAATAGTGAACGAGTATTTAATTTATCTATTTGTTCACCGTTAGATATTCGTCTGGCAGCTATTATTGTCGAAAAATTTAAGGTAGTTTCGCCTAATATTAATATAGTTATTCATTCTTTCATGGATAATAAAATTGCTCATCAATTAAAATACCAAGAAATGGATTTTTTCCTTGGTTATAATCAATTAGAAAAAGCAGAGTTCCAACATCAGGTTTTATTTGATGATGAATTGGTCTTAGTCGTTGCAAATCATCATCCGCGTATTGGTAATTCAATCTCTGAAATTGAATTAAATAATGAACGTCATGCCATTATGTCAATGGATAACATGGGCTCATTTAGTAAACCTTATTATAATAATACTGAGTTATCGCATACGATTAGCTATCAAGGCACGGACTTAAATAGTGTATTGAGCATTGTTGCCCAGACAGATCTCGTCGCTATTGTACCAAAATGGCTAGTAGGTCATTACTTTGGGCAATTGAAATTACGTACATTAACATTACCTTGGCTTAGGGACGCACTGCCTTGCTATTTAACTTGGCATGAATCAACAGTTAGAGATAAAGGCCATCAGTGGATGAAATCTCAATTTAACCAATTGGTTGAAGAACTTCCTGAGCAAGCTGCTGCCGCGTAGGACGCCGATATAAACATTGTGAGAGGTTGTAAGCTGTCTTAGACATAATGAAAAATAAATAGTCATTTTGTTAAGGTTTACAATCTCTATGTTTTTGCAGGCGCACTGACAAATATACACACCTTCAAGATAGTTAACGCATTATAGTTAGCACTATGATGTGTTTTGTTGCAGACATAACATTTGCAAAAAATTTACATATAAATGCTTTTCACGCATCTCTTTAGTCTATACACTTCGAATATTCAGCTAACACTTGTAAGCTGAAATAATAAGAATGGTTAAGTGCTTGTGAATGTGCCGAGTAACTTATATCGATAATGACTTATAGGGAATACACTTTGATTACTGAAAATCTATATCCATACCACTTGGTTAATCGCCTACGTAGCAGAGTTACTGCACACGAATCGGCGAACCGGATAGCTTTCAGTCAATGGGATAACGGGCAACGTAGCTCATTAACGTGGGGGGAAGTTGGCGATCGTACATCAGCGATTTCTCTTCGCCTTTTAGCATTAAACGTTATCGCACAAGAAAATATTGGGTTATTTGCCCATAACAGTATGAACTGGTCATTGGTTGACTTTGCCGCGCTACAAATTAGGGCTGTCACGGTGCCACTTTATGCAACTAGCAGTATCGAGCAAGCCGCGTATATTATTAATGACGCGAATATTAAAGTATTGTTTGTTGGGGAAGAAGCGCAATATCAAGTGGCATGCCAATTACCAGCTCTTTGCCCTCAATTAACAACGATTGTTGTGATGAATGACAATGTTGAGTTAGCTGATATCTCAATTGACACACTGCATTTATCCACCTTTATGGTGCAATCACAAACTGCTTACCAAGCAGAACTTGATGACCGCATCGCTGCACATAATCTCAGTGATTTATTTACCATCATCTATACATCAGGCACCACCGGAGAACCGAAAGGCGTTATGTTGGATTACTACAACATGGCTGCGCAACTGTATCTCCATGACGAACGGTTACAACTAACTGCTGATGACGTCTCTTTAAGTTTCTTACCACTTTCACATGTTTTTGAACGTGCGTGGAGTTTTTACGTTATGCACGTCGGTGCACTAAACGTTTACCTCACGGACACCAATCAGGTTAGGGAAGCATTAGCTGAAGTAAAACCGACAGTAATGTGTGCGGTTCCTCGTTTTTATGAAAAAGTTTATTCAGCAATACAAAGTAAAGTCGCAAAAGCGCCTCTAGTACGTAGAGCGCTATTTCGCTGTGCAATATCCCTTGGCAGAAGCCGAGTGAAAGCATTAGCAAAAGGCCGCAAACCCTCTTTTATTAACCGCGCTATTTTCCCGATGGTTGACAAACTGGTTCTCAATAAAATTCGCGAAGGGTTAGGGGGGCGAATTCGCTTCATGCCAGCCGCAGGCGCTCGTCTAGATGACGATGTGATAGCGTTTTTCCTTTCCGCTGGGGTAAATATCAAATATGGCTATGGTATGTCAGAGACCTGCGCTACGGTATCTTGCTGGGAAGAAGGCAAGTACCCATTAGGCTCGATTGGTACACCGCTATCATCTGTTTCAGTGCGTATTGGCAAAGATGATGAAATACAAGTGAAAGGGCCGGTGGTTATGAAAGGCTATTACAACCGCCCGATTGAAACCTTAGATACGTTTACTGCGGATGGCTGGTTAAAAACGGGTGATGCAGGGAAAATTGACGAACAAGGTAATTTATATATTACAGATAGACTAAAAGATTTAATGAAAACGTCTAACGGAAAATATATTGCACCACAAATGATTGAAGGCGTATTAGGGCAAGACAAGTTTATTGAACACATTGCAGTCATTGCCGATGCACGTAAGTTTGTTTCAGCACTGATCGTGCCTTGCTATGAGAGCTTGGAAGAATATGCGAACTCAATAAACCTGAAATATCGGGATCGTTTAGAACTCTTAAAAGACTCGAATATTGTGGCATTATTTGAAGGTCGTTTAAGAGATTTACAGAAAAATATTGAAAATTTTCATCAAGTTAAGCGCTTTACTTTGTTACCTACCACTTTTTCAATGGAAAAAGGCGAATTAACACCGACTTTAAAGCTGAGACGTAAAATTATTTCTGAGCGCTATCAATTAGAAATTGAATCAATGTACAAAGAATAATTTATAACCTGACTTACTCGTATTGCGGGTAAGTCAGGTCTTGTTTTTGTTCTATTTTTATCAATTCATTTAGATAATTGCTTAATATTAAAACTTTAACGGTTCCAACTAATTAAATTTGCGCTGTATTTTCATTCATACCAGTCATTTTTTCTCCCATTATTTTTATCTGCAGTTAATTTATCTATCAAATACCCATGTTCAAGATGATGTGAAAGTTTCGTGATCCTTGTACTGAAATGGTGTTTGCTTCGTTTCAGCCAGAGCGATATGTTAATAGCACGAATTTCATAATTTAAATGATAAAAACAAAGGGGTAGATCATACCTCTTCACTTGCAAATAATGTCTGGGGGCAAACTCATGGAGATGTTGTCGGGAGCGGAAATGGTCGTCAAATCGTTGATTGACCAAGGAGTAAAGCACGTGTTTGGTTATCCAGGCGGTGCAGTATTAGATATTTATGATGCACTTCATACGGTTGGCGGGGTCGAGCATATTTTAGTGCGCCATGAACAAGCTGCGGTACATATGGCTGATGGCTATGCACGTTCAACAGGGGATGTTGGGGTTGTTTTAGTGACATCCGGTCCTGGGGCAACGAATGCGATTACGGGTATAGCGACGGCGTACATGGACTCTGTACCGATGGTGGTGTTATCGGGGCAAGTTGCAAGCTCGCTAATTGGTAATGATGCATTCCAAGAGTGCGACATGGTTGGAATTTCAAGGCCAATCGTTAAACACAGTTTTTTAATTAAAAGCGCAGAAGAAATTCCTGAAACCATCAAGAAAGCATTTTACATTGCAGCAAGTGGGCGTCCAGGCCCTGTGGTGATTGATTTCCCTAAAGACACTGTTAACCCCGCCTTGAAGTTTGCTTACCGTTATCCCGAAAACGTTTCTCTACGTTCCTATAACCCAACGTTGCAAGGCCATAAAGGCCAAATCAAAAAAGCATTAACCAAATTGGTTTCGGCAAAAAAACCGGTTTTTTATATTGGCGGAGGGGCGATTAATGCGAATTGCTCTGCGGAACTCATTGAGTTGGCAGAAAAACTACAATTGCCAGTGGTATCAACCTTAATGGGGTTAGGGGCTTTTCCTGAAACTCACAAGCAATCTGTGGGTATGCTTGGAATGCATGGAACCTACGAAGCCAACAAGGTTATGCATAACTCTGATGTAATTTTTGCTGTTGGTGTTCGTTTTGATGATAGAACAACAAACAACTTAGAAAAATATTGCCCAAATGCGACTGTTATCCAAATTGATGTTGACCCAACGTCTATTTCAAAAACAGTTAATGCAGATATTCCAATTGTGGGTGATGCGAAACTTACATTAAAGCAAATGTTAGGTCAGTTAGATCAGGCTTCAGCGAAACAAGATAGCCAAGCACTCACTGCATGGTGGAAAGACATTGAACAGTGGCGTAGTAAACAATGCTTACGTTATGAAACAAGCCAAACCAAAGTTAAACCACAACAAGCCATTGAAATGATTTACCGTTTAACAAAGGGCGAAGCCTATGTGACGTCTGACGTTGGGCAGCACCAAATGTTCGCGGCACTGTATTATCCCTTTAATAAACCTCGCCACTGGATAAACTCTGGAGGGCTTGGAACGATGGGGTTTGGTTTGCCTGCCGCATTAGGGGTGAAATTAGCACATCCAAAATCGACCGTTGTCTGTGTGACAGGGGATGGCAGTATCCAGATGAACATCCAAGAGCTTTCAACTGCCCTGCAATATGGCTTACCGGTTTTAGTGCTTAACTTAAATAATGGTTTCTTAGGTATGGTAAAACAGTGGCAGGATATGATTTATCAAGGCCGTCACTCACAATCCTACATGCAGTCATTGCCTGATTTTATCAAGTTAGCGCAAGCCTATGGCCACGTTGGTATTTCAATATCAACACCTGATGAGCTAGAAGAAAAACTAAAACAAGCCCTTGTTGAAGTGAATGAAAATCAGCGATTAGTTTTCGTTGATGTCAATATTGATGAAACTGAGCACGTTTATCCAATGCAGATCCGTGGTGGCGCGATGGATGAAATGTGGTTGAGCAAAACAGAGAGGACCTGATCATGCGTCGTATTTTATCCGTTTTATTAGAAAATGAATCAGGTGCTTTGTCCCGTGTCATCGGTCTGTTTTCTCAGCGTGGTTATAATATTGAAAGTTTGACCGTTGCACCAACAGATGACCCAACCTTGTCACGTATGACGATTCAAACGAAAGGGGATGCAAAGGTTCTTGAGCAAATTGAGAAACAATTGCATAAATTGGTTGATGTGCTGCGCGTCAGTGAGCTGACGGCGTCAGCACATATCGAACGTGAAATCATGTTAGTGAAGCTACAAGCCTCTGGATATGGGCGTGATGAAGTGAAACGTTGTGCGGATATTTTCCGTGGACAAATTGTTGATGTCACTCCAACGCTTTATACCGTTCAGCTAGCGGGAACAAGCGAAAAACTGGATGCTTTCATCGAATCAGTACGTGGTGTTGCTGAAATTGTTGAAGTTGTGCGCTCAGGGATCGTCGGTGTTTCACGCGGTGATAAAATTATGCGATGAAAAATTTATCATCCGAAGGTAGAATAAACGCGTTTAAGGCCCCGAATGACTCGGGGCTATTCCCAAAATTGTAAAGAGGTTAACGTGAAACTGGATGAGATAGCCCGTCTAGCGGGTGTTTCCCGCACAACGGCTAGTTATGTGATCAACGGCAAGGCCAAGCAGTATCGAGTCAGCGATAAAACTGTAGAAAAAGTGATGGCAGTCGTCAGAGAACACAATTACCATCCAAATGCAGTTGCTGCGGGGCTACGAGCAGGGCGAACCCGTTCGATTGGGTTAGTGATCCCTGACTTGGAAAATACGAGCTATACCCGTATAGCAAATTACCTTGAAAGGCAGGCGCGTCAGCGTGGTTATCAATTGCTGATAGCGTGCTCAGAAGACCAACCCGACAATGAAATCCGCTGTGTTGAACACCTTTTACAGCGGCAAGTTGATGCGATTATTGTCTCGACGGCATTACCGCCAGAGCACCCGTTTTATCAGCGCTGGGCGAACCGTTCGTTACCGATTATCGCACTTGATAGAGCCCTTGAAAAAGAACACTTTATTAGTGTCGTTGGTGATGACCAAGAAGATGCTTTCATGATTTCAGCAGAATTGCGTAAATTTAAAGCTGAGTCAGTGTTGTATTTAGGGGCGTTACCTGAACTGTCAGTCAGCTATTTACGCGAACAAGGTTTCCGTAAGGCGTGGAATGAAGACCCGCGCAAGATTGATTACCTGTATGCAAATAGCTATGAACGAGATTCAGCCGCAGAGGTGTTTGCGCATTGGCTGGATAGCGGTAATGAGATGCCAGACGCGTTATTTACAACATCATTTTCCTTACTACAAGGTGTCTTGGATGTTGCGTTGAAGCGTAGTGGTCGTTTACCTGAGCACATGGTTATTGCCACATTTGGTGATAACGAGTTATTAGATTTTCTTGAATGCCCAGTGCTGTCCCTTGCACAGCGTCACAGAGATATCGCTGAACGTATTTTAGAATTGGTACTTGCCAGCCTTGATGAAAAGCAAAAGCCAGAAGCGGGTATTACTCGTATTCGTCGTGATTTATGTCGCCGTGGAAGTTTAGGTCGTAAGTTGTCATAAAACAGACCTAACTTTAATCGAACAGCGAATATTTACACGATAATGAGTGATGTTAGTCACAATAATGAGTAATATAACGGCCCCTACCTTGTAGGGGCTTTTTTTTTATAGGCTAAAAGTTGGTAAATATTTAACTTTAGGATTTATCTTAATATATTTATTGCTGATTTTAAAATGAAAGCTAAATTGGATGATGAAATTAATACAAATTGATTGTGGCTGTATTATTGATTCGTGCGATAAATATTTAAAATTAAACACTGTTTATTAAAACAGTTATTTATTGTGTTGATATCTAATGATTTTATTTTTCTTTCGAGGTGATTTTATCATTGCTAGATATTAACGATTATTTGAGGACTCAATAAAAGTAAATTACCGGTACAAGATATACTGATTAAAAATGAGACATAAGTTGAATTTATGATGATTTGTATGATTTTGCAGCAATCTATAGTGATCACGCTTATTTAAGTTGCACTCTATAAAATATATTAATTATATCAACCTGTTATTTCCCATTTTCTTTCCAAGTTATATTTTACCTATTCTTATTTTTTCTGAATTGTTCTGTAAATAAAGCTAAAGCTGAGAGCGACTGGCTTGACAACGTTTTCATACCATTCGTAAACTTTATATGTGGTGAATTGTGGGGTAAAGTGGGTGAGTTGAAAATAAAAGGGGTATAATCGGGTATGTTTCGTGGGGCAACACTGGTTAATCTCGACAGCAAAGGGCGTCTAACCGTGCCGACTCGTTACCGAGGTATGCTGAACGAGGAATCGAAAGGGCAAATGGTCTGTACCATTGACCTTCACCAGCCGTGCCTACTGCTTTATACCTTACCGGAGTGGGAGATTATCGAAGAAAAACTTTCTCGGTTATCGACGATGAACCCAGCGGAACGACGCGTGCAACGGCTGTTATTGGGGCATGCAAGTGAATGTCAAATGGACAACGCGGGGCGTCTTTTGTTAGCCAATACATTGCGTCAGCATGCAGGGCTAACAAAAGAGGTCATGTTGGTTGGCCAGATTAATAAATTTGAACTTTGGGATGAACAAACTTGGTATCAGCAAGTGGAAGATGACATTGCCGCTGAGCGCCTTACCAGTGAACCACTTTCAGCCCGCTTACAGGATTTGTCACTTTAATAATGACGCAACAGCAATTTAAACACGTAACAGTATTACTAGATGAAGCCGTTAATGGCTTAAACATTAAACCTAACGGTATTTATATCGACGGCACATTTGGTCGTGGGGGCCATTCAAGGCTGATATTAAGCCAGCTTGGCGAACAAGGGCGGTTGATCGCCATTGACCGTGACCCAGAAGCGATAAAAGCAGCTCAAGCGATTGATGACCCACGCTTTATGATAAAACATGGCCCATTTTCTTCGATTGCAGAGTATG
Organism: Providencia sp. PROV032; assembly: GCF_028484875.1. Taxonomy (NCBI): domain Bacteria; kingdom Pseudomonadati; phylum Pseudomonadota; class Gammaproteobacteria; order Enterobacterales; family Morganellaceae; genus Providencia; species Providencia sp. PROV032. The sequence continues at coordinate 227,573 of NZ_JAMPSX010000007.1, forward strand.
TGGAAGAAGAAGGTTTAGTTGGGCAAATTGATGGCGTATTGCTGGATTTAGGCGTCTCTTCACCGCAGTTAGATGACCCAGAGCGTGGTTTTTCATTTATGCGTGACGGGCCTTTAGATATGCGAATGGACCCAACCAAGGGGCAATCTGCACAGCAATGGCTGATGGACGCAGAAGCGGATGACATTGCTTGGGTTTTAAAAACTTTTGGCGAAGAGCGTTTTGCAAAACGAATTGCAAGAGCGATTGTTGAGCGTAACCATAACCCAGAAGAAGAGCCATTAACGCGCACACGGCATCTAGCTGAATTAATCGCAAAGGTTAGTCCGATGAAAGATCGGCACAAACACCCAGCGACGCGTAGCTTCCAAGCCATACGAATTTATATCAACAGTGAATTGGAAGAGATAGAAAAAGCGCTAGAAGGCGCAATGAACGTTTTAGCGCCACAAGGTCGTTTATCGGTTATCAGCTTCCATTCTTTGGAAGACAGGTTAGTCAAGCGGTTTATCCGCAAAAACAGTAAAGGGCCATCAGTACCAGCAGGTATCCCTCTGACTGAAACGCAGATTAAAGCGTTAGGTGCAGCGCAGTTACGTGACTTAGGCAAGATGAAACCTTCGGAAAACGAAATTGACGAAAACCCACGCGCACGGAGTTCCGTGTTGCGGTTTGCTGAAAAGGCGGCGGAATAATGGTTCCAGAAAGGCACAGCCTAGCACGCGTCATTGGGCGTGATTTATTTCGTTATGGCATCGTTCCTTTGATTTTATTGTCTGCAATTATAATTAGTGCCGTTTTTGTCGTGACTACCGCACATGAAACGCGTTTGTTAACGGCCGCAAAAGATAAATTGTATGAAGAAAAAGACTTATTAGATATCGAATGGCGCAATCTGATCCTTGAAGAAAATGCCCTTGCGAGCCATAGCCGAATAGAACGTTTATCGGTTGAAAAATTACAGATGGTACAAGTTGAACCATCACAAGAAAAAATTATTGTTTCTAAGCAATAAAAAGGTTCCTAATGAAAGCACCAAAAACAGCGAAAAACAAGAAACAAGAAGAAAGCACCAGCTTTGTCCGCTGGCGCTTTATTTTGCTGTGCGGATGCATTGTCTTGGCGTTAGCAGGGTTGCTGACGCGGGTGGCTTATCTGCAAATTATTGCGCCAGAGAAACTGGTGAAAGAAGGCGATATGCGCTCTTTACGAGTGCAAGAAGTTGCAACCTCTCGAGGTATGATAAGCGACCGAGAAGGGCGGCAACTTGCAGTCAGTGTGCCAGTCAATGCGATTTGGGCAGACCCCAAAGAGGTGTTTGAAAAAGGGGGGATCAGCAATGACGAACACTGGAAAGCACTTGCAGACGCACTTGAAATTCCATTAGAACAAATTACGAGCAAAATATCGGCCAATCCAAGAGGCCGTTTTGTGTATTTAGCGCGTCAAGTTAACCCCTCTATTGGCGATTACGTTAAAAAACTAAAAATACCGGGTATTTACTTACGCAAAGAGTCTCGTCGTTATTACCCATCAGGCCCAGTTACCGCTCACTTATTGGGGGTAACAAATATTGATGGCGAAGGCATTGAAGGCGTTGAAAAAAGCTTTGACCGTTGGTTAAAAGGTGCGCCGGGCGAACGTACAGTCCGTAAAGACCGTAATGGGCGAGTAATTGAAACGATTTCGTCTATTGATAGCCAAGCCGCGCATAATTTGACATTAAGTATTGATGAACGAATTCAATCGATTGTTTACCGTGAACTCACACGTGGCGTGCAGGAAAACAAAGCTGAATCGGGTGTGGCAATTTTAGTGGATGTTCATACCGGTGAAATTTTAGCGATGGCGAATAGCCCATCCTACAACCCAAATAACTTAACCGGTACATCAATGGATGCAATGCGTAACCGTGCCATTACGGATATTTTCGAACCGGGTTCGACGGTAAAGCCGATGGTGGTTATGAGTGCACTCCATAATAAAATTATCAAAGAAAATACAGTACTTAATACTTATCCGTATCGTATTAGTGGACATGAAATCAAAGATGTTGCCCGGTATGCAGAATTAACAATCACTGGGATTTTACAGAAGTCGAGTAACGTGGGTGTTTCTAAACTGGCGTTAGCGATGCCAGCCACAGAGTTGGTGGATGTGTATAGCCGCTTTGGGTTTGGCAAGCCGACTAATCTGGGGTTAGTCGGGGAAAGTAGTGGCATCTTTCCAAGTAAAAAAACACGGTGGTCTGATTTAGATAGGGCCACCTTTTCTTTTGGCTACGGGCAAATGGTAACACCGTTACAGCTAGCGCGAGCCTACGCAACCATTGGTAGTTTTGGTATTTATCGGCCTCTATCCATCACGAAAGTTGACCCACCAGTGTCAGGAACGCGTGTTTTTCCTGAACCAATCATGCGAACAGTGGTTCATATGATGGAAAGCGTGGCTTTACCCGGAGGCGGGGGAGCACGAGCAGCGATTAAAGGCTACCGTATTGCTATTAAAACAGGGACTGCGAAAAAAGTGGGTCCTGAAGGGCGTTATATTAATAAATATTTGGCTTACGCTGCTGGTGTTGCGCCTGCGAGCAATCCACGCTATGCGTTAGTGGTGCTTATTAATGAGCCAAGCGCGGGTAGTTATTATGGTGGTGCAGTATCTGCGCCTGTATTTGGTTCGATTATGGGAGGCGTTTTACGATTGATGAACGTTGAACCCGATGCATTACAACCAAACGAACAAAATGAAATTGTAAATAGTCAAAAAGAGGTTAAAAGTGGCAGATCGTAATCTTTGTGATCTTCTCTCACCCTTTGGTGTGAGCACAACTCCAATCTCACTGCGTGAGATGACGCTAGACAGTCGAAAGGCTGCCGCGGGCGATCTGTTTATTGCAATAAAAGGCCATCAATCGGATGGGCGACACTATATTCCTCAAGCCATTGCGCAAGGGGTTTCTGCTGTGATAGCAGAAGCGGAAGATGAAGCTGTTGAAGGTGAAATCCGTTTCGTTCATGGCGTTCCTGTTATTTATTTAAATGACCTAAATAACCGTTTATCAGCCCTTGCAGGTAAGTTTTATCAGCAGCCATCAGCAAATATGAAACTTGTCGGTGTGACCGGTACTAATGGCAAAACAACTACGACACAATTAATTGCTCAGTGGGCTCAAGGGTTAGGGGAAACTAGCGCTGTAATGGGTACCGTGGGTAATGGTCTATTAGGCCATGTATCACCAAGTGAAAATACGACGGGTTCTGCGGTAGATATCCAACTTGAATTGACCCAATTATTAAACCAAAAAGCAACATTAACCGCGATGGAAGTGTCTTCCCATGGCTTAGTGCAAGGGCGTGTTGCCGATTTACAGTTTGATGCTGCTGTGTTTACTAACTTAAGCCGTGACCACCTTGACTATCACGGTGATATGGAAAGCTATGAAGCCGCGAAATGGCTATTGTTTTCTACGCATAATACAAAATCGCAAATCATTAATGCAGATGATGTTATTGGCTTGAAATGGCTACAACGTTTACCACAAGCCTGCGCTGTTACGATGGAAAACCGTATCCCAGCAAACTGGCAAGGGCCATGGTTGAAGGCCACTGAAGTGGAATACCACGACAAGGGCGCGACCATTCATTTTGACTCCACGTGGGGCAAAGGCGCATTTGAAAGCCCACTGATGGGGGCATTTAATGTCAGCAACTTATTAGTTGCAATGGCAACCTTGCTAATGATGGAGTATCCATTGGATAAACTGCTTGCGGCGGCCTCTTCATTGTCGCCTGTTTGCGGTCGAATGGAAGTGTTCAGTGCACCAAATAAACCGACCGTTGTTGTCGACTATGCACATACCCCAGACGCATTAGAAAAAGCTTTAGCGGCAGCGCGTTTACATTGTAAAGGGCAACTTTGGTGCGTATTTGGGTGCGGTGGTGACCGTGACAAAGGTAAGCGCCCTCTAATGGGAGCAGCCGCGGAAGAGTATGCAGATAAAATCGTTATCACTGACGATAACCCACGCAGCGAAGACCCAATTGATATTATCAACGACATCATGGCGGGCTTATTAGATTCAAGCCGTGCTTTGGCCATTCCGGGTCGCCCAGAAGCCGTGACAAACACTATTTTGCAGGCATCCCCTGATGACATGATTGTGATCGCTGGTAAAGGTCATGAAGATTATCAAATTATTGGCAACCGTAAGTTAGATTACTCAGACCGTCTAACGGTAGCCCGTCTGTTGGGGGTAATCGCATGATCTCGCTAACACTCGCACAACTGGCACAAATTACTCAAGGGAAGGTTGAATCTGCTCCAGATACAACGCTCTTGATCAGCGCAGTGAGTACGGATAGCCGTAAAATTGCTGAAAACTGTCTCTTTATTGCTTTAAAAGGCGAACGCTTCGACGCTCATGATTTTGCACAGCAAGTGGTGGCTGTGGGGGCGAAAGCGTTACTCGTTGAGCGCAAGCTGGACGTGGATTGCCCTCAAGTTATCGTGAGAGACACTCGCATTGCCATGGGGCAGTTAGCGGCATGGGTTCGTCAGCAAAGTAGAGCTCGAATTGTTGGTTTGACGGGCTCTTCAGGCAAAACATCTGTTAAAGAAATGACCGCATCCATTTTATCTGAGCGTGGTAAAACCTTATATACCGCCGGTAATTTAAACAACGATATTGGTGTGCCTTTGACACTGTTTCGTTTAACTCATGATGATGACTTCGCTGTGATAGAAATGGGTGCAAATCACCCAAATGAAATTGCCTATACAACCCATATCGTCAAACCAGAAGCCGCGTTAGTTAACAATTTATTTGCTGCGCACTTAGCGGGCTTTGGTTCACCAGAAGGGGTTGCGACAGCCAAAGGTGAAATTTATCAAGGTGTTCCTGAAGAAGGAACTGCGATTGTTAACCTTGATAGCTACAGTGACAAATGGCAGTTTCAGCCACGCCAAACCGTTTGGTATTACTCGTTAACACCGCAAGCAAAAGCAGATTTCTATCCTTCTGATATCCAAGTAAAACAGCTGACAACGGATTTTGTGTTACATACCCCTGTTGGAAGCGTTGATATCACCTTACCATTACCGGGGCTACATAATATCGCGAATGTGTTAGCGGCGAGTGCATTGGCGATTTCAGTGGGTGCTAGCCTAGAAGATATCAAAAACGGCTTAGCAAAAACACAAGCGGTACCAGGGCGTTTATATCCCGTGCGCTTAAGTGAGCACAAAGTGGTATTAGACGACACTTATAATGCCAATGATGGCTCAATGATCGCGGCAATTCATGTCCTCGAAAAAATGCCGGGCTACCGTATCTTGGTGGTGGGGGATATGGGAGAGCTAGGCGATTATGCAGAAGATTGCCATCAGCGTGTTGGTGTTGCCGCTAAGCAGGCTGGTTTAGACAAAGTATTCAGTGTTGGTCAACTAAGTGAGTTGATCAGCCAATTTAGTGAATGTGGTGAGCATTTCACCGTGAAAGCAGATTTATTAACCCGACTAATTCCGCTAGCGCAGCAGAAGGACGTTGTTTCTATTTTAGTTAAAGGTTCACGCAGCTCCGCGATGGAAGATGTCGTGAATGCATTGAAGGAGTGCTTCGAATGTTAGTCTGGCTTGCCGAAATGTTGGTCCACAAGTTTTCTGTTCTGAACGTCTTCTCTTATTTGACGTTCAGGGCCATTGTCGGTTTGCTAACAGCACTCGCTATTGCATTGTGGATGGGGCCTCATTTAATTGCTTACCTGCAAAAAATGCAAATTGGCCAAGTCGTTCGTAACGAAGGCCCAGAGTCTCATTTTAGTAAACGTGGAACCCCAACTATGGGCGGGTTATTGATTTTATTTTCAATCACCGTTTCAACGTTGCTATGGGCGCGCTTAGACAACCCTTACGTTTGGTGTGTTCTGCTCGTGCTTGTTGGGTATGGCATAGTCGGTTTTGTTGACGACTACCGTAAAGTGGTTCGTAAAGACACGCGTGGTTTAATCGCCCGTTGGAAATATTTCTGGCAATCGGTGATTGCGTTAATTGTTGCCTTTTCCATGTATGCGATTGGTAAAGATACCCCTGCGACGCAATTGGTCGTGCCATTTTTCAAAGATGTGATGCCACAACTGGGCATGCTGTATATTTTGCTGACGTATTTTGTGATTGTTGGAACCAGTAACGCCGTAAACCTCACAGATGGTTTGGATGGCTTAGCTATCATGCCAACGGTATTTGTTGCCGCAGGCTTTGCATTAGTGGCATGGGCAACAGGTAACGTCAACTTTGCCAGCTACTTACATATTCCATTTTTACCCCATGCAGGTGAACTGGTGATTGTCTGTACTGCCATTGTGGGGGCAGGGCTAGGTTTCTTATGGTTTAACACTTATCCAGCGCAAGTGTTTATGGGGGATGTTGGCTCATTGGCACTTGGCGGTGCTCTAGGGACTATTGCGGTATTACTGCGCCAAGAGTTTTTACTGGTGATTATGGGCGGTGTGTTCGTCGTTGAGACACTGTCAGTTATTTTACAAGTCGGTTCATTTAAATTGCGCGGACAACGTATTTTCCGTATGGCACCAATTCACCACCATTATGAATTGAAGGGTTGGCCAGAACCACGTGTTATCGTGCGTTTCTGGATTATCTCATTAATGCTAGTCCTGATTGGGCTGGCAACCTTAAAGGTGCGTTAAGATGGTCGATTATCAGGGTAAGAGCGTAGTCATTATTGGGCTGGGGGTAACCGGCCTATCTTGCGTTCACTTTTTCCTTGCTCGCGGTGTTGTGCCGCGTGTTATGGATACCCGTTCAGTACCACCGGGGGTAGACAAACTCCCGGCAAATGTGGAATGCCACAGTGGTAGCTTAAATAATAGCTGGCTACAGGCCGCCGATTTAATTGTCGCGAGCCCAGGAATTGCGTTGGCAACGCCTCAGTTGCAGCAAGCGGCAGAAAACGGCATCGAAATTGTGGGTGATATCGAACTGTTTTGCCGTGAAGCGGATGCACCGATTGTCGCCATTACAGGTTCAAATGGTAAAAGTACTGTCACATCATTGGTGGGTGAAATGGCGAAAGCCGCGGGTATTTCTGTTGGTGTTGGTGGCAACATTGGTACGCCCGCACTTTCATTACTCAATGCGGGGCATCGTTTATACGTTTTAGAGCTTTCAAGCTTCCAATTAGAAACCACATCAAGCTTAGAAGCGACGGCAGCGACGGTCTTAAATATTAGTGAAGATCATATGGATAGATATCCATTAGGCTTAGAGCAGTACCGTGATGCGAAATTAAAAATTTATCATAATGCCAAAAACTGCATTGTTAACGTGCAAGATGCGCTGACCTTACCTTCGAACCATACATTGGATGAATGCATTAGCTTTGGCTTAAATAGTGGTGACTATTTCTTTGATACTCAAAAACGGGTGTTAGTGGCGAAAGGGAAAGTGCTGTTTGATGTCAACGAAATGCACTTAACGGGTCAACATAATTATCTCAATGGGTTGGCTGCGTTAGCATTGGCAGATGCCGTGAATATTCCTCGCCCAGCGTGCCTTCAAGTATTGAAAGAGTATACGGGGTTAGCACATCGCTTCGAGTTAGTGTTATTCAACAACGGTGTACGCTGGATTAATGACTCTAAAGCCACCAATGTTGGAAGTACGGAAGCGGCGTTAAATGGGTTACATGTGGATGGCAATATCTATTTATTATTGGGTGGTGATGGTAAGTCAGCTGATTTTTCACCATTAAAACAATATATTGCTGCGGATAACTACCGTCTATACTGTTTTGGTCGTGATGGGAAAGCATTAGCCGATATGGCCCCTGAAAAATCCGTCTTGACTGAAACTATGGAACAAAGCTTACGCCAAATTGCGCCACAATTAAAAGCGGGGGACATGGTGTTGTTATCCCCTGCATGTGCCAGCTTGGATCAGTTTAAAAGTTTTGAGCAGCGTGGAGCTGTCTTTGCTCAATTAGCCCAGGAGTTAGGTTAATGACGATACCGGGTGCGATGCGTTTAAAAAATTGGGTCATTGGTGAAAAAAATGGCGTGATTTCAGGCTCAACGCTTTACGACCGTACATTAGTGTGGTTGGCATTCGGTTTAGCCGCAGTGGGTTTTATCATGGTCACATCCGCTTCTATGCCTGTTGGCCAGCGCTTAACGGAAGATCCTTTTTATTTCGCTAAGCGCGATGTGGTGTATATCGTTATCGCGTTTATTTTAGCCCTAGTTGTCATGCGTATTCCGATGGCTGTTTGGGAAAAGTATAACTTCGTCTTGTTGATGGTTTCACTTGGCATGCTCGTTGTGGTACTGGTCGCAGGTAGTTCAGTTAACGGAGCATCACGCTGGATAGACATCGGTTTGGTAAAAATTCAACCGGCAGAAATTTCGAAATTTACGTTATTTTGTTACGTGTCCAGTTATTTAGTGCGCAAGTCTGATGAAGTCAAAACCCGTTTTCTTGGTTTTATCAAGCCGATGTGTATTTTGATTGTTATGGCGTCATTGCTTTTACTACAACCTGACTTAGGGACTGTTATCGTACTCGTGGTAACCACTCTCGGTCTGTTGTTTTTAGCGGGAGCAAGGTTAGCGCCATTTATTATTGGTATTGCCGCTTGTGCAGTGGGGGTATTGGCTTTGATTTGGTTCGAGCCGTACCGTTTACGTCGAGTGACGTCATTTTTGAACCCGTGGGATGATCCTTTTGGCAGTGGTTATCAGCTAACCCAATCTTTAATGGCCTTTGGTCGTGGTGAAATGTTTGGGCAAGGCCTTGGTAACTCAGTACAAAAATTAGAATACTTGCCAGAAGCACACACTGACTTTATTTTCTCTGTCTTAGCTGAGGAACTCGGGTACTTTGGCGTGGTATTGGTTTTATTGATGGTCTTCATGTTGGCATTTAGGGCAATGATGATTGGCCGCAGGGCATTGATGTCAAAGCAATTATTTGGTGGTTATTTGGCTTGTTCAATTGGTATTTGGTTTACCTTCCAAGCCTTGGTTAACGTCGGAGCCGCATCAGGTATGTTGCCGACAAAAGGGTTAACATTGCCACTCATTAGTTATGGTGGTTCAAGTTTACTGGTGATGGCTGCCGCCATTGCGATATTACTGAGAATTGATTTTGAAACACGCCTTGAAAAAGCGCAGGCGTTTGTAAGGAGCACTAAATGAGTCAGGCAAAGAAATTACTCGTCATGGCAGGTGGTACCGGAGGGCATGTGTTCCCAGGTTTAGCCGTGGCTCATTATTTGCAGGCTCAAGGGTGGGAAATTCGTTGGTTAGGTACGGCTGACAGAATGGAAGCCACATTAGTCCCTAAGCATGGTATTGATATTGAATTTATTCAAATTTCAGGGCTCAGGGGTAAAGGTATTGCTGCACAACTGGGGGCTCCATGGCGTATTTATAAAGCTATCCGCCAAGCAAGAACGATTATCAAACGTTATCAACCCGATGCGGTATTAGGCATGGGGGGCTATGTTTCAGGTCCTGGTGGTATTGCGGCATGGCAATGCGGTGTACCGGTTGTACTTCATGAACAAAATGGTATCGCAGGGTTAACGAATAAATGGCTATCTCGAATTGCAAAAAGAGTATTACAAGCCTTTCCAGGCGCATTTCCTAATGCACCCGTTGTCGGGAACCCGGTACGTGAGGATGTTTTAGCACTACCAGCACCCCAAGTACGCCTAGCAGGCCGTGAAGGCGCTGTACGTGTTTTAGTTGTTGGTGGTAGCCAAGGAGCACGGGTTTTGAATCAAGTGATGCCTCTTGTTGCTGAAAAAGTAGGCAAACAGTTAAATATCTGGCATCAAGCGGGAAAAGGCAGTAAGGAATCAACAGAAGCATTGTATAATGAGCATATGCAAGTTTCAGGCAATTCCGAGTATAAAGTTACTGAATTTATTGATGATATGGCGCAAGCTTACGCATGGGCAGATATTGTTGTTTGTCGGTCTGGTGCACTAACAGTCAGTGAAATTGCAGCCGCAGGTTTACCGGCTATTTTTGTTCCTTTTCAACATAAAGACCGTCAACAGTATTGGAATGCATTACCGCTAGAAAAAGCGGGAGCGGCTAAAATTTTAGAACAGTCACAATTTACCGCAGATGCTGTGGCGAGCTTATTAGCGCAATGGGATAGAAACGAATTACTTTCAATGGCTGAAAAAGCGCATAGCTGTGCAATTACTGATGCAACAGAGCGAGTTGCTGCCGTGATTTGCGAAGTGGCTAAATAATATTAGCCATAATTGATACCGAATTAATTAGAAGCGAAGAAATATAGTGAATACACAACAATTAGCGAAATTAAGAACATCAGTGCCAGAAATGAGAAGAGTCAGGCACATCCATTTTGTCGGCATCGGTGGTGCTGGCATGGGTGGTATCGCTGAAGTGTTGGCAAATGAAGGCTATGAAATTAGTGGTTCAGATTTAGCACCCAATGCAGTGACGCAACAACTAACCGCATTAGGCGCTACGATTTATTTTAATCACCGCCCAGAGAACGTTGAAAATGCGAGTGTTGTCGTCGTATCAACAGCGATTTCAAGCGAGAACCCTGAAATTCAAGCGGCCAACGAATTGCGTATTCCAGTTATTCGTCGTGCAGAAATGTTAGCTGAATTAATGCGTTACCGTCATGGTATTGCCGTTGCAGGTACCCACGGGAAAACCACCACCACAGCAATGATTTCTGGGATTTACGCACAAGCCGGTTTAGACCCTACATTCGTCAATGGCGGGTTAGTTAAATCAGCAGGCACACACGCCCGTTTAGGTAGTAGCCGCTACTTGATTGCGGAAGCTGATGAAAGCGATGCTTCGTTCTTACATTTGCAACCGTTAGTTGCTGTTGTGACCAATATCGAAGCCGACCATATGGACACTTACCAAGGCGATTTCGATAATTTAACGAATACGTTCATTAATTTCTTGCACAATCTGCCATTTTACGGGCGTGCAGTGATGTGTATTGATGACCCCGTGATCCGCTCGTTACTACCAAAAATTGGTCGTTACATTACCACGTATGGTTTTAGTGAAGACGCTGATGTGCGTATCACCCAATATGAGCAAAAAGGGAATCAAGGCTTTTTCACCATTGCTCGTGAAAATATGCCAGAACTGACAGTAGTGCTAAATGCACCGGGGCGTCACAATGCCCTCAATGCGACGGCAGCCGTTGCTGTTGCAACTGAAGAAGGTATTGATGACCTTCATATTTTATCTGCACTAGTTGAATTTCAAGGTACGGGTCGTCGCTTTGATTTCCTAGGGAATTTCCCTCTGCGTAATGTGAATGGTAAAGAGGGGGAAGTGATGCTAGTCGATGACTATGGTCACCACCCAACGGAAGTTGACGCAACGATTAAAGCTGCGAGAGCAGGTTGGCCAGATAAACGCATTGTTATGGTATTCCAACCGCATCGTTATACTCGTACTCGTGACTTATACGATGATTTTGTTAATGTTTTAGGGCAAGTAGATGTGCTGCTAATGTTAGATGTATATTCAGCGGGTGAAAAGCATGTACCGGGTGCAGATAGCCGCTCATTATGCAGAACAATTCGTGGTCGCGGTCAGATTGATCCTATTTATGTCGCAGATACTGAACAAATTCCACATATTTTAGCTCAAACTCTTGATGAAAATGATTTAATTTTAGTTCAAGGCGCAGGAAATATTGGTAAAATAGCGAAAAGTCTGGCTGAAGCAAAATTACAGCCACCGATGGTTGAGGAATAAAAATGACAGAGAAAGTTGCGGTTCTATTAGGGGGCTCATCCGCTGAACGTGAGGTTTCACTTCAGTCAGGAAATGCCGTGCTGGCGGGGTTACGTCAAGCAGGCATTGATGCTCATCCTATTGACCCCCAAGACTTCCCTGTAGAAACGCTGAAAGAGGCAGGTTTCAATAAAATTTTTATTGCATTACATGGTCGTGGTGGTGAAGACGGGACATTGCAAGGGCTGCTAGAAACATTAAATCTGCCTTATACCGGCAGTGGTGTCATGGCTTCAGCGCTGAGCATGGATAAGTTGAGAACAAAACAATTATGGCAAGGTGCAGGGTTAAGTGTATCGCCATATGTTTCCTTAACAAAGCAGCAGTATAAGCAGGCTTCTTGTGAGCAAATTGTTGCTAAAGTTCAATTGCTAGGGTTACCGCTTATTGTGAAGCCGAGTTTAGAAGGCTCCAGTGTTGGCATGAGTAAAGTTGATAGCTTAGAGACATTGCCCGCTGCATTGGAACTCGCCTTTCAATTTGATGAAACATTGTTAATTGAAAAATGGTTGAGTGGCCCGGAGTTTACGGTTGCAGTGTTGGGAGATAACACGCTGCCGTCAGTTCGTATCCAACCACCTGGCATTTTTTATGATTACGAAGCGAAATATTTATCTGATGAAACTCAATATTTTTGCCCTAGTGGTTTAGGTGAACAGCTCGAATCTAAACTCGCAGACTTAGCGCTGAAAGCATACCAAGCCGTTGGCTGCGAAGGTTGGGGGCGAGTTGATGTAATGCAAGATAACGATGGTCAATTTTATCTGCTGGAAGTTAATACATCGCCAGGTATGACAAGCCATAGCTTAGTACCGATGGCCGCTCGTCAAGCAGGTATGAGTTTTTCACAGTTAGTTGTGCAAATTTTGAAATTGGCTCGTTGATATGTCACAAGCAGCATTAAACGTTAGGCATAATCAGAAGAACGACGAGGATCCGCGTTCAGGACCCAGTAATGGTGCGTTTTTAGGTGGGTTATTTTTCTTTCTATTTGTTGTCGGCACTATCATCTGGAGCGGTTGGATGGTGATGACTTGGATGAAAGATGCTGACAGGCTGCCGATGTCTAAATTGGTGTTAACGGGTGAGCGTCATTACACCAAAAATGATGATGTCAGAAAGGCTATTTTAGCGTTAGGGCAGCCTGGGACGTTTATGACCGTCGATGTCAACGCTATCCAGAACCAAATAAGTATGTTGCCATGGGTACGTCAAGTGACAGTGCGTAAACAGTGGCCAGATGAATTGAAAATTCATATTGTTGAATACCGCCCATTCGCTAGGTGGAATGATCAAAACATGGTGGATGAGCAAGGCCGAGTATTTAATTTGCCGGTTAGCGAAAATGGTAAAGGGGATTATGTGTTGCTTTATGGCCCACAAGGTAGCCAGAAAGAGGTTCTCAAAGAATATTCTGTCTTTAAGAACACATTAGCGGCACATAACCTAAAGCTAAAATCACTATCGATGACAGCCAGACACGCATGGCAAATTATTTTAGACAACGATGTTAGAATTGAATTAGGTAAGAAAGATGTGTCAGAGCGGTTAAATAGGTTCCTTGAACTGTATCCGCTTTTGCAGCAAACAACGGACAAACGCGTTGACTATGTTGACTTACGTTATTCCAATGGTGCTGCGGTGGGCTGGGCACCACTATTGGTTGATGCTCCACCGGAGTTACAATAAAAACGATGACTAATAACAAAAATTAGGCAGAAAAAATGATTAAAGCAACGGACAGAAAATTAGTGGTAGGCCTTGAAATTGGAACTTCCAAGGTATCAGCCCTTGTTGGCGAAATTCTGCCCGATGGTATGGTTAATATTATTGGGGTGGGAAGTTGTCCATCTCGTGGAATGGACAAAGGTGGCGTAAACGATCTTGAATCAGTGGTAAAATGTGTACAAAGAGCCATTGACCAAGCGGAACTGATGGCCGACTGCCAAATTTCATCGGTTTACCTTGCACTATCGGGTAAACACGTCAGTTGCCAAAATGAAATTGGTATGGTGCCAGTTTCAGAAGAAGAAGTGACGCAAGAAGATGTTGACAGCGTTGTGCATACAGCAAAATCGGTGCGTGTTCGTGATGAGCACAGAATTTTGCACGTGATCCCGCAAGAATTTGCAATAGATTACCAAGAAGGGATCAAAAACCCAGTTGGTTTATCGGGTGTACGTATGCAAGCTAAAGTTCATTTGATCACCTGCCATAACGATATGGCGAAAAATATCGTAAAAGCTGTTGAGCGTTGTGGATTAAAAGTTGATCAGCTTATTTTTGCTGGTCTCGCTGCAAGTTATAGCGTCTTAACGGAAGACGAGCGTGAGTTAGGTGTATGTGTCGTCGATATCGGTGGCGGTACAATGGATATGGCGGTTTATACTGGTGGCGCTTTGCGCCATACGAAAGTGATCCCATATGCAGGCAATGTGGTAACAAGTGACATCGCGTATGCGTTTGGAACACCGCCAAGTGATGCCGAAGCCATTAAAGTCCGTCATGGCTGTGCGGTCGGTTCTATTGTTAGTAAAGATGAAACTGTTGAAGTGCCAAGTGTTGGTGGGCGACCACCACGAAGTTTACAGCGTCAAACCTTAGCAGAAGTTATCGAGCCACGGTATACTGAGCTGTTAAACTTAGTAAATGAAGAAATTTTAAATTTACAGGAACAGTTGCGTCAACAAGGTGTCAAACACCATTTGGCAGCTGGGATCGTGTTGACGGGTGGAGCCGCACAAATTGATGGTCTAGTCGAATGTGCGCAAAAAGTGTTCCATACGCAAGTGCGAATTGGTACACCGCTCAACATTACAGGGTTAACGGATTATGCGCAGGAGCCATATTACTCAACAGCAGTAGGGCTTCTGCATTACGGTAAAGAAAGCCACTTAGGCGATGATACCGAAGTAGAAAAACGTGCATCAGTTAGCGGGTGGTTTAGTAAAATAACCAGTTGGCTGAGAAAAGAATTTTAATTTTGATAAAGAAGCATATTATTAGCTTCGAAAGTAGTAAGCACAAAACGGAGAGACATTATGTTTGAACCAATGGAGCTAACCAACGATGCGGTGATTAAAGTCATCGGCGTTGGCGGCGGCGGCGGAAATGCCGTTGAACACATGGTGCGTGAACGTATTGAAGGCGTCGAATTCTTCGCTGTCAATACAGATGCACAAGCGCTGCGTAAAACCGCAGTTGGACAAACTATCCAGATCGGTACAGGTATAACCAAAGGTCTGGGTGCAGGTGCAAACCCTGAAGTTGGCCGTAATGCCGCTGAAGAAGACCGTGAGGCGCTGCGTAATGCTTTAGATGGCGCGGATATGGTCTTTATCGCAGCAGGTATGGGCGGCGGTACAGGGACTGGTGCAGCGCCGGTCGTTGCCGAGGTTGCCAAAGAATTGGGTATTCTGACAGTTGCTGTTGTGACTAAGCCTTTCAATTTCGAAGGTAAAAAGCGCATGGCATTCGCAGAAGCAGGTATCACTGAGTTGTCAAAACATGTTGACTCATTGATCACTATCCCAAATGATAAATTATTAAAAGTACTTGGTCGTGGTATCTCATTACTGGATGCTTTCGGTGCGGCAAATGACGTACTAAAAGGCGCAGTACAAGGTATCGCTGAACTGATTACTCGCCCAGGTTTAATGAACGTAGACTTTGCTGACGTACGTACTGTGATGTCAGAAATGGGCTACGCGATGATGGGGTCAGGTGTTGCTCGTGGTGAAGATAGAGCAGAAGAAGCGGCAGAAATGGCTATTTCTAGTCCACTTCTTGAAGATATCGACCTGTCTGGTGCACGTGGTGTCTTAGTTAACATCACGGCTGGCTTCGACCTGCGTTTAGATGAGTTTGAAACGGTAGGTAACACTATTCGTGCCTTCGCATCTGATAATGCAACAGTGGTAATCGGTACATCTCTTGACCCAGAAATGCACGAAGAACTGCGTGTCACTGTTGTTGCTACAGGTATTGGTATGGACAAACGTCCAGAAATTACTTTAGTTAGCAACAAAATGTCTCAGCAGGCGTCAATGGAGCAACGCTATCAGCAAATGCAAAATAGCATGTCTTCATTAACAGAAGAGAAACCAGCTGCTAAAGCAGTTAACGACCAAAATACGCAAACAAACAAAGAACCAGATTATCTTGATATTCCTGCGTTCTTGCGTAAGCAGGCCGATTAATTTTATTTATATTGGTTTCTCCGCTTTTTGTGCTAAAATTTCCTACTGATTATCTTGTATGATGATCAGTAGGACTTATAACATTGCGAGAAAAATACGATGATCAAACAACGGACACTAAAACGTATTATTACAGCGACTGGTGTTGGTTTACATACCGGCAAGAAAGTTACGCTTACATTACGTCCAGCGCCGGCCAATACCGGGGTCATCTACCGTCGTACTGACCTTAATCCACCGGTTGATTTTCCGGCAGATGCGAAATCAGTTCGTGACACCATGTTATGTACATGCTTAGTTAATGAAGATAACGTGCGTATTTCGACTGTTGAGCATTTGAATGCTGCCTTAGCAGGGTTAGGTATCGATAACATTGTTATTGAAGTCAATGCGCCTGAAATCCCTATTATGGATGGCAGTGCAGCACCATTTGTATTCTTACTGCTTGATGGCGGTATTGAAGAGTTAAATAGTGCGAAGAAATTCTTACGTATAAAAGAAACTGTACGTGTTGAAGATGGTGATAAATGGGCTGAAATGCGACCTTATAATGGGTTTAGCCTTGATTTCACAATTGATTTCCAACACCCAGCAATTGATAGTAGCACACAACGCTACTCACTTGATTTCTCAGCAGAATCATTTGTAAATCAAATTAGCCGTGCGCGTACTTTTGGCTTTATGCGTGATATTGAATATCTGCAATCAAAAGGCTTATGCTTAGGCGGTAGTTTCGACTGCGCCATCGTTGTTGATGACTATAAAGTTCTTAACGAAGATGGTTTACGTTTTGAAGATGAATTCGTTCGTCACAAAATGTTAGATGCAATTGGTGATTTATTTATGTGTGGGCACAACATTATTGGCGCATTCACAGCGTTTAAGTCAGGCCATGCATTGAATAACAAGCTGTTACAAGCGGTTTTAGCGAAAGAATCTGCTTGGGACCTCGTCACATTTGAAGACGAAGCTCAATTGCCTGTCGCATTCAAAGCACCTTCAACGGTGTTTGCATAAACTCAATTATGCAGCTACCTTCGAAAGTGAATCGAAGCTAGCCTTTTCTGTTGGTTGCACTAGTACTCTCTCCGGCTAGTGCAGCCAGCCGCTCAAACCTTTCTTTTAATCCTTTCGGGCTATTTTCTGCTAATTTCAAAAGTGTTTGCGCTGTTTGTGTGCTTATCTGTCGTTCGTTCATTTTTTGACTTGTTGAAGCTGTTTGCTTAGTTACTGAGCTATTTTGCCTCGATTTTCGCATAAGATCGGGATTGATTCTGATGTCGATAGAAGATAAAGATGGTAGAATGGACGTTCTTAATGCAGAAAGAAGATTGAGTTTTTCGTAATTAAGTCGGGTCATCCAACTGGCATTTGCCACTTCAATGACCATAATATTATTACGGTAGTTTGCAACACGGCACATGGGTTTAATTTCAGCCGGTAGTAATCCTTTTACAGCCCGATTCAGTTTGATAATCGCTTTTGCATTACGCTGAATAGTTTGTAAAGTGTTCGATGATGTTGCCAATGATCCTTCAAGAACATCAAAAAGTGCTTGTGGATGACTATCTCTCATTTTTAGCTCCAGCTGAGAATGAAACAACGAATTACAAATAATAACTTTGTCACTTATTCATTATATAAGAGTTTGATGGGCATTTTAAATTTTTGGCGACAACTCGGAAGAAAATACTTTTGGTCCCACCTGTTATTAGGTGTGGTTGCCACGGGTGTCGGCTTGCCTACAATTTTAAATGCGTTATCAGAGTCTCAACATACACAGGTTAACTCTTCACCGGTTAATCGGCAAAACCAAGCTGTTACTGCCTTTGACAATTTATTTGCTCAACAGAGTTCCCAGCGTTCTTCATCATCATCCTCATCTTATTCAGTAAATTACTGGCAGCAACATGCGGTAAGAAATGTCATTCGGCAGCTGACTTTTGCTTTTTCGGCAACGGAAGACGATGATGTAAACGCTGCAACAGAAGAGACAGAACAGCTTATTGTTCCACAATTGATGTTAGATACGCTGTATGCCATGTTAGCTCAGCGCTCACTTCAGTGGGATGAAAGTGTTATCCAATTTAGTCATTATAACTATCCTCATATTATTGCCTACCAACCTGCAATTTGGATTGCCCAAGTTCACGGTATTCGTGCTGGTCCGTTAACAGCCTAATCATCATTCATGACAAGCCAGCTTATGCTGCGCTGTTTTATGTCATAAAATTTATTAAAATTTAAAACAATTAATTGATTATTAGAGATTAAAACATGTTAACAAAGATTTTAACCAAAGTTTTTGGTAGTCGTAATGACCGCACGCTACGCCGCTTACGTAAAGAAGTTGAAAAAATTAACCGCCTTGAGCCAGACTTCGAAAAATTATCTGATGATGAGCTAAAAGCAAAAACGGTGGAATTTCGTGAGCGCTTAACGAAGGGTGAAAGCTTAGAAAGCATTATTCCTGAAGCATTTGCAACTGTTCGTGAAGCCAGTAAACGTGTATTTGGTATGCGCCACTTTGATGTACAGCTTATCGGTGGGATGGTACTAAATGAACGCTGTATCGCTGAAATGCGTACGGGTGAAGGTAAAACATTAACGGCAACATTACCTGCATACATCAATGCGTTAACCGGTAAAGGTGTTCACGTGGTTACGGTAAACGACTACTTAGCCAAACGTGATGCTGAAAATAACCGTCCATTATTCGAATTCTTAGGTTTAACTGTTGGTATCAACTTACCAGGTATGGCACCACCGGCAAAACGTGAAGCTTATGCAGCCGATATTACATACGGAACTAACAACGAATTTGGTTTTGACTACCTACGCGACAACATGGCATTTAGCCCTGAAGAACGTGTTCAACGTAAACTTCACTATGCATTAGTGGATGAGGTGGACTCAATCCTTATCGATGAAGCACGTACACCGCTGATTATCTCAGGCCCTGCAGAAGACAGCTCTGAACTGTATCAAAAAGTAGATAAACTTATCCCACATCTACAGCGTCAAGAAAAAGAAGATTCAGACACTTTCCAAGGGGAAGGCCACTTTTCTGTTGATGAAAAAGCACGTCAAGTAACCATAACTGAACGTGGGCTGGTATTAATCGAAGAGCTTCTGGTAAAAGAAGGTTTAATGGATGAAGGCGAGTCCCTATATTCACCTTCTAACATTATGTTAATGCACCATGTAATGGCAGGTTTGCGTGCTCACGCATTGTTTACTTTAGATGTTGATTATATTGTAAAAGATGGTCAAATCGTCATTGTTGATGAACATACCGGCCGTACAATGGAAGGGCGTCGTTGGTCAGACGGTTTACACCAAGCGGTTGAAGCGAAAGAAGGGGTTGAAATTCAAAATGAAAACCAAACCTTAGCTTCTATTACTTTCCAGAATTATTTCCGTTTATATGAAAAACTTGCAGGTATGACGGGGACTGCGGATACTGAAGCATTTGAGTTTAGTTCAATTTATAAACTCGATACAATTGTTATCCCAACTAACCGCCCAATGGTACGTAAAGATTTACCTGACCTCGTTTATATGAACGAAGCTGATAAGTTTGCAGCAATTATTGAAGATATTCGCGAAAGAACTGCTAATGGGCAACCCGTTCTTGTTGGTACAATTTCAATCGAAAAATCGGAATTGATTTCGAATGCGTTGAAAAAAGCTAAAATTGCTCATAATGTTTTGAATGCAAAATTCCATGCAATGGAAGCTGACATCATCGCGAATGCGGGCCAAGCTGGAGCTGTAACGATCGCAACTAATATGGCGGGTCGTGGTACAGACATTATGTTAGGCGGTAGCTGGCAAACTGAGGTAGCAGCATTAGAAGAGCCAACTCAAGAGCAAATTGATGAGATCAAAGCAAACTGGAAAATTCGCCATGATGCTGTTTTAGCTGCGGGTGGTTTGCATATTATTGGTACTGAGCGTCATGAGTCACGTCGTATCGATAACCAGTTACGTGGTCGTGCGGGCCGTCAAGGGGATGCAGGTTCATCTCGTTTTTACCTATCGATGGAAGATGCGCTGATGCGTATTTTTGCCTCTGACCGCGTTACTGGAATGATGAAAAAGTTAGGTATGAAACCGGGTGAAGCTATCGAGCACCCATGGGTGACCAAAGCTATCGCTAACGCACAGCGTAAAGTTGAAAGCCGTAACTTTGATATCCGTAAACAATTACTAGAGTATGATGATGTTGCAAGTGATCAGCGTCGTGCAATTTATACTCAGCGTAATGAATTACTGGATGGCGGAGATATCAAAGAAACAGTTGATAGCATTCGTGAGGACGTATTAACCACGACAATGGATGCCTATATTCCACCTCAATCACTTGAAGAAATGTGGGATATTGATGGTTTACATCAGCGCTTAGTCAATGATTTTGACCTCGATTTACCAATCAAAGAGTGGTTAGACAAAGAGCCAGAATTACACGAAGAAACATTACGTGAACGTATTATGGCAAAAGCGATCGAAGTTTATGATCGTAAAGAAGAAATTGTTGGCGCAGAAGCGATGCGTAATTTCGAAAAAGGTGTCATGTTGCAAACATTAGACACGTTATGGAAAGAGCACTTAGCGTCAATGGATTACTTACGCCAAGGTATTCATTTACGTGGTTATGCGCAAAAAGATCCTAAGCAAGAATACAAACGTGAATCTTTCAGCATGTTCGCTAACATGCTTGAAGCCTTGAAATATGAAGTGATTAGTACTTTGTCTAAAGTACAAGTTCGTTTACCTGAAGAGGTTGAAGCATTAGAACAACAGCGTCGTGAAGAAGCGGAGCGTTTAGCGAAAAGACAACAATTAAGCCATGAAGCCGGTGCTGAATCTTTAATGACTGAAAATGAAGCTAAAATTGCAACTCAAGGTCACAAAATTGGTCGTAATGACCCTTGTCCTTGTGGTTCAGGTAAAAAATACAAGCAATGTCACGGCCGCTTAAACTAGTTCATCATTAACTCCAATATAAAGAAAAGGCGGGGTAACCCGCCTTTTTGACGAAAAAATTATGGAAAAAAAACATTTATATATCGCAGCTGGGATCATTCGTAACTCCCAAAAAAAAATTTTTATTACTAAACGCCCTGAAGGCACGCATATGGCTGGTTTTTGGGAATTTCCTGGGGGAAAACTTGAAACGAATGAATCCCCTGAAGCAGCATTAGTTCGTGAGCTCGAGGAAGAAGTTGGCATTATAGTGACTAAGAGTGAGTTATTTCATCGTGTTGATCATGAGTTTGATGACCGCTTCATTACACTCTATTTTTTCATAATTTCTTCGTGGGAAAATGAACCTTACGGTAAAGAAGGGCAAGACTCGCGTTGGGTTTGTCAAGATGATCTTATTGCAGATGAGTTCCCACCGGCAAATCGTATCATTGTTGAGTTACTGACGCACAAAAGTGATCCACATAATAGCTGATATCGATATTAAGTGGAAAATACACAATGATATATTTTCCACTTAACTTACCGCTGTCTCGACTTAACGCATTATTTATCTGGTTGCTCGCTCCAATCATCGCTATCAGATATATCACCTTGACTTGCAATTCGTTTTTCTTCACTCGCCCACTCGCCAAGGTCAATGAGTTGACAACGCTTACTACAAAATGGCCGGAAAGGGCTATTTTCATTCCAAACAACGACCTTTTTACATGTAGGGCAATTTACTTCAATGATTTCACTCATAATTATATATCTCTAGCTAGCAACAGGATAACTCAAAATTAATAACATCTGGAAGTATACCATTCTCACTGTCGATATGTAGAAAGCGTAAGGCAAATCGTGTTTTATGACCTGAAATTTGCGGATAAATGAGATACTCAATGGATAATTTGATGCGTAGTAACTCTTTACCTTCGACATTATCTTGATAAAAACCATTATAGGATTCTTTAATTTCAAAGTTTCCACTTTGTCGAATTAATGTAAGAACGGTGTTTAATGCATTTTTCAGTGGGTCGAGGCTTTGTAACCATCCATTGATGGATTTATTTCGTTCGATTTGTGGGATATTCAACCAAAGCTGTAGTGTGGGGAGATCAAAACTACAACAACCACCGGGGATGCTTAAACGTTGACGTACCATACTGATAATTTTATCTGTTCGTAAATGGTGGCCAAAACGTGGGGCTGATATTAGTTTGGAGGTTGTCTCAGATAATTGTTCAAGTAATGTAGAAATTAATTGGTTATCGGCATTAGGGGCTTCGGCCCAACTCGCTAGCTGGCTCCGCTGTTTTTCGAGCTCTTTCATTAGCTCAGAGCGTACCTCTCCTCTATCAAGAATTTCAATTAGCTCTGAAACTGAACGGAAAAAGGCAATACCAGTAGAGTAGGAGGTAATATTACTTAGCTCATAAATTTGAGATAAAAGTGTTTCAAGGCGCAGCCAAGAACGAATTTTTTCATTCATTGGGTATTCATAAGTAATAAAATTTGTTGCAATTAATTCGCCCATTTTAATTCCTATTTTTTTATTTTTGCTAGCGTTAAGTACTGGTTATGAAAAGCAGCAACCTTGTCTGAGAGATCTGTATCATGAGAATGGTTTGTTATTATATCATTGGCATAACTAAGTCGTTTTTCACGGCTAACTTGTGCATTAAGTATATTAGTAACTTGCTCTAAACTGGTCTTATCTCTCTTTAAAGTACGCTGAATTTGCTCTTCAACAGTAACATCAACAACTAATACCCTATCAGCCAAATGATGAATATTATTTTCAATTAATAAAGGAACTACCCACAATAGATAAGGATAATTTACTTGTTGAAATTGTTTTTGTGTTTCTTGTTGGATCAACGGATGAAGCAAATCATTTAGCCATTTTTTTTCATCGGGTTTGGAAAAAATAATTTCTCTTAAACACTGCCTGTTTAGGTCTCTGTTCGGGAGAATAACACCGTCACCAAAGTGACGTTTAATGCTTTCTAAAGCTGGGGTGTTAGGCTCAACAACCTGCCGGGCAATCACATCTGCATCAACTAGAGGAACTCCAAGTTTAGCAAATTCGTTTGCAACAGTTGTTTTACCACTTCCAATACCACCTGTTAAAGCAACTATATAAGGCATATGATTATTCATTTACTCGTTAAAAAAAAATAGATTACACTGAAATAAATCATTTGTCTTCATCCAGAGTAATATTATGGTGAATAGGTTAAAAAACACATTTTCATATAAAATATTTAAGGTTAAATACCATATTTATATCTACATAAAATTATTTATAACTCAGTTATAACATTACCTAAGTTAAATATAGGGAGGTACATTGCTAGCATGATTGTACCTACCAGTATAGCAATAAGAACGAGTAAAATGGGTTCGAGATTTTTTAGGTTACGTTCTGTAATAAAAATATATTGCTCAGAATAATATTTGAATAAATAATTTGAGAAATAGTGTATTTTTCCAGACTCTTCGGCAATAGACATTAGTTGTACAGATAAATTAGGAAAAAATTTGGTTTGCTTCATAGCGTAGGAGAGTAAATCTCCTCTATGAACCGATGTGTGTATATATTTACAGTCTTTCTGATATTGAGGATTGCTGATAGTTTGAATTGTACATTTTAAACATTCAGATAATGACAACCCTACGTTGATAGTTGAATGCATCGTTAAGAAATATAGACTTAAATTATGGAGCTGTAATGATTTTTTGAAAATGGGTAGATGCATGATTATATTTTTTAATAAAACTAATGTTTTTCCCTTGAATTTAAATACTAGAGAGCATGCAAATAATAAAACAATAAATAAATAGAGTGAGTAATCTCGTAGGAGATTAGAGGTAAAAGTTATTATTTTTGTGATGAGAGGTAATTCATGTTGAACATTTTCATAGATGCTCTCAAATTGGGGAACGACATAGAACATCATAATGAGTAACAATACGATTGAAAATAAAGAAAGAATTATTGGGTATCGTATGGACTTGTTAATAAGTAGTGAAACTCTATTATTATGTTCCAAAATTTTGTTGATTGTACTAAAACTCTCCTCATATTGTCCTGTTTTCTCAGCAATGGTAATAATACTTATTACAGTATCATTAAAAATTAATGGATGTTTTTGTAAGTATTGTGAGAGTTTTTCTCCTTTTTCCATATGAATTATTGAGCTCTCAATAATATCATTCCAAAAGGGAAGTTGGCAGTTAGTATGTAATATTTTAAAACATTGTACAAGATTAATACCTGATGAGGACAATAACGATAATTGATGAAAGAAATGAACTCTATAATTAATATTTTTTTTGTCTAAAGTGAATAATGATTTTAGCTTTATGTGTATAGGAATTAAGTTCCTTTCTGATATGTTAATAAAAGCATGTTTTTTATTTTTCGCTATTAGTGTACTATGCGTTAGTTGATTGTTAGAATCAATTGCGGTATATGAATAAATAAACATACTAATCCACTCCATTTCCAATAATGGAATAGATTTCTTGAATAGTTGTTTCCCCCCTTTCAACAAGATCTATACCAGCATTAAAAAGATTAATAAAATTATCTGGGTTCTCTAATGTATTCTTTGTGAGTATTTCACAAATATTTTTATGGTCGATGTATTCATAGACCGCGGTTCTTCCCATAAAACCAGAAAAACAGAGTTCACAGCCTTTTGAGGACCATTCATTTATTATATGGTTACTGTGTAATTTGGTTTTTTTAGGTATTACTTCTTTGCAGTGAGGGCAAAGTTTTCGTACCAATCGTTGTGCAATGACCATTTTCAGGCAAGACTTTAGTTGGCTATTTTCTATTCCTAGTTGGTTCATTCTCTCTATTGCACTGAATGTACAGTTTGTGTGCAATGTTGATAAAACTAGATGGCCAGTTTGCGCTGCTCTAGCCGCTATTTTGGCTGTTTCTTCATCACGAATTTCACCGATCATAATAACATCTGGATCTTGTCGTAGGAGTGCCCTTAAAATAAAAGAAAAATTAAGTTTATATTTTTCATTGACTTGAGTTTGGTTGATGCCTTGTAGTGGAATTTCAATTGGGTCCTCAATGGTTGTTATATTTCTTGATGACTGATTTAAATATTCTAAGTAACTATAAAGAGTTACTGTTTTACCGCTTCCAGTGGGTCCTGTAACTAAAATTAGCCCTTGAGGTCGATTTAAATATTCTTTTAATAAATCAAGAAGGGAAGAGCACATCCCTATGTGCTCTAAAGAATATTTTAATTGTGTATTCAAAATACGTAAAACTAATTTTTCACCGTGAATTGTCGGAATACTTGAAAGACGAATGCTATAATTTTGTCCGTCAAAGTACCAACTCATTTGGCCATCTTGTGGAAGTCTTTTTTCCGCAATATTCATTTTTGCGAGTATTTTTATACGAGCAATAATTTCACTATTAATATCATAAGGTGGAGAAGGGATGAAATATAGCTTTCCATCGACTCGTAACCTAATTTTCAACCCATGCTTAGTCGGTTCAAGGTGTATATCAGATGAACGTTTATGAATCGCTGTTTTTAATAATTCATCCACAAAGTTAATCGCAGGGGATGAAGTGTTTAGTGGTTCAAGTTCTTTTGGTTGATAATGGGTTTCCTCCTCTTTTATTTCATGTATTGTGTTATTAAAATAATGGTCTATTTTTTCTTTTGGCCAAATGTCGTAACATACGGGGACACTAGCAATGAATTTTAATGTTGCTATTAAATTATCATCCGGCTTTTTAACTACCGCTATCGACAACCTCTTTTGATTATAGTCGATGATTATAATGTAATTTCTATCACATAGACTCTTAAGTTCTTTATAAATGAACTGATCGTTTTTAGCTATATTCATGTAAATTACTCCAATTAAAATACAAAGGTTTTTTCACACAATGACTTTAATTTAATATTATCTTTGCTTTCACAAACAACAGCCCAATTAAAAGAGGTGTTTGAGGTCGGAAGTGTTGGTGTTAATTTAACCTTTAAGCCTGCTAATGATTTATCTGCGGTAAATGTAATAACACCTGATTTAACTTCTATTTTACTTATATATCTCCCTGTTATGTTGTTAGGGATATCATCATTACCTCCGTTGCATTGTGATAAGCCACTCCGGTTAAAACTACATATTTCCACACTGTTTTTATAAGGGATGACGGTTTGGAGTACATCGGTAATTGCTGCTTTTTGCATATAGCTTTGATAGCCAGGGATCGCAATAGCACTTAAAATTGAAATGATTGCAATGACTACCATAATTTCAATGAGTGAAAATCCTTGTTGATTCATAAATAAAACCTCCGTTGTTAAGTGAGGCTGTATCATAATTAGATTTTTAATTTAAAATTAGAGATTAAAAAAAACAGTGCGAAGCAATTTGTAAATTTTTATTGAAATAGAGATTAGATTTCATTTTTCTTCGAGCAGCTTCGCAATAAATAACAAAAATAACATAGAAGATGGGATTTAATGAAGAATTAGGCGAAAATAAACGTATCCATATTACATTGGCGGATAACGTTAATATAATTATTAAACTAATAATTATTTAACTTATTCTTATAGTATGGCCAATCAAAAAACGGACCGGGATCTGTTTTACGGCCAGGGGCAATATCACTGTGACCAGCAATATTATTTTTGATTAGTGGGTATTCAATTATAAGTAAATTAGTTAAATAAGTAAGGGACTGATACTGTTCTTCTGTAAATGGTTCAAAATCAGTACCTTCTAGTTCAATACCAATAGAGAAATCGTTACATTTTTCATGGCCTTGATAGGAAGACTGCCCTGCATGCCAAGCTCGTAAATGAAAAGGAACATATTGAATAATTGTACCATCACGGCGTATTAGACAATGAGCTGAAACACGAAGATGTTTGATTTCATTAAAAAATGGATGTTCATCAGGGTTTAAAGTTCCTGTAAATAATTGATTTATATAAGGGCCACCGAATTGACCTGGCGGAAGGCTGATATTATGAATGACAAGAAGAGAAGGTATGGTATTAGTGGGGCGCTCATCATGATGTGGAGAAGGGATATGAGTCACATTATTTAGCCAACCATTGTGTATTTTCATATCGTTATCCATAGTATTCTCTTTTCTTTTTTGTTAACACTCGTTATCTGTAAACGAAAAGATTAGCATATATGAAACGAAGCGAGTGTATATTTTGGAGTTAAAAATGACTATACGGCGATATGATGAACAACAAAGACGCGAAAAACTGTTTGAGCGGTTACAAATTGATATTCCTTTTATGGTCAGTGTGGCTTTGAAAGAGGACTTAGACCAATCTCTTGATTATAAAAAAGATATTACTGGGCAGTTATTAAATTCAGATACGCAAGCAAGTGCTCGAATTATTACTCGTGAACAGGGTGTTTTTTGTGGTAAGCAATGGCTAGATGAAGTCTTTCTTCAACTTGGCGGGCAAGTCAACATTGATTGGAAAGTTCAAGATGGCGAAACCGTTACGCCTAACCAAGTTCTCTGTGAGATGCATGGCCCATCACAAATTTTATTAACTGGTGAGCGCACCTCTTTGAATTTCATTCAAACACTTTCTTCTGTTTCAAGTATAACGGCTGAATATGTAAAACAAATCGCAGATACGAGAACGAGGTTACTTGATACGCGAAAAACCATACCAGGCTTAAGAACCGCTTTAAAATATGCGGTATTGATGGGCGGTGGGTTTAATCATCGACTAGGCTTATCCGATGCTTACTTAATAAAAGAAAACCATATTATATCCGCAGGTTCAGTCGAACGAGCTGTTGAATTAGCGCGTAGCGCCCATCCAGATGTCCCAATTGAAATTGAAGTAGAAAGCTTAGATGAGTTATTACGAGCCTTAAAAGCGAATGCTGATATCATTATGTTGGATAATTTTACTCCAGTTATGATGAAAGAAGCGGTAGTGTTAACGGCAGGAAAGGCGGCACTTGAAGTTTCTGGCGATGTCACATTAGAAACGATAAAAGAGTTCGCAGAAACAGGGGTTGATTTTATTTCTGTTGGGGCGCTAACCAAACATATTAAAGCCATGGATTTGTCTATGCGTTTTATTGATAGGGATAGGTAAGTGATCCGGTTAATACACTAAGAGGCCTTAACAGAGCTCATTAACCTTAGTGTTATTGTTGAAATCTTTACATTAGTCACCTATTTACGTTAGTGTGTTAAATAGCTGATTAACACCTCAATCATTCGTTAGCAAATTGTATTTTGGCATTGATTTAACTATTTAACGGGTTACAACGAAACATTTTGTAGCCCCTAACTAATCGAAGCTCGAAACCTTTTCTTATTTTCCTTGTCCACCTATAAATTGAAACATTACAGCGCTATTTTATTTTTGACACTAATTTTATTCTAAGATGATGGAATAAAATTAGTGTTATTCTACCAATAAAATTTGAGTTAAATTTAAAATCACCCATCATTTTAACACTCCATTAACAATGTTGTATTCCGAACGAGTAAGGATTGCAGTTAATGAGTTAATTTGATTTTAAATGCATTTATTTTGATTTTAAATTCATTGTGTTGGTCGCTTTAACGTTTCAGTTTTTTGATTTTAGCATAAAAAATCGTTTTTAATGTTAAAATATGTCATGCCAAATTGCATATTTGGTTATCAATTCATGCTAAATTTTAAAAAAATTTGTTAAGATTTGCAGGATTTTATGATTTAGCGCAAGGTCTTTATGGACAGATAGTGAATACTTTGTTACTTTATTAACCCATAAATAAATTGGTATTACCAATTAACACTGGGTAATACGTAATCAATAGTTACTCACTTATGAATATGGCAGATTATGACTTACGGTAAAATTCGCCAACCAAAGTTATCAGATGTAATCGAGCAGCGTCTTGAACATCTTATTTTCGAAGGGACATTACGCCCTGGCGAAAAGCTGCCCCCTGAACGCGAACTAGCAAAGCAGTTTGACGTATCTCGGCCATCAGTGCGTGAAGCAATTCAAACATTAGAGGCGAAAGGCCTTTTATCTCGCCGCCAAGGTGGCGGAACCTTCGTGCAAAAGAAAATGTGGCAAAGCTTTAGCGACCCTTTAGCTCAGCTACTTGAAGGCAATCCTGAATCTCAATTTGATCTCCTTGAAACTCGCCATGCCCTTGAAGGTATTGCCGCTTATTATGCCGCACTTCGTGGTACAGATGAGGATCTTGAACGGATTCGCCAAAGCTATGAATTAATTAAGACAGCGCAAGAAAATGGCGGACTAGAAGCAGAGTCAGACGCGGTATTACAATATCAACTCATCGTGACTGAAGCTGCTCATAATGTCGTTTTATTACATCTTCTGCGTTGTATGATCCCGATGTTAGAACAAAATATTCGTCAGAATTTTGAGTTTTTATATACCCGTAAAGAAATGTATAAAGCAGTTAGTGAACACCGAGCACAGATTTTTGCCGCTATAATGGCAAGAGAACCTGAAAAAGCACGTGAAGCTTCTCATCGTCACTTAGCTTTTATCGAAGATTTACTGTTGGATATTAGCCGAGAGCAAACTCGCAGGGAACGCTCTTTACGTCGGTTACAGCAACATCCTGATTTGAATTAATAATATAGATCCTGACTGCTGCGTCTATATTATTGTGAATACTCTTGTTAAGAGTTAAAGCGGCAACTACATCAGGGCCTATCTTCCTGCTGTTTTATAGCAACTGGGAAAATAGCAGGAAGATAGGCTCCACATAAACATATAAAATAGATAACAGATAAGGAATACACCATGTCAGATATGTTAAAAAATGACGTGGATCCGATTGAAACTCGCGACTGGCTACAGGCGATTGAATCGGTCATCCGTGAAGAAGGTGTTGATCGTGCTCAGTTTATTATCGAACAGGTATTAAGCGAAGCACGTAAAGGCGGTGTTAATATTGCCGCTGGTGCATCTGGTCATTCTGATTACATCAACACAATTGCTGTTGAAGATGAGCCGGCATACCCTGGTAACATGGATTTAGAGCGCCGTATTCGCTCTGCAATTCGTTGGAACGCAGTGATGACAGTTTTACGCGCTTCCAAAAAAGACTTAGAGCTGGGGGGCCACATGGCTTCTTTCCAGTCATCAGCAACTTTATATGAAGTGTGCTTTAACCACTTCTTCCGTGCGCATAATAACAATGACGGCGGGGACTTAGTCTTCTTCCAAGGTCACATCTCTCCAGGTATTTACGCACGTGCGTTCTTGGAAGGTCGCTTAACTGAAGAGCAAATGAACAACTTCCGTCAAGAAATTGGTGGAAATGGTCTGTCTTCTTATCCACACCCTAAATTAATGCCTGATTTTTGGCAGTTCCCTACGGTATCAATGGGTCTGGGTCCAATTAATGCTATCTATCAAGCGAAATTCCTGAAATACCTTGATAACCGCGGACTGAAAGATACATCAGCTCAGCGCGTATATGCATTCCTTGGTGATGGTGAGATGGATGAGCCAGAGTCTAAAGGTGCAATTACTATCGCAACTCGCGATAAATTAGATAACTTAGTGTTTGTTATCAACTGTAACCTGCAGCGCTTAGATGGCCCAGTTACAGGTAATGGTAAAATTGTTAATGAACTAGAAGGTATCTTTAATGGTGCTGGCTGGCAAGTTATCAAAGTTATGTGGGGCGACCGTTGGGATGAATTACTGCGTAAAGATACGAGCGGTAAACTTGTTCAACTGATGAACGAAACCCTAGATGGCGACTACCAAACCTTTAAATCACGTGACGGTGCATACGTTCGTGAACACTTCTTTAATCGTTACCCAGAAACTGCAGCATTAGTTAAAGATATGACTGATGATGAAATTTGGGCACTGAACCGTGGTGGTCACGATCCGAAGAAAGTGTATGCTGCGTTCAAAAAAGCACAAGAAACTAAAGGTAAACCAACTGTTATTTTAGCGCAAACCATCAAAGGTTATGGTATGGGCGAAACAGCAGAAGGTAAAAACATTGCTCACCAAGTGAAGAAAATGAACATGGATGGCGTTCGTCATTTCCGTGATCAATTCAATGTACCTGTTGCTGATGAGCAAATTGAAAACCTGCCATACATTACGTTTGAAAAAGATTCCGAAGAGTACAAATATCTGCATGAGCGCCGTCAAGCGTTAGGTGGTTATTTGCCAGCGCGTCGTTCAACCTTTGATGAAAAATTGGATATCCCTGCTCTGGCAGATTTTAGCCAATTATTGGAAGAACAATCTAAAGAAATTTCAACAACTATCGCGTTCGTTCGTGCGTTGAACGTTATGTTGAAAAACAAATCGATCAAAGAGCGTTTAGTACCAATCATCGCTGATGAAGCGCGTACATTTGGTATGGAAGGTCTATTCCGTCAAATCGGAATCTATAGCCCTAAAGGCCAGCAATATACTCCGCAAGACCGTGAGCAAGTTGCTTACTATAAAGAAGACTCGAAAGGTCAAATTCTGCAAGAAGGTATCAATGAGCTGGGAGCGGGTTCTTCTTGGTTAGCGGCTGCGACATCATACAGCACTAACAACTTGCCGATGATCCCATTCTATATCTACTACTCAATGTTTGGTTTCCAACGTATTGGCGACTTGATGTGGGCAGCAGGTGACCAACAAGCTCGCGGTTTCTTAATCGGTGGTACTTCAGGCCGTACAACACTGAATGGTGAAGGTCTACAGCATGAAGATGGTCATAGCCATATTCAATCACTGACTATCCCTAACTGTATTTCTTATGACCCAGCTTTCGCTTACGAAGTTGCGGTGATCATGCAAGACGGTTTAGAGCGTATGTATGGTGAGAAACAAGAAAACGTTTACTATTACATCACGACGCTAAATGAAAACTACCACATGCCAGCAATGCCTGAAGGCGTAGAAGAAGGTATCCGTAAAGGTATCTATAAACTGGCTTCTGTTGAAGGTAGCAAAGGTAAAGTTCAGCTGTTAGGTTCAGGTTCGATGATGCGCCACGTGCGTGAAGCCGCTGATATCTTGTCTGCTGAGTATGGAATTGGTTCTGATGTCTATAGCGTGACTTCATTCACTGAATTGGCACGTGATGGCCAAGATTGTGAGCGTTGGAACATGCTGCACCCATCTGAGGCACCACGTGTTCCATACATTGCACAAGTGATGAACGATGCACCTGCAGTCGCATCAACTGACTACATGAAACTGTTTGCAGAACAAGTTCGTACTTATATTCCAGCAAGTGATTACCGTGTTCTGGGTACAGACGGTTTCGGTCGTTCAGACAGTCGTGAAAACCTGCGTCACCACTTTGAAGTGGATACATCCTATGTGATCGTTGCAGCGTTAGGTGAATTAGCTAAACGTGGTGAGATTGATGTAAAAGTCGTTGAAGAAGCGATTAAAAAATACAACATCAACCCAGATAAAGTTAACCCACGTTTGGCATAAGAGGTAAAAATCAATGTCTATTGAAATCCAAGTGCCTGATATCGGTGCTGATGAAGTTGAAGTCACCGAAGTGATGGTTAAAGTTGGCGACAAAGTAGAAGCTGAGCAATCTCTCATTACCGTTGAAGGTGATAAGGCTTCTATGGAAGTCCCATCTCCACAAGCGGGTGTGGTAAAAGAAATTAAAATTGCTGTTGGCGATAAAGTGACAACAGGCAAGTTAATCATGGTATTCGAAGCAGAGGCGGGTGCCGCAGCGCCTGCTCCTGCAGAAGCCCCTGCGGCTCCAGCGGCAGCGCCAAGCGCAGCAGTATCGAAAGATGTTGCTGTACCAGATATCGGTGGCGATGAAGTTGAAGTGACTGAAATCATGGTTAAAGTCGGTGATAAAGTAGAAGCTGAGCAATCTTTAATTACTGTTGAAGGTGATAAAGCCTCAATGGAAGTTCCTGCGCCATTTGCTGGAACAGTTAAAGAAATCAAAATTGCAACTGGCGATAAAGTGAAAACTGGCTCGCTGATCATGGTATTTGAAGTGGCTGGCGCGGCACCTGCTGCGGCTCCAGTAGCACAAGCAGCGGCACCAGCGGCTCCAACAGCTTCTGCAATTAAAGATGTTAATGTTCCAGACATCGGCGGCGATGAAGTTGAAGTCACTGAAGTGATGGTCAAGGTGGGTGATACTGTTTCCGCTGAGCAATCAATCATTACGGTTGAAGGCGACAAAGCCTCAATGGAAGTTCCTGCACCATTCGCGGGAACCGTTAAAGAAATTAAGATTGCGACTGGCGATAAAGTGAAAACTGGCTCGCTGATCATGACCTTTGAAGTGGCAGGTGCAGCTCCAGCAGCGGCTCCAGCAGCTCAACCGTCTACCCCAGCTCCAGCTCCAGCTCCTGCTCCTGCAGCGCCAGCGAAAGCAACTGACAGCAAAACTGAATTTGTTGAAAATGATGCATATATTCACGCAACACCGGTTATTCGCCGCTTAGCACGTGAATTTGGTGTTAACTTAGCGAAAGTTAAAGGTACAGGTCGTAAAGGCCGTATCCTGCGTGAAGACGTTCAAGCTTACGTGAAAGATGCCGTAAAACGTGCGGAAGCTCCAGCGGCTGCGGGTGGCGGTTTGCCAGGTATGCTGCCATGGCCGAAAGTGGATTACAGCAAATTCGGTGAAGTTGAAGAAGTTGAACTGGGTCGTATCCAAAAAATCTCTGGTGCTAACCTGAGCCGTAACTGGGTAATGATCCCGCACGTTACGCTGATGGAAGAAGTGGATACCACTGAAGTTGAAGAATTCCGTAAGCAACAAAATAAAGAAGCTGAAAAGAAAAAACTGGATGTGAAAATCACACCTTTAGTTTTTGTCATGAAAGCGGTTGCACGTGCTCTGGAAGAAATGCCACGCTTTAATAGCTCTATTTCTGAAGATGCACAGCGTCTGTTCCTGAAAAAATATATCAACATCGGTATTGCGGTAGATACGCCAAATGGCTTAGTTGTTCCAGTCTTCAAAGACGTTAACAAAAAAGGCATTTTAGAGTTATCTCGCGAGCTGATGGAAGTTTCTAAGAAAGCGCGTGCAGGTAAACTGACTGCGTCTGATATGCAAGGTGGCTGCTTCACGATTTCCAGCTTGGGTGGTATCGGAACTACCGGTTTTGCACCTATCGTGAATGCACCAGAAGTTGCAATTATGGGGCTGTCACGTTCTTCAATGAAACCTGTTTGGAATGGTAGCGAATTTGTTCCTCGCCTGATCCTGCCAATGTCACTGTCCTTTGACCATCGTGTTATCGATGGTGCTGATGGAGCTCGCTTCATCACTCTAGTAGGGCAATTAATGAGCGATATTCGCCGTTTAGTGATGTAAATAATAAGACCGGCGAATGAGCCGGTCTGTTTTATTTAGGCTGAGGCAGAATTTTTTGCTGCTGCTACGAAAGGTTGGGAGTTACATCACGAAATGAGCCTTTTCAGGGTGTTAACAATTCTGTAAACTGCTCTCGGTGTGTACTTTTCCAGTGGAAGATCGTTTATTCAGCAGTACCGCTGGACAAAACAAAAAGAGGTCATGATGAGTACTGAAATTAAAGCCCAAGTCGTTGTGCTTGGTGCAGGCCCTGCAGGCTATTCTGCGGCTTTCCGTTGCGCTGACTTAGGTTTAGAAACTGTTTTAGTAGAACGTTATTCAACCCTTGGTGGTGTTTGTTTAAACGTTGGTTGTATACCTTCTAAAGCTTTACTCCATGTTGCAAAAGTGATCGAAGAAGCAAAAGCTTTATCAGAACACGGTATCGTTTTTGGTGAGCCAAAAACTGACATTTCCAAAGTTCGCTTATGGAAAGAAAAAGTGATTAATCAGCTGACGGGTGGTCTAGCTGGTATGGCTAAAGGCCGTAAAGTTAACGTAGTTAACGGCTTCGGTAAATTCACAGGTGCCAACACGCTGGTTGTTGAAGGTGAAAACGGTAGCACAACTATCAATTTCGATAACGCAATCATTGCTGCGGGTTCCCGTCCAATTCAATTACCATTCATTCCACATGAAGACCCACGTATTTGGGACTCAACCGATGCATTAGAACTGACTGAAGTTCCTGAGCGTCTGCTGGTTATGGGTGGGGGGATCATCGGTTTAGAAATGGGAACTGTGTATCATGCACTGGGTTCTCAAATCGATGTAGTTGAAATGTTTGACCAAGTCATCCCAGCGGCTGACAAAGATGTGGTTAAAGTATTCACCAAACAAATCAGTAAAAAATTCAACCTACTGTTAGAAACTAAAGTCACAGCTGTTGAAGCGAAAGAAGACGGTATCTACGTTTCTATGGAAGGTAAAAAAGCTTCCGCAGAACCACAACGTTACGATGCTGTATTAGTGGCAATCGGCCGTGTTCCTAATGGTAAAAACTTGGATGCAGGCAAAGCTGGCGTTGAAGTTGATGACCGTGGCTTTATCCATGTCGATAAGCAAATGCGCACTAATGTTCCGCACATCTTTGCAATCGGTGATATCGTTGGTCAACCAATGTTGGCTCACAAAGGTGTTCACGAAGGTCACGTTGCCGCAGAGGTTATCTCTGGTCTGAAACATTACTTTGACCCGAAAGTTATTCCATCCATCGCTTATACTGAGCCAGAAGTTGCATGGGTTGGTTTAACTGAGAAAGAAGCGAAAGAACAAAATATCAGCTATGAAGTTGCGACTTTCCCATGGGCTGCATCAGGCCGTGCAATTGCATCTGACTGTGCTGAAGGTATGACTAAACTGATTTTCGATAAACAATCTAACCGTGTTATCGGTGGGGCTGTTGTCGGTGTGAACGGTGGTGAATTACTGGGTGAAATCGGCCTAGCAATTGAAATGGGTTGTGATGCTGAAGACTTAGCATTAACTATCCATGCTCACCCAACACTGTATGAATCAA
>NZ_JAMPSX010000008.1:0-1231 GCF_028484875.1 Providencia sp. PROV032
GAGCCTGATGGAGAAGTGGTCTCGTCATTTAAAAATAGTGATAGAAATACGGCTCAACGTACTAGAGATGGGCGATGGAATAGACCTAGTAATGAAAAACTAGATGAATTTAAAGAAAAATTTTCTGATTATGTGAGGTGGTAGGATGGATATACTAAAAATTAATTACATACCAGAAGCGGATGTAACTTTATTTGATATTTGTTTATCTGAATCGGAAGTTGTAATTTATACAGATTGCTTAAATTACGTTTTAACTCATTTATCTGATGAGCAAATATATGAAAAAACGGAATGTTCAAATAAACAAGAGTTATCACATTACTTGACAGATCTAAAAAATTTAATGAAATCAATGGAACATAGAAAATACCTTCCTGATAGGTACAAAGATCTATAAAAAATAATGGCATAGTGGCTATTTAAAGAGCCACTATGCCAACAAATTTTAGTCTCTTACCTCAATCATTTTACTCGCTCTCAGCCAACCGGATGATCAACTGTCCGGCTTGGTGAGTGAGGGTATGTGGTTACTCACCTTAAACCCAAACTCACTCAATCACTTGCCGCTTAACATGAGTTGTGGGCTGGGGTTTGGTTTACCTCGGTTGGGGGGAACCCATTGTATACTTTCTGGTTTTGACCACTGCTTCTTTAGTACACTACAATCGTGCTTATCCTCAGCTGTGAGAGCATGGGACAAACATGCAGCTAGACCCAGTGGCGTTTTTGAACCCTTAAATGGTAATCCAGCGCAAAAAAATGCTGCTGCCGAAAATTTTATCCGAGAAATCTTTAAAGATCCTAAAGTAGTTCGAAACGATTTAGGTGGTGGTGCATTTGAATATCGTTTGCCTAGTGGAAAAGGCGTTAGATATAATGCAGATGGCTCATTTAATACTGTGCTAGACCCAAAGAAGGCAATAAAATGAAAGATAATAAATTAGAACTATTTTTTTCAAGTCCAATGGAATATGAGAATCTAACGTTAGAGGTTCAATTAAATTGGGAGCGGGTTGCAGAAATTAATCAAGATAAAGGTGTAGATAATTTAGAAATTGAACTATTTGGTTCAGATTTATCCCACGGTTTTACAGCTAAAATGCCTTTAGATAATCTAATTTCAATATTGATTGAAGCCAGAGATACATTAAAGAAACAATGAATTTTTACTGAATGAGTAAAAATCCTTGCTCTACACTGGGATCTGAATTAACGATCTTACTCGCTG
>NZ_JAMPSX010000009.1:0-1011 GCF_028484875.1 Providencia sp. PROV032
CCTTCAACCGTCACGGTCCGATTACTGGCAACAACCAGTTCATCGTTATGACCAATACTGGTTGTCCGGTCGTAATTAATCCGTTCACCCCGTGAGTTCAGCACATTGATGGCCAAATTCTTTTGCGCATGCAGATAGATTTCTTCTTGGCCTGCTTCATCTTCAAAACGCAGCTCATTGAACCCATCCCCTTTGTGGGTTTTGGTGCGAAATGTCGTGCGTGTTTTGTGTTTCGGTAAATCAATAGGGGGACGATTACGGCCATTATAGGTACAGCCCGTAATAATCGGTTTATCTATGTCATTGTTAAGATAGGAAATAATCACTTCCTGCCCAATTCTGGGGATGGACATAAACCCAAAGCCATCGCCGTTCCAACCGTGGGCGACTCGCACCCAACAAGACGCGCTATGGTCAGGTTTGCCGCGCCTGTCCCAATGGAAATAGACGGTCAC
Organism: Providencia sp. PROV032; assembly: GCF_028484875.1. NCBI lineage: Bacteria > Pseudomonadati > Pseudomonadota > Gammaproteobacteria > Enterobacterales > Morganellaceae > Providencia > Providencia sp. PROV032. The sequence continues at coordinate 456 of NZ_JAMPSX010000009.1, forward strand.
AGCGCCTTGCGCATTGGTATAGATTTCTTCACCCGGAGGGCCGACAACGGTAGCCAACTCATCCCCATCCGCTGTAGGTTTATAACGATAAGGGGGACGCCACTCTTGAGTGCTGGGCACAAAGGACAGCTGATTACTCAGTTGAGTCCCTTCACCGCCACTGTTATCCGCTAATGGCTGCACGCCATGATGAGAGACACTCACCACTTGCCATGTCGTATTCATTCGAGGACTGGGGTGATTAGACAAGGTAAAAATACGCCCCGGTGCTAACTCAATGCAGTTCGTCGTAGCCGTTCCTACTTGCCGCTGGTTTTGTGATTGTTCGTAACGAATTTGGTTGAAGGGCTGCCCCTCGGCATCTTCTTGAAAGCGACCATAGCTTTCAAACACTTCATGTTGTTGATGGACTTCGCCGGTGACTTGGTGGCTCAGTGGGTAAGAGGGGCGGAGTTGGTTGTAATCTTTATCCACACGAATATCGCTGCACAACTGCTCAGCGTAACGCCATGTGGTAGCCGTACTGTCGGTGATATCCGTTTCAGATTGCGGATTA
>NZ_JAMPSX010000010.1:0-234217 GCF_028484875.1 Providencia sp. PROV032
GGGTGATGTACTCGCGTTTCAGATGCTCTTCGGGGTGGTAAAACTGCTTGTCAAATTTGATGTGAGACTCGCTTAATAGCGTCTCAAGAATGTTTGGCACCGTCATATTTTGGAAAATTCGGCTATCTTGCTTAAGCGTCATCACCCACATTTCAGGGCGTATCACAAAGTGATACCAGGTTTTAACCCCATCGGTATTGCCTTGTTCAGCCCCCGCTAAGATACCTTGCACCGTGCGAAGAATTTTTCCATCTCGTTTTACGGTCAGCGAGGAGGCCACACCCAGTACCGTTTGAAAATCAATCTCGGGTAACGGGCTGACCGCCTGAATCGACAATGAAAAGAGTTGGGAAAGCCCTTCTTGCAAATCAAACTGGGTCACTTGAAACGTATTTTCAGGGAGTCCACCAATCGTGCAGGTAAATACTAATCCCGTCCCCATTTCGCCATTCATAATACGGTCTAGCAGTTGCCCATGAGCTTCTTGCAAGGCTTGGTCCTGTGCATAGGTTCTGCCACCCGTGTATCCGCCACCGTGAATAAGTGGGTTATTTTCGGGGCTGCCAAGTCGTTTGTTTTTATTGGGGTCTTTCCAAGACATGGGAGTTTCCTCTACAGGAGAAAAAGCTAAAAACGCAAACGAGCCTCGAAAGGCTCGCTAAATTTGAACTTATGCTTCGAGCGGCGCACGCCAGTCATCCGCACCAGAGGTGCCTGCAACGGTGTGTTCCCAGTCAATTTTACGGTAAGACAGAGACACTTCGATTAACTGCGTGAAATCCGCTTTCGCCGGGTCTTGGCAGTGTGGCATTTGGCAATCGATATTAACGATAGTCGCATCGGTCAGTGTGGTGGTGAAGAAATGCTCTTGTTTACCTTCAACCGATGTGCGGTACCATTTCAGTTCCACTTTCGGCAGCATCTCGCCAGACGCTAATGCGTTATACAGCAGCGGAACGGCTTTGTTTAACGCCACGGTAAAACGAAACGGTTTATGCGCACGCTGGCCTGAAGGTTGACCGGATTGTGGGTCAGTCGGCACAGTCACAACGTGAGAAAACTCTTGCACTAACATTTGGTCTTCATGACCTTGTACATAGATGTTGCCCACAGAATCCGCCGTAAATGCACCGGCAGTGATGTTGCCTTGGGTTTTTCCTTCAATGGAAATATAACATGGAGTTGGCATAGCGATATCCTTTATCCAGAATGACAAATTGGGTTAAGTCGACATAATTATCGATTAATTTCCGTCATCTCAGCCCGTGCGCACGGTAAGATTTGAGTTAAGGATGATAAAAGCAGATGAATAGCGTGTAAATACACGTACTACTTACGTATCTCTCTAGGATAAGTGACTTAGCGTAAACTGGTTGAAATATCGCTATATAATGCTAACAAAAACACCCCAAATAAGTAAAAACAGAATAATCATCGGACAAAAAACAGACTAAACCACGATAAGCCCAGTAAGTTCTAATGTACATAGAAATAAACTATGTTACTAAATATTACAGCCGATAGGCTTGATGTAATGCATTGATTTAAAACAATTAAAATGAAAATCGTCAACTAATTTCACTATCAATGAAATTAACGGTCTAATTTGATAGTGTATTTAACTAGGTACTGCGCAATTACTAGTGATTAATATCGAAAGGTACTTTAGCAAACTGTAAATTTGTATGTTTTCGGAATAATATAGACGCTTCACAATGATTTCGTAAAAAAGCAAATACAACAGAAATCAACATGTCGTTCAAATCATTCAAAAAACACAAAGATCAACAGCCCTCGTGCATTCAAGTTTACGTCTTAGGCTCAATTCTTAACTATTTTTAATATTGAGGTTGCGTATGGGCGTCTATTTAGCGTTAACTAGTGGGCTAGAATCGATTCAACTTTTTATGTTATGCGAATTGCAAAATTAAAGGGGTAGATGTGAAATTAAAGGCAAAAGGGTTCCTATTTGATTTAGACGGTACGTTAGCGGATTCACTCGCAGTTGTTGAACGTTGCTGGTGCAAATTTGGTGAGCGTATTGGTAAAAGTGCGGACGAAGTTATTAGCTATATTCATGGTAAACCTGCAATGACCAGTTTGCGCCATTTTTTACCCGAGGCGAGTGATGAAGAAATTATGGGTTATTTTCGCTGGTTAGAAAAAATGGAAAGCGAAGATGTGGAGGGCGTTGTTGCCTTGCCTGGCGCGATTGCCTTGCTATCACGTTTAAATGAAATCGGGGCTCCGTGGGCCATTGTTACCTCTGGTACAGTGCCAATTGCACATGGTCGTCAGCAAGCGGCAGGCCTACCAGAACCTAAGCACTGGGTGACATTTGAGAAAGTCACAAATGGGAAGCCTGATCCCGAGCCGTTTTTACTTGGGGCTCAAGCACTTTCTCTTCCTGCAAAATCCTGCATTGCCTTTGAAGATGCGCAGGCAGGCATCCATTCTGCATTAACGGCAGGCTGCCAAGTGGTCGCAGTCCATGCGCCAGAAGGCATGCCACGTCGTGATGAAATCCAAGTAATTGTGAGTTCATTAGCACAAATCTCTGTTACGGGGCCTGACAATAATGGTGATTATGAACTTTTCGTGTCTAATTTGACCTAATGGTGATTTAATCAAAGAAATTCTCCGCAAAACATGCTTAACTGAATAAAATTCTTAGCAATGTTTTTTTTCGTCGAAAGGGGATATTTTGAACGGAGAATTGCTGTGGGTCTTGACCCTCCTATTAATTGCGATAGTTTTATTTACCACAAATAAGATCCGTATGGATGTGGTAGCGTTACTTGTCATTGTCGCGTTTGTTTTGAGCGATACTTTAACGCTAGAACAAGCTACCGCCGGTTTTGCTGACCCTAACGTCTTGCTAATTGCCGCATTATTTGTCATCGGTGATGGCCTTGTTCGCACAGGGATAGCCTATCAAATGGGAGACTGGCTTGTTCGCGTTGCAGGAAGCAGCGAAAGCAAAATGTTAGTTTTTTTAATGCTTACCGTCGCTGGGCTAGGGGCTTTTATGAGTTCTACGGGGGTGGTGGCTATTTTTATCCCCGTTGTTTTAAGTGTCGCCTCACGCATGAAAACATCCCCTAGCCGGTTAATGATGCCATTAGGCTTTGCCGGGTTAATCAGTGGGATGATGACATTGGTAGCAACGCCACCTAATATGGTGGTGAACAGTGAATTGGTACGAGAAGGGATCAAAGGCTTTCAATTTTTCTCTATTACCCCGATTGGTATTTTAATTTTATTTGCGGGTATCGCCTACATGTGGCTGACAAGGCGTTGGCTAGGCAGTAATGAAACTGATAAACAACCAGTTAAATATCAGCGTACTTTCCGTGATTTAATTCGAGATTACAAGCTGACGGGCAGAGCTCGCCGTCTTGCTATCCGCAAAGGTTCCCCACTTATTGGCCATACTCTTGATGAGCTGCATCTTCGTTCTCGTTACGAAGCTAACGTGGTAGGGATAGAGCGTTGGCGTAAATTCCGTCGTGTGATGGTCAGCGCTACGGGGGGAACGGAGTTACGCGAGCGAGATGTCTTATTAATTGATATTTCTGTGAGTGATGACGACTTACGTCAGTTTTGTAGCGAACAACTCCTTGAACCCATGATTTTGCGAGGTGATTATTTTTCAGAGCAATCACGAGACGTAGGCATGGCTGAAGTATCGATGAACCCAGATTCCGAACTATTGGGTAAATCGTTAAAGGATATTAAATTTCGTACTCGTTATGGTTTGAACGTTGTTGGTATTCGCCGTGATGGTAAAGCATTGGATGGAAAGTTAGTTGATGAACCGCTTAGGCTGGGGGATATTTTATTAGTCATTGGTGACTGGAAATTAATTCGGATTTTATCAACAAAGCCGCGTAACTTTATTGTCCTGAATCTCGCTGCTGAAGTCGAGGCTGTTGCACCTGCCGCCTCTCAAGCTCCTCATGCTTTATTTTGTTTGGCGCTCATGGTCGCGATGATGGTGACCAATGAAATTCCTAATTTTATTGCTGCGCTGATTGCCTGTTTGCTTATGGGAAAATTTCGCTGTATCGACATGGAAAGCGCGTATAAATCCATTCACTGGCCGAGTATTATATTGATTGTTGGGATGATGCCTTTTGCGCTCGCATTGCAAGAAACGGGCGGGATAGCACTTGCGGTTGATGCATTAATGAAGATAGCTGGGGGGTTAGGGCCGCATGTTATGTTGCTGTGTTTATTTATTCTTTGCGCCACGATTGGTTTGTTTATTTCCAACACTGCAACAGCGGTATTGATGGCGCCAATTGCAATTGCCGCAGCACGTCAAATGGAGGTTTCACCGCTGCCATTTGCCATGGTTGTTGGTATTGCGGCATCAGCTGCTTTTATGACGCCAGTGTCTTCCCCCGTGAATACCTTAGTTCTTGGTCCTGGTGGTTATAAGTTTTCTGATTTTCTGAAGATTGGAGTGCCTTTTACCATTATTGTGATGTTCATTAGTATTGCAGTCATTCCCATTTTATTTCCTTTCTAAATTTAAAATACGATATAAACATCGGCTCTATAACTGAGTTATTTAATCAGTTATAGAGTGCGTTATAAAATATTAATTTATTACTCCAATTAAGATTGGAAAAAAAACTTCTTTTGATAGCATCAAGTTATTCTTAATGAATTTTTTTATTCAATAGGAATAAATGACTAATATTTTTTACAGTTGACTAAAACTGACTCTGTGAAATATAAAAAAGAGGTTATTTAAAATGCAACAAGATAAACATACGGATTTATATAGATTTAAATTGGGTATTTGTGATTTTGAAAATTATTGGGGAGAGCGATTAGTATCAGTTGAAATTATTCATTTCTTATCAGGTATATTGAATAGAAAAGAACAATATAGTGTTTCAAAGACTATCGTGGACATTGCTGATAAAACAAAAGTTTATCATGCGTTATCATTTCCACATCTTAATGGAATAGCAGAAAATTATGATTATTGGCGGGTGAAAATGACGACAGAAAGTGGCAAAACCTATAAAAGCCAAAATCGGTTCTATTGTTCATTATCTGAAAGTGATAATAACAAAGTTATATTAGGTGTTAATGGCGAAGCAAAAACACTTTACGTGGCATTCCCATCATCATCAGGCTGTAGTACACCATTAGTATTGGTCTAATGAATGTATGTAGGAATAGAAGTGTATTCCTACATGTTATAATAGTTACTAATTGCTAATTTCATCTAATGAAAGTGTAAAGCTAGGCACAAAGACTTTCATAAAGTATTCCATTTCTGGGCTATTTCTTTCCGCTAACATTTTTTCTAGGCGCCTTTTGGCTAACTTAAATTCACTGTTGCCTGCGGATAGCTCTTCTAAACATTTTAAGTAGGCACACAGCGTATCCGCTTGCTTAACAATAAAATGCTCTTCTTCTGATTGTATGTCTTCTATCAGCAGCGCTTTAAAATCCTCTTGTAACTCCTCTGGGAGCATATCTAATAGCTTTTGCTGAGCGAATTTCTCTATTTTTTTGTATTCATGGGCAATTTGCTGATTATGATATTTAATCGGTGTTGGTAGGTCACCGGTAATCACTTCGCTAGCATCATGGTACATCGCATACAATGCGATTTTTTCGGCATTGACATTCCCTGCGAATTTACGGTTTTTAATGATTGCGAGCGCATGGGCCACCATGGCTACTTGAAGGCTATGTTCAGAGACATTCTCGATTCGGACATTGCGCATTAACGGCCAGCGGTGGATTAACTTCATTCTAGCTAGGTGGGCGAAAAAGTAGCTCATAAGTCCTCTTTTATGGTGTCTGCAAACAACAAAAATTATAACGGAAATAATGTGACTGTGATATAAATTTATTGTTTTTTAATAAGTTACTATTCAAAGATTATATTTTAACATTTATCAATCAAACTAAGATTATCTTAATAATAACATCTGATTTAGATTGTAAGTTAACTGATATTTTAATTGTGTTGAATTATATAATCAAAAAAATATAATGAATGTTCAATCCAGAAATAAAGAGGCAGTATGAAATATTTTCCATTTATATTATTGGGTTTTTTCCTGGTGGCAATTTATTTTATTTCCATTCTTTAATCATCAGAATAATACAGTCTATTAATGATGGCTAGATTTAGAATATTAAAAGCCTCCAGAATAGGAGGCTTTTATTTTATATATTGACGCTAATTTTATTGGCGATAACCTTCAAGAAAACGGCCAAATTTGCTAATCGCCATTTCAAGGTCGTCCGCATAAGGTAATGTGACAATTCTAAAGTGGTCGGGTTCAGGCCAATTAAATGCGGTCCCCTGAACTAATAGCACTTTTTCTTGCAATAACAGGTCTAAAATCATTTTCTGGTCGTCATAGATATTAAATCGTTTAATATCTATTTTCGGGAACATATAGAGAGCACCTTGCGGTTTGACGCATGAAACGCCCGGTATTTGGTTGATCAATTCCCATGCACGATTACGTTGCTCGTATAAACGCCCACCCGGCTGAATGAATTCGCTAATGCTTTGATAGCCGCCAAGTGCAGTTTGAATAGCATGCTGCATTGGAACGTTAGCACACAGGCGCATCGAGGCCAGCATTTCTAAACCTTCAATATAGCTTTTAGCATGTTTTTTCGGGCCGTTTAATACCATCCAACCTTGGCGGAAGCCAGCGACGCGATACGTTTTAGATAACCCATTGAATGTGATGGTTAATAAATCAGGGGCGAGGGCAGCAATCGAGTGATGTACGGCATCATCATAAAGAATTTTATCATAAATTTCATCAGCATAGATGATAAGGTTGTGCTGACGAGCCAATTCGACAATTTCCATTAATAGATCTTTACTGTAGACCGCACCAGTAGGGTTATTTGGGTTGATAACTACAATACCACGCGTTCTTGGGGTGATCTTTTTACGAATATCTTCAATATCAGGCATCCAACCTTGCTGCTCATCACACATATAATGAACGGCTTTCCCACCAGAAAGGGAAACTGCAGCAGTCCATAGTGGATAATCAGGGGCAGGCACTAACATTTCATCGCCATTATTAAGCAGTGCTTGCATTGCTTGGACGATAAGTTCAGATACACCATTACCAATGTAAACATCTTCTACCGTCATTTCGTGAATACCACGAGCTTGGTAGTGCTGGACGATAGCTTTACGTGCAGAATAGAGCCCTTTGGAATCACAATAGCCTTGAGAGCTTGGCAGATTACGTAAGACATCGACTAGGATTTCATCCGGGGCTTCAAAACCAAACGGGGCCGGGTTACCAATATTGAGTTTGAGGACTTTGTTGCCTTCTTCTTCTAGGCGCTTAGCTTCTTTTAATACGGGCCCACGAATGTCATAGCAAACATTATCGAGCTTACTGGATTTAGTTAGATTATTCATAGTTATCTCATTCCCCTAAGGGTTATATTGGTCGAACCGACTTTATTCCTTTACTGTACTCTTCCCTCAGAAGCTTTTGAAGATGCAAGGTTATTTTTGGTGTAAAAGGTTGGTTTACGCGTAAATGTAATGTTTGGTATCTTATTATATCGCTTAAGTAGGTTGTTAGTTCTTAAAATATGCATTTAGTTGAACTATAATTTTAATATTCTTTGATGTTTTGGAGTATAAAAAGAAAAAAAAGCATAAAAATGCTGAAGAAGGAAAAATTGTATCAAAATGTAATATTAAGCATTGAATGGTTAAATCAGACATGGTTTTTTTGCTGTAATGGCCTTTTTTTATAATAATTAGTGTGTTTTTGTTAGTAATATTGATTGTTTCGAGGTGTTTTTTTTAACGAAAAGTGCTGCTTAAAATTTTAACTATTTGATATTTATATCTATTATAAAATAGTGAAACGAATTTTATAATGTGCTTACATTAAAATAATTGCGATTACATTAAATATGTTACTATTTAGGCGAATCTTATAAAGCACGTTTAGCTTGTTTTTAGTAAAACCTCGCCTTTTTATTAAGATTATTTGATTTTTGGAAGTATGCTATTTGTACACATGGCTTATTATCAATGAATAACGAGCAGGGTGCAAAAAAGTAAAATAATGAGAAGTTATTGCAGATCTATGGATTAGAAATGCACTTGCTTAGTAGTCGCTATAAACTCGCTGATTCTCATGGAGGAGAGCAGAAACACCAGGTAACATAAAATTATATAAGAGAATGAACGATGATAAATTCCAATCGTCCCATCATGAACCTAGATCTTGATTTGCTACGTACTTTCGTTGCTGTCGCTGATCTTAACACATTCGCAGCTGCGGCTGCAGCTGTTTGTCGAACACAATCTGCTGTGAGCCAGCAAATGCAACGCTTAGAGCAATTAGTTGGCCGTGAGCTTTTTGCTCGCCATGGGCGAAATAAGTTGCTCACTGCACATGGATTACAATTACTGGGTTACGCAAGGCAAATACTGCGTGCCAATGATGATGCAACAGCATCATTAACTTATAATGACGCAGATGGTGAATTGCGTATTGGTGCATCTGATGACACCGTCGATATCTTATTACCTTTCTTGCTTAATCGTATCGCGTCTGTTTACCCAAGAATTGCGGTTGAGGTGCGTATTAAACGGGCTCAGTTTATTGAGTCAATGCTCGATAACCATGAGATAGACCTTGCTTTAACAACGGCAAGAATTAGCCATCATCCCAAAACGGCTTTAAGAACAGTGCCTGTTTTGTGGCATAGTGCACCAGATTTTCAATTACGTCCTAATGAGCCTGTCCCATTAGTGGTTATGGACGAAACTAACCCATATCGTAAACTTTGTACGAGTGCACTTGATGACGCAGGTTTGTCATGGCATGTGGCGTATGAAGCCGCTTCTTTACCTGCTGTTCGCGCAGCGGTAAATGCAGAAGTTGGGGTAACAGCAAGGCCTATGGAAATGCAAAATGCGGATTTACGCATCTTGAATGAAACTGATGGGTTGCCACGTTTACCTGATATTCAGTATTGGTTGTATAAGAATGCAGATGAGCAAAAAGATTTTGTTCTTACGGTATTCGATGCGATTGAAAACAAAAAAATCCCTTATGTTGCAACCCCAGTAAGTGAATTGGTGGATATCAACGAAGAAGGTAATTAACTTAATCGATTCAACTTATTACATTAAGCATAATATTTAATCGATTTAGTGTACTGACGGCAATTCCAATTATTTTGGGATTGCCGTTTTTTTATATTCTTTTTGTCCGTTTATTTCTGAATCACTTGTTTGTGATCAATGTGTTATTGCCCGTGTTCAAATAAAATCAATGTGTTAATCACAGTCTAAATAAGCTGCTACTGAGATTGAGATGGCTTTCATTGGATGAATGACTCCCTCACGAGTAGGTTAAGCGGTTTGATGCAGATGAACGTGGCTCGCTGCCGATGACTGAAACGATTATCTCATACAGTGAAACAAAATTTTCAATATTGGGAAATCGCATCGAGAAATTTGTGCTTGCGGGTGTTTAAATAATCCTCAGTGATATTTTTAATAGGTTATCAAATTCAAATTTATCAATTTTTTATCGATATTTGGTCATAAAAAAAACAATTAACCACTTAATAAGTATGGTTAAATAAGAAAGACCATGAAATAATTGTGATGTAGCTGGCATAACCTGAATTTCATTGTTTAGTTAATGATTTGTTATGTTGTTAACAATGTTTTTTTATTGAATAGATAAAATAGCACTGGAATGTCAGGTAGTTACTTGAAGTCATGCGTTAAAAAGAGTTAAGAAGACTTAAAGTTAAATTGAATGCTATGTAAACAATTTGAGTACTTTTTCAATAAAAGTGTGCGTTAGATCAAATAAAAAGCGCAATTTTTCATCTGTTAAGACAGGTTTTTCCTGAGATAATGGTGTAGTAAAAACGAATAATCAGTTAAACTAGTTTGCGTGTTTACTTGAGTATCATTACACTGACACGTTTTAGCAGATTATGGGTACTTTTTGTTGTTCCGTTGTTTTTGTAGTGTGAAGTTTTTGTAACAAATACGGGTTATTTTACTTAATTTAAGTAAGGTAAATTGTAATGAGAGAGGACAAACCAAACGCAGTCAACAGACTGATTTAAGTTTGGTGATATTTTAGTTTGTGATCAATTTTGGTCTTTCTTCTCGATTAACTGGGCAATTGTGGTGCAATACTGCCGTGATGTAAAAAAGAGCAGTTAACACACCATAAGTAATGAGTAAGCAACGAGTATGTCTACATCAATCCTAGCGTTAGCCCATAACTGGGCGTTTGCGATATTCCTTATCGGCACTATCGGTCTTTGTGCTTTCATGTTGGTCGCGGGTCACTTTTTAGGTAGCCGCGCCAAAGCCAGAACAAAACACGTTCCTTATGAGTCAGGTATCGACTCGGTCGGTAGTGCACGTCTCCGCATGTCCGCTAAGTTTTACTTAGTCGCCATGTTTTTCGTTATCTTCGATGTTGAAGCCATGTTCTTATTTGCATGGTCAGTTGCCATCCGCGAAGCCGGTTGGGTAGGTTTCATCGAAGCCGCGATCTTTATTTTGGTATTGTTGGCGGGACTGTTTTATCTCGTCCGCGTTGGGGCATTGGATTGGACTCCAGTCCGTTCCCGCGGAAAAGTAAAGCATCCTAGTGAAGTTATTAAAATCAGCAATCGTCATCCGCAGTAAAAAGCGAGGCATTATACAATGGATTATACGCTCACCCGCATAGATCCGAACGGTGAGAACGACCGTTACCCACTGCAAACCCAGGAAATCGTAACAGATCCACTGGAGCAGCAAGTTGAAAACAGTGTTTACATGGGGAAACTTTCTCATGCACTTCACGATGTGGTTAACTGGGGGCGCAAAAACTCTCTCTGGCCATATAACTTTGGTCTTTCATGTTGCTATGTAGAAATGGTGACTTCGTTCACGGCTGTTCATGACGTCGCCCGCTTTGGTGCAGAAGTACTGCGTGCTTCACCTCGTCAAGCCGATTTCATGGTAGTAGCAGGTACGTGTTTCACAAAAATGGCACCTGTTATTCAACGTCTGTATGACCAAATGCTTGAACCAAAATGGGTTATTTCCATGGGTTCATGTGCCAACTCTGGTGGCATGTATGACATTTATTCTGTTGTACAAGGCGTCGATAAATTTATTCCTGTGGATGTATATATCCCAGGTTGCCCACCACGCCCAGAAGCCTATATGCAGGCTCTGCTTCTATTGCAAGAATCTATCGGTAAAGAGCGTCGTCCGCTGTCTTGGGTCGTTGGAGACCAAGGGGTTTACCGTGCCAATATGCAATCAGAAAGAGAAAGAAAACATGGTGAGCGTATTGCAGTGACAAACCTGCGTACACCAGACGAAATTTAAGGCTTAAAGCCATACAGCGTAACAGAGCAATGTTGTTGCGAAATAATAAACCTGATCAAGCGTTATGGTGAAGAATGATGACAGATCAGATAGCGCAAGCGAGTAGTAACCAGCCAGGATGGCAGACACAGGATCACTTAAACGACCCTGTGCTTCTGGAACTGCGCAATCAATTTGGGCCGGATGCCTTTTCTGTTCAAGCAACTCGCACTGGTATGCCAGTGGTTTGGGTTCGCCGTGAGCAGTTGCTGGAAGTGATTGATTTTCTAAAGAAATTACCGAAACCGTATGTCATGTTATTTGACTTGCATGGGGTAGATGAACGTCAACGAATTCACCGTCAAGGTCTGCCAGAAGCAGATTTTAGTGTTTTCTATCACATCATCTCCATCGATCGTAACCGTGATATCATGTTAAAAGTCGCTCTTAATGAGAAAGACTTAAACGTGCCTTCTATTGTTTCACTGTTCCCGAATGCGAATTGGCATGAGCGTGAAGTGTGGGACATGTTCGGTATAACGTTCCAAGGTCACCCGAATCTACGCCGCCTTTTAATGTCACCAAACTGGGAAGGTCATCCACTGCGTAAGGATTACCCTGCGCGTGCGACTGAGTTCGACCCTTTTGTGCTGACTAAGCAGAAACAAGATCTGGAAATGGAAGCCTTGACTTTCAAACCAGAAGAGTGGGGCATGGCACGCGGAAATGAAAACGAAGATTTCATGTTCCTGAACTTGGGGCCAAACCACCCATCCTCACACGGTGCGTTCCGTATCGTACTGCAATTGGATGGCGAAGAAATTATCGACTGCGTACCGGATATCGGCTACCACCACCGTGGTGCTGAAAAAATGGGTGAACGCCAGTCGTGGCACAGCTACATTCCTTACACTGACCGTATCGAGTACCTCGGTGGTTGTGTGAATGAAATGCCATATGTGTTAGCCGTTGAAAAATTGGCAGGCATTGAAGTGCCAGATCGCGTCAAAACGATCCGTGTCATGCTGTCTGAGTTATTCCGTATCAACAGCCACTTACTGTACATCAGTACCTATATCCAAGACGTTGGTGCGATGACCCCGGTCTTCTTTGCGTTTACTGACCGTCAAAAAGTCTACAACGTGATTGAAGCGATTACTGGTTTCCGTATGCACCCTGCATGGTTCCGTATCGGTGGTGTCGCTCACGACTTACCGCGTGGTTGGGAAAAACTGCTGCGTGAATTATTAGACTGGCTGCCAAAACGTTTAGAGTCTTATGTCACTTCCGCACTGAAAAACTCCATCTTAAAAGGTCGTTCTATTGGGACAGCAATGTACTCAAAAGAGGAGGCGTTGGCATGGGGTGTAACAGGAGCTGGATTACGTGCGACAGGCGTTGATTTTGACGTGCGTAAATGGCGTCCATATTCAGGCTATGAAAACTTTGAATTTGATATCCCTATCGCTCATAACGGTGACTGTTATGACCGTGTGATGATCAAAGTTGAAGAGATGCGCCAGAGTATTCGTATTCTTGAACAATGTTACAAGAATATGCCAGAAGGCCCATTCAAAGCTGACCATCCACTGACAACTCCGCCACCAAAAGAGCGTACGTTGCAGCATATCGAAACCTTGATCAACCACTTCTTACAAGTGTCTTGGGGGCCGGTGATGCCAGCAAATGAGTCATTCCAGATGGTTGAAGCGACGAAAGGTATCAACAGCTACTACTTAACCAGTGATGGCAGCACAATGAGCTACCGTACGCGTATTCGTACGCCGAGCTATGCTCACTTGCAGCAAATTCCTGCGGTTATCAGAGGTAGTTTAGTTTCAGACTTAATCGTCTATCTGGGTAGTATCGATTTTGTAATGTCGGATGTGGATCGCTAACCATGCATAATGAACATAACGAAAATGAGAAGCACAACGAGCTCAATGTCGTGAATGTGTTTGAACCGCAAGTCAATCATGGCTTTGTCTTAACCGAGAAAGAGCGCGAAGAGATTGAAGGTGAGAAACACCATTACGAAGATGCACGTGCTGCCTCAATTGAAGCACTGAAAATTGTGCAAAAAAACCGCGGTTGGGTTGAAGATGGTGCGATCCATGCTATCGCTGACGTCTTAGGTATCCCAGCCAGTGATGTTGAAGGGGTGGCGACATTCTATAGCCAAATCTTCCGCCAACCAGTGGGTCGCCACATTATTCGCTATTGCGACAGTGTTGTTTGCCATATTACAGGTTATCAGGGCTTAGAAGCTGAAATCATTAAACAGCTTAATATTCGCCCGGGTCAAACAACAGATGATGGCCGCTTTACGTTGCTGCCAACCTGTTGCTTGGGTAACTGTGACAAGGGTCCAACGATGATGATCGATGATGACACTCACAGCTACGTGCAGCCTGAGAATATTCAAAAATTACTGGAGCAGTATCCATGACAAATTCTGTTAATCCAGTGATCCGTACTGCCGAAACTCATCCTCTAACATGGCGTTTGCGTGATGACAATCAGCCGGTTTGGTTAGATGAGTACCGCAGTAAAAACGGATACAAAGGTCTTGAGCGTGCGCTCAAAAGTATGGCACCGGATGAAGTTGTGAACCTTGTGAAAGACGCTGGCCTGAAAGGGCGTGGCGGTGCAGGCTTCTCAACGGGTCTGAAATGGAGCCTGATGCCAAAAGACGAGAACATGAAACTGCGTTACTTTTTATGTAATGCGGATGAAATGGAACCGGGTACTTATAAAGACCGCCTATTGATGGAACAACTCCCTCACTTGTTAGTTGAAGGGATGGTTACAGGTGCTTATGCACTTAAAGCCTACCGTGGTTATATCTTCTTACGGGGTGAATACGTTGAGGCGGCGCAGCATTTACGTCGCGCTATCGAAGAAGCCAAAGCGGCAGGTCTATTAGGCAAAAATATCCTCGGTTCGGGTTTCGATTTTGAACTGTTTGTTCACACCGGCGCTGGGCGTTATATCTGTGGTGAAGAAACTGCATTGATTAACTCCTTAGAAGGTCGCCGTGCTAACCCGCGTTCTAAGCCACCATTCCCTGCCACATCAGGTGCTTGGGGGAAACCAACTTGCGTAAATAACGTTGAAACCATCTGTAACGTGCCAGCCATTTTAGAGCACGGAGACCAATGGTATATCGATTTAAGCGCAGGTAAGAGTAAAGATGCGGGTACTAAACTGATGGGCTTCTCTGGCCGAGTGAAAAACCCGGGTCTGTGGGAATTGCCATTTGGCACCACGGCACGTGAAGTGCTGGAAGATTACGCAGGTGGTATGCGTGATGGCCTGAAATTAAAAGCATGGCAGCCGGGTGGCGCAGGGACAGACTTCCTGACCAACGACCACCTCGACTTACCGATGGATTTCGAAAATATTGCCAAAGCAGGAAGCCGTCTTGGGACTGCATTGGCGATGGCGGTTGATCATGAGATCAACATGGTTTCGTTAGTGCGTAACCTAGAAACCTTCTTTGCCCGTGAATCCTGTGGTTGGTGTACACCGTGCCGCGATGGTTTGCCATGGAGTGTGAAAATTTTACAAGCGCTGGAAAAAGGTGAAGGTCAGCCGGGGGATATTGAAACCCTAGAGCAGCTGTGTCGCTTCTTAGGGCCGGGTAAAACTTTCTGCGCTCACGCACCGGGTGCGGTCGAACCGCTACAAAGTGCCATCAAATATTTCCGTGATGAATTCGAAGCGGGTATTTCGCAAAAAGATCTGCGTAACATTGTGCAGATTGCGGGTATCCAGCCCAACCTGCTGAAGCAGCGCTGGTAATTATTTAGCGATTGAGCAACCGCTAAAGAGATTTTTCACGAAGAACGTATTTTTGATTAACGCCTGCTTTATGCGGGCCTTTGGGAAGCATGCTGACTATGGCTACAATATATGTAGACGGCAAAGAATATGACGTAAACGGGTCTGAAAACCTGTTACAAGCCTGTCTTTCTCTCGGGCTAGATATTCCTTATTTTTGCTGGCATCCGGCGCTGGGAAGCGTTGGCGCTTGCCGCCAGTGTGCGGTTAAGCAGTATCAGAACGCAGATGACACTCGCGGTCGCCTAGTAATGTCTTGTATGACACCCGCAACGGAAGGGACTTACATCTCAATTGATGATGAAGAAGCCAAACAATTCCGTGAAAGTGTCGTGGAATGGCTGATGACCAACCACCCTCATGACTGCCCAGTCTGTGAGGAAGGCGGTAACTGCCATCTACAAGATATGACGGTGATGACCGGTCATAATATGCGTAAATATCGTTTTACGAAACGGACTCACATTAACCAAGATCTCGGTCCATTTATTAGTCATGAAATGAACCGTTGTATCGCGTGTTATCGTTGTGTTCGTTACTACAAAGATTACGCAGATGGCACGGATTTAGGGGTTTATGGGGCACATAACTATGTGTATTTCGGTCGTACTGAAGACGGTACGCTGGAAAGCGAATTCTCCGGTAACTTAGTTGAAGTTTGTCCTACTGGGGTATTCACCGATAAAACCCATTCAGAGCGCTATAACCGTAAATGGGATATGCAATTTGCACCGGGTATCTGTCAACAGTGCAGTATCGGTTGTAACACTAGCCCGGGTGAGCGTTATGGTGAAATCCGTCGCATCGAAAACCGTTATAACGGCTCGGTAAACCACTATTTCCTGTGTGACCGTGGTCGCTTTGGTTATGGTTACGTCAACCGTAAAGACCGCCCTCGCCAAGCCGTACTCAATAAAAATGGCGTTAAGAACGTGATTTCGGCTATCGAAGCGATGCAAAGTGGTGCGCAAATTATCAATCAAGCGAAAAAAATGATTGGTATCGGTTCGCCGCGTGCTAGCGTTGAAAGCAACTATGCATTGCGTGCGTTAGTCGGCGCAGAAAACTTCTACTCAGGTATTTCTGCGGGTGAGCAAAGCCGTTTAGCACTGATGCAAAACATTTTGCAAAATGGGGGGATCTATACCCCAACACTGCGTGAAGTGGAAGGCTATGATGCGGTACTGGTATTGGGTGAAGATTTAACTCAGACAGGCGCACGTATGGCGTTATCTGTTCGTCAAGCAGTGAAAGGCAAAGCTCGTGAAATGGCGGCAGCACAGAAAGTGGCTGACTGGCAAATCGCGGCAATCATGAATATTGGTCAACATGCAAAATACCCACTGTTTATCACCAACGTTGATGATACTCGTTTAGACGATGTGGCTGCCTTTAATTACCGTGCACCAGTTGCTGACCAAGCGCGTTTTGGCTTTGCTATCGCCAATATGATTAACGGCGAAGCCCCTGCGGTGAATGATTTACCGGCAGACTTAAAAGCCAAAGTGGAAACCGTTGCTCAGGCATTAGCGGGCGCGAAAAAACCATTAATTATTAGTGGTAGCCACAGTGCAAGCGAGGCAATGATCCAAGCGGCCGCTAACGTGGCATTTGCACTGAAAGCGAAAGGTGCGAATGTTGGGTTATCTTACTTAGCGTCTCATGCCAATAGCTTCGGTCTGGCAATGATGAATGCACAACCACTAGACAGCGCATTAGCTCGTATTGAAGCAAATGAAGCCGATGTGGCTGTCGTTATCGAAAACGACCTGTACCGTCATAGCAGCGTGGATGCCGTCAATAGTGCATTAGCGAAATTGAGTCACTTGATTGTTGCGGATCATCAGCAAACTGACATCATGGATAAAGCAACATTAGTTCTGCCAGCAGCGAGTTTTGCTGAAGCAGACGGTACGTTGATTAACCAAGAAGGTCGTGCACAACGTTTCTTCCAAGTCTTCGACCCAACGTATTACGACAAAGCTATCGTAATGAACGAAAGCTGGCGCTGGATGCATTCACTGCAAACTGAAGCGCAAGAGCGTGATGCAGATTGGTCTCAACTGGACCACGTTATCGCGGATTGCGTTGCTGCCATGCCACAATTCTCAGGTATGGTGGATGCTGCTCCGAAAGCATCTTTCCGTATTCGAGGTCAAAAGCTGGCGCGTGAACCACATCGTTACAGTGGTCGTACAGCGATGCTAGCAAATCAATCTGTCCATGAGCCTCGTCAACCGCAAGATATTGATTCTCCATTTGCTTTCTCAATGGAAGGGAACAACAGCCCAACCGCGCCACGCCAGCAAATTCCATTTGCATGGGCACCAGGTTGGAACTCACCGCAAGCCTGGAACAAATTCCAAGCCGAAGTGGGGGGACATCTATTATTTGGTGACCCAGGTATCCGTTTGTTCAATTCAACAGAAGGTAAATTGGCTTACTTCACTGAAATTCCAGCGGCTTATCAAGCTAGCGAAGCGCAGTGGGTTGTCGCACCTTATTACCACCTGTTCGGCAGTGATGAAATGTCACAGCGTTCAGAGGTGATCCAAGAGCGTATGCCAGAGCCATATATCATGCTGAACACGCAAGATGCTGCGTCACTCGGCCTGTCAGCGGGGACTAACGCTGAGTTTAGCTATGCAGGTCAAGCATTTAACTTGACTGTACGCCTCAGCAATCACTTGTCTACAGGTCAAATTGGCTTACCGTTAGGGATGCCGGGTATCGCACCTTCAATGGCTGGCGTGTCAGTCAATAATCTGCGGAGGGGAGCATGATGGATTGGATTTCGCCTGAAGTGATGGAAGTGTTAATTTCCATCCTTAAATCTGTCGTCATTTTATTGGTTGTTGTGACTTGTGGGGCCTACATGAGTCTGGGAGAACGCCGTATTCTCGGTCTGTTCCAGAACCGTTATGGTCCAAACCGCGTTGGCCCATTTGGGATGGGCCAGTTAATCGCGGATATGTTCAAAATGCTGTTTAAAGAAGACTGGATCCCACAATTTGCGGATAAGAAAATCTTTACACTAGCACCCGTTATTGCATTTTGTTCATTATTCCTCGCGTTCGCTATTGTGCCTGTCAGCCCGACTTGGCACGTGGCAGACCTGAATATCGGGATTTTATTCTTCCTGATGATGGCAGGTCTGGCGGTGTATGCGGTGTTATTCGCCGGTTGGTCAAGTAACAACAAATACTCATTATTAGGTGCGATGCGTGCGTCAGCACAAACCGTGAGTTACGAAGTGTTCTTAGGGCTTTCTTTAATGGGCGTGGTTGCACAAGCAGGTTCATTCAACCTGATTGATATTGTGAACTCCCAAGAAGGCATGTGGAACATTATTCCTCAGTTCTTTGGTTTTGTGACCTTTGCGATAGCGGGCGTTGCGGTATGTCACCGTCATCCGTTTGACCAACCCGAAGCAGAGCAAGAGATTGCGGATGGTTACCACGTTGAATACTCAGGGATGAAGTTCGGTCTGTTCTTCGTCGGTGAGTATATCGGTATCGTAACGGTTTCAGCCCTGATTGTGACGCTGTTCTTTGGTGGCTGGCATGGTCCATTCCTGCCGTCATTCTTGTGGTTTGCTATCAAAACGGGCTTCTTCATGATGATGTTTATCTTGATCCGTGCCTCTTTACCGCGTCCACGTTATGACCAAGTGATGTCTTTCGGTTGGAAAATTTGCCTGCCGTTGACACTGCTTAATCTGCTGGGTACTGCAGCAGTGATTTTATACAACGCTCAGTAAGGGGTGATTGAACCATGACATTAAAAGAGTTATTGGTCGGTTTCGCCACCCAAGTACGTAGTATTTGGATGGTCGGCCTCCATGCGTTCGATAAACGCGAAACGCAAATGTATCCAGAAGAGCCGGTTTATCTGCCACCCCGTTACCGTGGGCGTATCGTGTTAACGCGCGACCCTGACGGTGAAGAGCGTTGTGTTGCGTGTAACTTGTGTGCGGTTGCTTGTCCAGTGGGTTGTATTTCATTGCAAAAAGCCGAGTATGAAGATGGCCGTTGGTACCCTGAATTTTTCCGCGTTAACTTTTCGCGCTGTATTTTCTGTGGTCTGTGTGAAGAGGCTTGCCCAACGACGGCAATCCAATTAACACCTGATTTTGAAATGGCCGATTGGAGACGTCAGGATCTGGTTTACGAGAAAAATGACCTGTTGATTTCAGGTCCGGGTAAATATCCTGATTATAACTTTTACCGTAAATCGGGTATGGCGATTGCAGGTAAAGACAAAGGTGAAGCGGATAACGAAGCGAAACCGATTAACGTCAAAGACCTGTTGCCATAAGGAGCGATATTCATGGAATTTACATTTTATATCGCCGGTCTAGTTGCCATTTTAGCAACTTTAAGGGTGATAACGAATACAAATCCGGTGC
This sequence comes from Providencia sp. PROV032, assembly GCF_028484875.1. NCBI lineage: Bacteria > Pseudomonadati > Pseudomonadota > Gammaproteobacteria > Enterobacterales > Morganellaceae > Providencia > Providencia sp. PROV032. The sequence continues at coordinate 19,629 of NZ_JAMPSX010000010.1, forward strand.
ATGCACTGTTGTATCTGGTTGTTTCTCTGCTGGCTCTGTCAATGGTGTTTTTCTCCCTAGGTGCATATTTTGCTGGGGCGTTGGAAATCATCGTGTATGCAGGTGCCATTATGGTTCTGTTCGTGTTCGTCGTAATGATGCTCAATTTAGGGCGTTCTGTTCAAGAACAAGAGCGCGCTTGGTTGACGCCAAAAAACTGGATTGGCCCTGCGGTGTTATCCGCAGTTTTACTGGCTATCTTAGTTTACGGCATTACCTCGTTGTCTTATCAAGAAGGCATTGAGGGAACCATCATTGGTGCGAAAGAAGTGGGAATTAGCCTATTTGGGCCGTATGTTCTGGCTGTCGAATTGGCATCACTGCTACTGCTAGCGGGTCTAGTCGTCGCATTCCACGTTGGACGTGACCGTAAAGAAAACGGTGCTGATCTTGTCAGTGACCGTAATGCGGAGGAGCAAAAATGATACCTCTTCAACATGGTCTGATTTTAGCGGCAATTTTATTTGTAATGGGACTTAGCTGTCTTGTTATTCGCCGTAACTTGCTTTTCATGCTGATCGGACTGGAAATCATGATTAACTCAACTGCACTGGCATTTGTTGTTGCAGGGAGTTTCTGGGGGCAACCAGACGGCCAAATTATGTATATTTTGGCAATTGCACTGGCTGCAGCGGAGGCGAGTATTGGACTGGCGTTGTTACTGCAACTCCATCGTCATCGTCAGAACCTGAATATTGATAAAGTCAGTGAGATGCGCGGATGAACCTACTCTATTTAACTATTCTGTTGCCTTTACTGGGGTCGGTGTTGTTAGCCTTCTCCCGTGGACGCTGGTCAGAAAACGTTTCGGCCATTATTGGTGCGGGGTCGGTCGGCTTAGCGGCCATCGTCGCATTCTATGCTGGCAATGAATTTTTAGCTCAAGACGCAGGTAGCGTTTTCATCCAACCACTTTGGACTTGGATGTCTGTCGGTACCTTTAATATCCCATTCACCCTAATGTTAGATGGTCTGTCACTGACCATGTTAGGTGTGGTAACGGGTGTGGGCTTCCTTATCCACGTATACGCTTCTTGGTATATGCGTGGCGAGGAGGGTTACTCACGTTTCTTCGCTTACACTAACCTGTTTATCGCGAGTATGGTGGTCTTAGTCCTCGCTGATAACATGATGCTGATGTATCTCGGTTGGGAAGGGGTAGGGCTGTGCAGTTACCTGTTGATTGGTTTCTATTATACCAATCCAGAAAACGGTAAAGCCGCAATGAAAGCGTTCTTTGTAACGCGTATCGGTGACGTATTCCTCGCCATTGGTATGTTTATTCTGTGGAATGAGCTTGGCACATTGAATTTCAGCGAAATGGCGGTGTTAGCACCTCAGAAATTTGCTGAAGGTTCGAGTGCGATCAATTGGGCAACCTTGATGTTATTAGGTGGCGCAGTCGGTAAATCAGCACAGTTACCATTGCAAACGTGGTTGGCAGATGCGATGGCGGGTCCTACGCCAGTTTCAGCATTGATCCACGCCGCAACCATGGTAACGGCCGGTGTGTACTTAGTGGCTCGTACTCACGTTCTGTTCTTATTAGCGCCAGAAGTTTTACATTTAGTTGGCGTTGTGGGCGCGGTGACATTGGTACTGGCTGGGTTTGCTGCACTGGTTCAAACGGATATCAAACGTGTACTTGCATACTCCACCATGAGCCAAATCGGTTATATGTTCTTGGCACTCGGTGTACAGGCGTGGGATGCTGCAATTTTCCACCTGATGACACATGCTTTCTTTAAAGCGTTGCTGTTCCTGTCAGCGGGTTCGGTTATTTTGGCATGCCACCACGAGCAAAATATCTTCAAAATGGGTGGGTTGCGTAAGCAAATTCCATTTATCTACGCTGTGATGTTGATTGGCGGAAGCGCACTGGCAGCATTGCCACTGTTTACTGCTGGTTTCTACAGTAAAGATGCCATTTTGTGGGGTGCGCAGCTTGATGGACAAACTGTATTGTTGTGGGCCGGTATCCTCGGTGCATTAATGACCGCAATTTATACCTTCCGTATGATTTTCATCGTGTTCCACGGTGAAGCAAAAATCAAAGCGCATAAGGTTAAAGGCATCACTCACACATTACCACTGGGTATTTTGGCTATCCTTGCAACGTTTGTTGGTGCATTAATTCACCAACCACTCGAAGGGGTATTCCCTGCAGAAGCGGCTGGCAGTGAAGACGGTAAAGTCTTACTCGAAGCGATTTCTGGCGGGTTTGCTATCGCAGGTCTGTTGATTGCGGTATTCCTCTACCTGTTTAGACGTTCCATAGTCGATGCTATCGCAAAAACTGCAGTGGGTCGTTTCTTCAGCGCATGGTGGTATCAAGCGTGGGGCTTCGACTGGCTGTATGACGTAGTCTTTGTAAAACCGTTTAAAGGTATTGCATGGCTACTGGAAAGCGATCCGATTAACTCTCTGATGAATATCCCTGCACATCTTTCACGTTGGGCAAATAAAGGGCTTGCAGTGAGTGAAAACGGCCAAATCCGTTGGTATGTTGCCTCGTTGGGGCTGGGTGCAGTGCTGATTCTTGCTCTGCTGCTTTTGGTTTAATTAAGGGACACATTGCGCCATGCTATTACCCTGGCTAATACTCATTCCCTTCATCGGAGGCCTGCTAAGCTGGCAGGCTGACCGGTTCAGTCATCGCGCACCGCGTTGGATTGCACTGGCGACGATGGGAATAACATTGATACTTTCCGTGCAATTGTGGTTACAAGGGAATTACTCGCTTGTTAATCCACAAGGTATTCCACAATGGCAATCTGTTTTCTTGATGCCGTGGATCCCGTCATTGGGAATTGACTTTCATTTAGCAATTGACGGTTTATCACTGTTGATGGTCGTATTAACGGCTATCATGGGGGCTTTCTCGATTCTGAGCTCTTGGAGTGAAAACCAGAAGAACCAAGGTGCGTATCACTTTAACCTGCTGTGGATTATCACAGGGGTGATGGGGATTTTTACCGCGGTTGACCTGTTCTTGTTCTTCTTCTTCTGGGAGATGATGCTGATCCCAATGTACTTCCTGATTGCCAATTGGGGACACAAAGGGTCAGAAAACAGACAACATATCAAAGCTGCGACTAAGTTCTTCATCTATACGCAAGCGAGTGGTTTGATCATGCTGGTCTCCATCATTGGATTGGCACTAGCAAACTACAATACTTCAGGTGTATTAACATTCGACTATAACCAACTGCTGGGAGCAGAGCTCTCTAGCAACGTTGCGTTTATGTTGATGTTAGGCTTCTTTATCGCCTTTGCCGTTAAAATGCCACTGGTTCCATTTCATGGTTGGATGGCAGATACTCAGGAACAATCGCCAACAGCGGGTTCTGTAGATATCTCCGGTATCATGTTAAAAACCGCAGCATACGGTCTGTTACGCTTTACTTTGCCTCTGTTCCCTGAAGCCTCTATCCAGTTCACGCCAGTGGCGATGACGTTGGGTGTGATCAGTATCTTCTACGGTGCATGGTTGGCGTTCAAACAAACGGATATTAAACGTCTGGCGGCGTACAGTAGCTTATCCCACATGGGGTTTGTGACAGTCGCTATTTACGCGGGTTCAACCTTGGCTTACCAAGGTGCGGTGGTTCAGATGATCACCAACGGTTTGTCCGGTGCAGCCCTGATTATTATTAGTGGTCAGTTGTACGAACGCACACAAACTCGTGATATGCGTATGATGGGTGGATTATGGAAACGCATTAAATGGTTACCAGGAATGTCCCTGTTCTTTGCTGCGGCAACGTTAGGAATGCCAGGTACAGGTAACTTTATTGGTGAATTCATGATCCTGTTCGGTAGCTTCAGCCAATTCACGTTAGTGACCTGCATTATGGTCTTTGGTGTGGTGTTTGCGTCTATCTACTCACTGTGGATGATGCAACAGACTTACTACGGCACACCAAAATCAGAAAAAGAAATGAAAGGGTTAACGGCGCGTGAGTTTGGTGTGCTGCTGGCTCTGGCTGCTTTACTGGTTATCATTGGCTTCTATCCGCAACCCATTTTAGATACATCAATGGGTTCTATGGAAACATTGCATAACCTGTATTCTGCTTCACTTACAACATTAGGGCTGTAATTCGCCATGACAATAACTCCTCAAGAACTGATCGCAATACTGCCACTGATGATCGTCGGGTTGACGGCAGTGGTTGTGATGCTGTCCATTGCGTGGCGACGCGATCACCTGACCAGTGCCGCGCTGACAGTATCTGGTTTTATTATTGCGTTGCTTTCACTCATTTGGGTGGCCGACGGCTACCTAATGGATGTGACTTCGCTTATCCGTGTTGATGGCTTTGCGCTGTTCTATAGTGCATTAGTCCTGATAGCGGGTATCGGAACGACTATCTTTGCTTACCACTGGTTAGAAGGTTTTGGTGATAATAGAGATGAGTTCCACTTGCTCGTTGCTATTGCAGTGGCGGGTGGTGTGCTGTTATCTATGTCAAACCATATGGCGTCGATGTTTATCGGTATTGAACTGATTTCATTGCCACTGTTTGGCTTAGTTGCCTATACCTTTGAGCGCAGTCGCACATTAGAAGCTGGGATCAAGTACATGCTGCTATCTGCAGCAGCGTCTTCATTCCTGTTATTTGGAATTGCGTTACTGTATGCAGAATCGGGTAGTTTAAGTTTTGCTGCGGTTGGTCAAAGTCTTTCTGATAACCAAATTCACGCACCATTGGTGATGATTGGTTTCGGTATGCTCATTGTAGGCTTTGGCTTTAAACTGTCACTGTTTCCATTCCAACTGTGGACACCTGATGTTTACCAAGGTGCTCCTGCACCAGTGTCAGCCTTTTTAGCAACGGGCAGTAAAATCGCTATCTTTGCCGTATTAGTACGTATCTTTCTGGAAGCACCAATCACCAATAGCAATACATTGTCGATTGTCATTTCAGTAATTGCGATAGCCTCTATTTTGTTTGGTAACTTACTGGCTATCACGCAAAAAAGTGCAAAACGTTTACTGGGTTACTCATCTATCTCACATATGGGATATTTATTGGTTGCTCTGGTTGCGCTTCGTATCGATCCGGTCGCTTCGCAAGTCACTATCGCAATCTACTTAGTGGGTTATCTATTTGCGAGTTTAGGGGCATTCGGTGTTGTGAGTATCATCTCAAGCCCTTACCGTGGTGATGACCAAGATGATTTCAGTGCATTCCGTGGGCTGTTCTGGCATAAACCTGTTCTCGCAACGGTAATGACGGTGATGATGCTATCACTAGCGGGTATTCCAATTACATTAGGCTTTATTGGTAAATTCTATGTGATTGCATCCGCGGTGAATGCAGAGTTATGGTGGTTAACAGGTGCTGTCGTTGTTGGTAGTGCAATTGGTTTATATTACTACCTACGCTTTATGGCTAGCCTATATAGCCGTGATGCAGAACATGCAGAACGTTATACAGGCCCTGAAAAAGCCACGCTAGGGACAGTGGTTGCTGTTATATGCGCCATTGCGGTTATCGTCTTTGGTGTGTGGCCACAACCCCTTATTGATATGACATCAACAGCGCTTGCTGTACTTAATTAATAGCTCCAAAAAATACTATTGTTAATAAACCGGTTACTTTAGAGTAGCCGGTTTTTTTTTAATCAGGTAACTGGCGTTGATATTGATATTCCATGTCATCTAGGAATGACATAAGTACTTGACTTGCCATATTGACCTCTTGAATATTCAATGTTTTTTCAGACGATTTTTCATTAATGAAATAACACCATTCCGACCAATAATCTTTAATTAAACCTATCTGAGTGATAATTGACAGTTTTTGTGAGTCTATGATTGTTATTTGGTCAGCTAATAACATGAGTTGGGCTAGTTTAAATATCGTTTTATCAATGTGATTAACCTCTTCTTTTAACTCTAAAATTTGGTTTCCTAAATCTAATCTGACCTCGACAAGCTGTGCAAACTCTAAACCATCATCAATGACTGATAATAAATTCTTAATAAAGGCAACAGCTGATTTTAATATTTGTTTTTTATTCATTGGCATATCAATTGAATCAATTAATTCATCGTTTAATAAATGTTTTTTTAAAAAATCCGTGATTTTAGATTTTAAGATGATATCTTCTGCTGCGGTAATAACGGAGTGTTGTTGGTTGATTTCATTTATCTTTAAGGTTTTATTGTTTTTAGATGTGACGAGAAGTTCTTTTTGCTCAGCATATTGATGTAATTTATGTTGATTGCTTTCTTCTAGGTGAATGAGTGATAAAGAATCAGTGGTATAACTGAATTTAGTGATTATTCTTTCCAGTTCTAATTTGAAGTCAGTTAAATCCTCAATAAAACTTGTGACTAAAGATCCCTCTGGAATATTTGTATTTTCATTATTTAATTCACTTTTTAAAATGTAATTCAATTTTATTTTTAGCTTTGGTATCGAGTTTCTGATAGTCTCATTAATATTAAAGGTTTTACTTGCTATTTTTTGTATTTTACCGTGGATGATAAAATCATAATGTATTATATTTTTATTAAATGCGGAAATTTCATTTGACATATTCCTTAATTGATAAATATCAATCGGGGGCAATATGGGTAAGTCTAGCTTATCTTGCATATTAGTACCTTTTATTGAGGAGGGGTATTACTTAGTTGTGTTTCATCAAATAATTTTATTAAGTGTGTTGAGTACTCTTGAATGGTATGCCATGATGCAATCACCCGTTTAAAATGGGTGATGAATTGAATAAGTTTGTCTGCATTATTAATTTTTTTGAAAACCTCGATTGATTGAGTTATTTCAGTGAGAAGAACGAGCCACATATAGTCTAAATGGTCAACAGCGAGTCGGGCATCTTTAAAAAGACCATCAATTTTGTGGAGATTGATTTGAATGTCAAAGATAACTTTTTTGACAAAATTTTCTTTGTTGATTTGGTCATTAATTGATGTTATTTCTGTTAAAATTTCGTTTTTTCTTGCTCGAATTTTTTCAGCCTTAGAGCCGAAAATACCACCGGTGATGATGAGTCCAATAATACCACCTGCTAAGCCAGTGAAACTCAGCTTCACAAAGTGTGAATACTCTAGTTCTAGTTGCTGTAGCTCCTGTTTTTTCATTTTCAGTGATTCTTGTAAATAGGTATCTGTATTTTCGCTATTAGCAGGTTCAAGCTGTTTATATAACCCTTTAATATTAAATAATAAAGATTCAACATGTTGATAATTAGAGAGGTATCCTCCTGTAATATGTACCCTAAAATCTGAAATGATATTTTTAATATTACTTGTCTTAATGGATTGATCTTTAATATCATCTTTAATTAATTGCAAAATATTAATTAGTTCGGTAGCTATTTGTTGGTCATCATTTTGATAAAATATTTGATCTAACTCATTTTCATTAATGTCATTCAGACTATCTGATATTCTTCTCAAAATAGGCATGTGGTTTATATATTCAATAATTTGCCCACCTGTTTGAGTTATGTTTCGGCTAACGAGTGATAGGTTAATAGATTGTTCTTTAACATGTTGCTCGACATTGTCCCAGGTGTTGGCATGATCTCGAATGTTGATGATAGTATTAATTAATTCGTCTGTATCTATGGGTAAAGTGGTTGATGAGGTAATGCCAAACCATTTTAGAATGTCCTTTTTTTTCCAAGGTAAAGAGAGGGAAAAGTAAATGTGCCGACGTATACTCATTAAATCTTCTAATGTGAAAATACCGACTTCACGGGTTGAAAGTACATCTTGATTCGTTAATAAGGCTATAGTTGTATGGCCTATATGTTCTTTTTCAATAATTCTGTCGTAATTTTCTTTTGTGTTCATTTTAAATTCCATGTTAATTAAGTTAAAGACAGTGTGCTAATTTTCATTAGCAATCTTGTATGCTTGAAGTGTCTATTTATTGTAAATGAAAATATAAATTTCATATTTGTTAACCTACTAGAAAATGACTGAAAGTTTTATACTAAAAAATGAAAAACAGAGCTAAAAAATAGCACTTGAAGAGGTTGGTATATGTTTAAAATATTATTTTTATTTATATGTATTAATAAATCATTTATTTTTATACTAAATAAAATGCTCAATAGAAATATCATGTTAATTAAAATACAAGATGGATTTCTTTTGGGGGAATAGACTTTTCATGGCGTATTGGCTTGACGAACAACAATAACTGCGTTTCAAAATGGAATTTTTTTTGGGTGAAAAACAAGCAGTTTAGGAAATAAAAATGAATAAAAGGGATGAAATCACATTTCACATTAATTAAATGAATAGAATACTGTGCAATATATATAATAAGCTATACTATCAATAGCCTGAAGGTCACTATGTGTGTAAACAGGTTTGTTTTGACGTAGTTGTTCTTGGCTATCGTCAATTGGGTTCTAAGTACTAAAATAGTGAAATATTATAAATAATTTTTTGATTGCCGGGGTTCGGCTTTTAGCGCGGAATGAGTGACATAGCATTTACTGTTAGTCATCAATGTATTAAAAATTTGTATTGCGCTATATAATAACGCGTAGTGAATTTGTGAGATGTAGCAGTGGGAATCTAAAGTGAACTATAAAAAATTTGATCGATTGATAACTGAAATTTTGGACCATTTGTCTACATTGACACTAAACACCAAAGCGTATACTCGTTTTGTCTGGCAGTTAGATGCGCAAACTACTTTCCCTGGTCTTTCATGGCTATCGGCACAAGAAATCTACCCTCAATTTTACTGGTATCAACGGACGGGAGCCGAAGAATGCAGCGCTCTTGGAATGGTTAAGTCCTTTGATTCGATAGATACAGCACAAGCTTTTTTATCACAATATCCGAATGTGCCAGAGATGCGCCTATGGGGGCTTAATGGTTGGAATGCTGTTGGAGATGGAATCCCTGAAGAGATAAAACGCCAAGCAACTTTTTGTTTTTTGCCTCGAATTGAAATTCATCGGTTGCGTTCGACGATTAGCGTTAGTGTCAATATAGAAGGGGAAGAAGATCGCTTAAATGCTATCCATCTTTTACAGCAAGTAAAATCGGCTTCTCAAGAGACATTGACACTGGACGCCGATATTACTGCACAGGAACATATTCCTACGCATGATGAATGGTGCCGTTTATTAAATTGCGCTATTGATGACATGAAGTCAGGAAAAATGGAAAAAGTGGTTATGGCCAGGGAAACAAAACTCACCCTGTCTAAGCCAATTGCGGTTGCTGAGTTTTTAGCACAAAGCCAGCAGGTGAATCATCATTGTTACCATTTTATGATGGCCTTCAACGCACATTCAGGTTTTATTTCGTCAACACCCGAACGTTTATACTTACGTCAAGACGAACAACTGAACTCTGAGGCTTTAGCAGGAACCGTCGCTAATGACCCTGATGACATGGTCGCAGCGGAATACGCTAAATGGTTGATGGAAGATAAAAAGAACCAACATGAAAATTTAGTGGTTGTTGATGATATTTGCCAACAATTACAAGGAGCAGTGACAGGGGTTGATGTATCGTCGGCAAAAGTGATCCGCTTGAGAAAAATTCAACACCTTTACCGCTCAATTGTTGCGACATTAGTTAGCCCTTCTGATAGCGATTGTTTGCAGCGTCTCCAACCCACAGCGGCGGTCTGCGGTTTGCCTCGAAAGGTTGCACGGCAATTTTTAGCAGAAAATGAACCGTTTTCTCGTGGTTGGTATGCAGGAACAGGTGGGTTTATTAGCTTAAATAAAAGTGAATTCGCAGTTTCTCTACGTTGTGCACAGATAGAGGGAGCCCATGTCTCATTATATTCAGGCGCTGGCATTGTCAGTGGTTCAGACCCAGAGCAAGAGTGGATAGAAATTGAGAATAAAGCTGCTGGGCTAATGTCTTTATTTGGAAATAACTAAAAACCATAAAATAAAAATGGTTATTTTCTTTTTATTTCAATTAGTTCACCAAAAATTGTTCTGAGATCAAGAAATTTCTTTCAGCCAGTCTAAACTAATTGATAACTAATAATTTGCTGAGCATATTATGTCGAATTCTGCTTTTAATCTCCGTTGGGCTGAAGTAATAATTGAAGCACTATCTCGCCACGGAATGAAACATATCTGTATTGCGCCGGGCTCGCGCTCGACACCATTGACCCTCGCTGCCATTAGCCATGGGAAATTGCATTGCCATACCCATTTTGATGAGCGTGGTTTAGGGCATTTAGCGCTAGGCTTAGCAAAAGCCAGTCGTGAGCCTGTAGGGGTGATTGTGACCTCTGGTACGGCAGTCGCAAACCTTTATCCTTCTTTGATTGAAGCGGGTTTAACTGGTGAGAAAGTTATTTTTCTTACTGCAGACAGACCCCCTGAATTGATTGATTGTGGTGCTAATCAAGCTATTCGACAAACCCATATTTTTGCTTCCCATCCTACTCAAGCATTAATGTTACCAAGGCCGACACAAGATATTTCAGCTAAGTGGTTGGTAACAGCGATTGATAATGGCATGAATCAACTACACCATGGTGCATTTCATATTAACTGTCCCTTTGCCGAACCCTTGTACGGTGATATGGACGGGGAAGATGCATGGCAGGAAACACTCGGAGAGTGGTGGAATTCAAATCATCCGTGGTTAACCGAGCCATTAACGCATTCTGTTGCATTAGTTGCAGATTGGTATTTTTGGCGGCAGAAAAAAGGCATTGTGATTGCGGGACGAATGACTGCGAGCGAAGGTGAGTTAGTTGCCAAATGGGCTCAAGAACTCGGATGGCCCGTCATCGGTGATGTGCTCTCTCAAACGGGACAACCATACCCTTGTGCCGATTTATGGCTTCAACGCCCTGATACTCAACATATTTTAAAGCAGGCAGAATTAGTCGTTCAGTTTGGTTCAAGCTTAACGGGAAAACGGTTACTGCAATGGCAAGCCAATTGTGAACCGCAAGAGTATTGGATTATCGATTCGATACCTCAGCGGTTAGACCCAGCCAATCATATGGGAAGAAAGCTAACTTGCTCCATTAAAGGTTGGCTAGATAACCATCCTGCACAGCCGAGAAATTTGTGGTGTGAATCGCTGCTGACTTTAGCGCAAAAAACGCACCATCACGTGCGCCAACACTTGCATGAGCAGTTTTCAGAAGCCGCGGTGGCGCACCAATTACCTGAACTGCTGCCTCTTCGAGGCCAATTATTTGTCGGTAATAGCTTAATTGTCCGTTTGGTGGATGCACTGGCCCAACTTCCATTGGGTTATCCTGTTTATAGTAACCGAGGTGCGAGTGGTATTGATGGTTTGATTTCTACCATGGCGGGCGTTCAGCGAGCAACCGCACAGCCAACACTGGCTATCGTTGGAGATATTTCTGCACTCTATGATTTGAATAGTTTGGCGCTATTGCGAGAACCTTCCGCACCGACAGTTCTTATTGTTGTGAATAATAATGGGGGGCAGATTTTCTCAATGTTGCCTACACCAGATGAAGCAAGACAAAATTATTACTGTATGCCGCAAAATGTCAGTTTCGAGCCAGCGGCGAAAATGTTTGGCTTACAATATTGTGCTCCGACAGACTGGGGGACACTAAAAGAAACCGTACAACAATTTTGGCATCGTCAACAGGGCACCTTGCTGGTGGAATTACAGGTAGCAAGTGATGCAGGTGCGCGTACTTTAAAACAACTATTAAATGAAGTTGTGGATCTGTAATGTTATCCGCACAGAGACATCATTCTGCCTCATCCGCTCCTTGGATAATCTGGTTGCATGGTTTGTTAGGCAGTGCAGATGATTGGCTACCGGTGATTGAGCAAACAGGTGCTTTTCCATCGTTAGCTGTCGATTTACCCGGACATGGGGGTTCTCATTCAGAACCCTGCCTAGGTTTTTCAGATTTTGATCAACAACTCAGCGCACTTTTACAGTATCATCAAATTAATGAATATTACTTGGTTGGCTATTCACTAGGCGCTCGGCTGGCGATGCATTTTGCCTGTCACTATCAACCTAACGGACTATTAGGGTTAGTGATTGAAGGTGGGAATGTGGGGTTAGCCAATGAACAAGAACGAACTGCTCGCGCTGCTAATGATGCGGCTTGGGCCCAGCGTTTTCGTTCAGAGCCGATTGACGAAGTGTTAGATGATTGGTATCAACAAACGGTATTTGCTGATTTGTCGGTGCTCCAGCGCCAACGTTTAATTCAATTACGTCGACAAAATAATCCGCAGAGTATTGCTGTTATGCTAGAAAATACATCATTAGCAAAGCAACCTTTTCTAGCGGACAAATTGCGTCAATTGACCTGTCCTTATCGCTATTTTTGTGGCGAAAAAGACCAAAAATTTCGAAGCGTTTCGCAACAATATACTTTGCCGTTAACGCTGATTGAAAATGCAGGGCATAATGCACATCGGGAAAACCCTATGGGCTATGCGGCTGCACTTCATCGTTTTTTATCATAAAGTGGTTAAAGGGATCTGATAATGATTTATCCAAGTGAAGAACAATTATACGCACCTATCGAATGGCAAGATTGCTCGACAGGGTTTGAAGACATTCGCTATCACAAATCCCCCGAAGGGATTGCAAAAATCACCATTAATCGTCCTGAAGTGCGCAATGCTTTTCGTCCACAAACCGTGAAAGAAATGATCCAAGCTCTATCTGATGCACGCTATGATGACCAAGTTGGAACTATTATTTTAACGGGCGAAGGTGAAAAAGCATTTTGTGCCGGTGGTGACCAAAAAATTCGTGGTGATTACGGCGGATATCGTGATGAAAGTGGTACACACCACTTAAACGTATTAGATTTCCAACGCCAAATTCGTACTTGTCCAAAACCTGTTGTCGCGATGGTCGCTGGTTTTTCTATCGGTGGTGGCCATGTATTACATATGATGTGTGACTTAACTATTGCCGCTGATAACGCAATCTTCGGCCAAACTGGGCCAAAAGTTGGTTCATTTGATGGCGGCTGGGGTGCATCTTATATGGCACGTATCGTAGGGCAAAAGAAAGCGCGTGAAATCTGGTTTTTATGCCGCCAATACAATGCACAAGAAGCATTAGATATGGGCTTGGTTAATACCGTTGTTCCATATGCAGATCTTGAAAAAGAAACGGTACGCTGGTGCCGTGAAATGCTAGAAAATAGCCCGATGGCACTGCGTTGCTTAAAAGCAGCGTTAAATGCGGACTGTGATGGACAAGCAGGTCTGCAAGAGTTGGCTGGTAATGCCACTATGTTGTTCTATATGACAGACGAAGGGCAAGAAGGCCGTAACGCCTTTAATGAAAAACGTGCGCCTGATTTCTCTAAATATAAGCGTAACCCATAATGCGTAAAGCCAAGATTTATTCGTTCAGCCTGCCGATGGAGGCAGGCGTTATCCTTCGTTATCAGCGGTTAAAAACGCGTGATGGGCTTTTGGTCTGTTTACAAGATGGGGATAACGAAGGTTGGGGAGAAATTTCGCCTCTACCTGAATTTAGCCGTGAAACATTAGAAGAGGCCACTGCCGAAACTATTGTACGACTGAATGAATGGGTGAAAGAAGGCAAAATTTCTAATAGTTTATTACCCTCAGTGGCTTTTGGCTGTAGTTGTGCTATCGCGGAGCTAACAGGGGAACTTCCCGAACAAGCGGATTACCGCAAAGCACCTTTATGTAGTGGTGATCCTGACGATTTAATCTTAAGCCTTGATGCAATGGAAGGTGAGAAAGTCGCTAAGGTTAAAGTCGGTTTATATGAAGCAGTTCGTGATGGTATGGTGGTTAACCTGTTACTCGAGGCTGTTCCAGAACTGAAATTGCGTCTGGATGCAAATCGCAGTTGGACTCGAACAAAAGCCGACGGTTTTGCTAAATATGTTAATCCAGACTACCGTGACCGAATCGCTTTTTTGGAAGAACCGTGTAAAACTCGTGAAGAGTCACTGCAATTTGCAGCAGAAACTGGCATTAGCATTGCTTGGGATGAAAGTGTACGTGAAGAAGGCTTTATGGTAGAGGCACAAGAAGGGGTGTCTGCGATTGTGATTAAACCGACCCTGACAGGCAGCTTGTCTTATTGCCGTTATTTGGCGGAAGAAGCCCATCGCTTAGGGTTACAAGCGGTGATCAGCTCATCTATTGAAAGTAGCTTTGGCTTAACACAACTTGCTCGTATAGCACACTGGTTAACCCCAAATACCATTCCTGGTTTAGACACTGTATCGCTTATTCAATCTCAATTGGTACGGCCTTGGCCACAATGTGATATTCCGCTTCAGCAGTTAGATGATTTAACGCTTGTATGGCAGAACTAGATGACTTTAAAGATTGGCCTTGGCAACATTGGGCCAATCTTTGTCCAAAATCAATTGCCTTAGTGACCGACTCCCAACGCCTAACTTGGGAAAGTGTTAGCCAACAAATTACTGACCTCAGTACTTACTTTTCAATGCAAGGTGTAGCGCAGGGGCAGTGTATCGTTCTGCGTGGGAAAAATTCAGTTGAGTTATTGCTGAGTCAGCTGGCTCTTATTGCGTGTGGTGCTCGTGTTTTACCACTAAATCCTCGCCTCCCAGAACGGTTATTAGCAGAATTATTACCTCATCTGAATATTAGTGCGGTAATTGATTTTACTGATGAATCAAATCTATTAGCAAATTATCGTAATTTAGATTATCAGCTCTATTATCATTTTATTGGTGATGAAGAGGTTGCTTTAACTGTTTTTCAAGAGGCTATTCAGCAGCCTGCCACATTGATTTTAACATCGGGGTCAACAGGCCTACCTAAAGCTGCCGTTCACAGTGTTGCTGCGCACTTAAATAGTGCTGAAGGTGTTGTTAATCTAATGAATTACCAGCAAGAAGATTGCTGGTTACTGTCGTTGCCGTTATTCCATGTCTCTGGTCAGGGTATTGTTTGGCGTTGGCTTCTGAAAGGGGGCTCACTTGCGGTAAAAGATCTTCCTTTGGCTCAAGCATTACATGACGTTACTCATGCCTCTTTGGTACCGACCCAGTTATGGCGGTTATTAAATGATAAACGGGTGGTGGAGCTTACGCTAAAAGCTGTTTTATTGGGCGGAGCCAGTATTCCTTCAACGTTAACGGATCTTGCTCAACAACATGGTATTGCTTGTTGGAGCGGCTATGGCATGACAGAAATGGCTTCTACAGTTTGTGCTAAACGAGCAGATGGCAAGAAAGGTGTAGGTTTACCTTTGAAAGGTAAGCAAATTCGTCTCTTGGATGATGAAATTCAGATCCAATCAAACAGCCAAGCACTGGGTTATTGGTTTGATGGGAATATTAAGCCTTTAAATTGTATTGATGACTGGTTCAAAACGAATGATAAAGGGATATTTATTGATGGTGAGTATCAAATTATTGGTCGCCTAGACAATTTATTTATCAGCGGTGGGGAGTGTGTTCAACCTGAAGATATCGAATCAGTCATAAATTCACATCCTGATGTTAGCCAAAGTTTTATTATACCTATTGATGATGTGCAGTTTGGGCAACGTCCTGTCGCGGTTATTGAAGCAGATGAGTCAGTGGATTTAAATCAGCTGGCGGATTGGTTAAAAGATAAACTCGCTCCATACCAATATCCTATGGCATTTTATTATTTAGACCCTGAATTGAAAGCAGGGGGAATAAAAGTGTCTAGGCAACAAGTGAAGAAGTGGTTGTTAGCGAGAATAAAAGAATAGGGCAAAATAGTGGCGGGGTTATCCCCACCACTTAATGACTTACACTATTTTAGTGCTTTTAACGCTTTTTCAACACCCGCACCGTATTCAGGATGAACTTGTTTAAATAACTCGATTTGGCGCACTTGTGTGGCTTCAGTCGCGTCAATAAGTTCACCAGCAATACGTTTAAACATACGTTGGTGTTCTGCATCATCTAATAACTCATATAATGCACGTGGTTGGCTGAAATAGTCTTGGTCTTCACGGTGATCCCAATGGTCAGCTGCACCTTCAATAGATAATGGCGGTTCGCTAAAGTCGGGTTGTTCTTGGAATAAACCGGCTTCATTTGGCTCATAGGTCACATGGTTGCCGCTATTACCGTCAACGCGCATTGCGCCATCACGGTGGTAATTATGGAATGGGCAACGAGGAGCATTCACTGGGATTTGATGATGGTTGACACCAAGGCGATAACGATGAGCATCTCCATAGGAGAATAAACGGCCTTGTAGCATTCTATCCGGTGAGAAACCAATACCTGGAACCACGTTTGCAGGGCTAAAAGCGGCTTGTTCTACATCAGCAAAATAGTTATCTGGATTACGATTAAGTTCAAAATATCCAACATCAATTAATGGGTAATCTTTATGTGGCCAAACTTTAGTTAAGTCAAATGGGTTATAAGGAACTTGAGAGGCTTCTTTCTCTGGCATAATTTGTACTTGCAAATTCCAGCGCGGGAAATCCCCTTTTTCAATTGATTCAAACAGATCGCGCTGTGAACTTTCTCTATCTTTACCAACTAATAGCTCAGCTTGTTCATCAGATAGATTCGCAATGCCTTGTTGGCAACGGAAATGGAATTTGACCCAGAAACGTTCATTATTACTGTTAATGAAACTGTATGTATGGCTACCAAATCCATGCATATGACGATAACTTTGTGGAATACCACGGTCACTCGCATCAATGGTTAATTGGTGTAAAGATTCAGGCAACTGAGAGAAAAAGGCCCATTTGTGTTCCATTGTACGCAGGTTAGATCGCGGGTCACGTTTCACTACATGGTTTAAATCAGGGAATTTTAATGGGTCGCGGAAATAGAATACTGGGGTGTTGTTACCCACCATATCCCAGTTACCTTCTTCAGTATAAAATTTTAATGCGAAACCACGAATATCACGCTCTGCGTCAGCAGCACCACGTTCACCTGCAACGGTAGAAAAACGAGCAAACATTTCTGTTTTTTTGCCGACTTCAGAGAAAATTTTTGCACGCGTATAGCGGCTAATATCATGGGTTACGGTAAACGTACCGAAAGCACCAGAACCTTTTGCATGCATGCGTCTTTCAGGGATCACTTCACGGTCAAAATGGGCAAGCTTTTCTAAAAACCAAACATCCTGTAATAACATTGGGCCACGTTTACCAGCTGTCATCACATTATTATTATTGGCGACCGGTGCGCCCGAGGCGGTAGTAAGGCCTTTCTTTTTCATCACAATGCTCCTTTGATTGGATTAAATGACTACACAAACCTAACTAATAAGTTAATTTTTTGTAAGAAAATAAAAAACTCAATATAATGAACTTATAATTCAGTATAGTTATTATGGAATTAATTATCTAATAAATATAACCAATTACTGTGATTACAGGCGAAAAACATGTATTTATCGTGTTTTTTTGCACTGAATGTTTTTATGCGTGAAATTTTGTAATGAATAAAGCAAGCTTTTATAGAGGCTATAGCGTAAATCTAAGTAAGATTGGCTGAAAATAGGGTAGGATTCGCGTAATATCTATAGGTAATAATATCAAGAGGATGAAACAATGCGTAAATTATTATTATTGGCAGCTGCGATGTCACCATTATTCGTTGGAACCGCACATGCAGTTTCAGTCAGCGCACAAGCGGGGGAACATTATACTGAGCTGTCAGCAGGGGTAGGTAACCAAAATGCAGGGTTAGCATTTAATGGTTCTTGGGCTCGCAGTGATCATGATGGACAAACGGGAAGCATTGGTGCCACATTTGGCTTACCTGTTGGGCCTTTCTCTGCATTCGTTGGTGGTAAGGGGTTATATTTATCACCTGATCATAATAGTAGTGGTTCTGCATTAGCTGTAGGTGGTGGATTAAATTGGCAGGCACTGCCTTCACTGAACATTTACGGTGAAGCTTACGGTGCTCCAGAGCAACTGACTTCAGGCAGCAAATCGTATGTCGAAGCCAAAGCAGGAGCTCGTTATACTGTATTTAAGCCATTATCTATTGATGCAGGATATCGCTTGATCGAAATGAAAGGGACGCATGGTAAGAGTAGCGACAAGCTTGCCGATGGTTGGTATGTTGGTGCAGGGCTATCTTTCTAATTCGTTGTAATATATTTACAGTTCCTAGTCGTGACATGGCTAGGAGCTGGCTGTGATACCTTTAGCTCAATAGGAAATCACTCAAAGAGGTATCCACCAGAAATTAACCGTGTTTAGTTTTACTTAAAGACATGAGTGTTTCGCGGCTTAGTCCAGTGCATTCAACGATAATATCCAGGCTAATACCATTCTTAAGAAGGTGGCGTGCCATGGTTATTTGGGCTTCTTGGCGACCTTCCATTCTGCCTTCTTGGCGACCTTCCATTCTGCCTTTGTTCTGTAAACGCAGTGCGATATTCATAATAGCTCCCTTATGTTTTTCTGTTTTTTCGCTCAATGCTTGAATGATATGTTCGAAATTAGCAGAATCCAAAGCAATGAACAGATAATTGATAATAGTAATGATGTCATTATCGTTATTATAGTGTTTATTGAGTGCTTGCGCCAAGAGCGGGAGTACCTGCTGAAATTCATCCCGTAAGTGCTTATGTTTCATTGCTAATTCCATTATTGCAATCTTTCGATGATTAACTAATTCATTATCATCTATGATAGTTATATCGACTAATGGAAATGGTTGAGTGTAAAGATTATTAGCGATATTAGGGAAAGGGAAACAGTCAGTCCAAAGTTGGGTATAAGGATAAGGCGAACGACCGCCATGGTAGAAAAGGATAGGGACGACAAGGGGCAATTTCTTATTTCCTTGTTGCATATGCTGATTCATGGCTAAAAAAGCATAATGCATCAGACGCCATGCCATCAGTTTATCAGGCGTTGATTGGTGTTCAACTAAAAGATAAAGGTATCCTTTTCCTTGTGTTGTTTCTACTGAATATAACACATCTGATAATCGCGAGCGGAGTTGCTCATCAATAAATGAGGAATTTGTAAGTGATAACGTATTGAAGTCACACAATGATTTTATTTGTGCAGGCAAATAGATATCAAAAAAATCTCGTGCATTTTCGATATTCGTCATGATGCCTTTAAAAGCCGCATCATGAATATTGGATACTTGTTTTTTCTTCACCTAATTCGCCTTATTAAGACCCCAATATGGCGAAGATACGGTAAAACGATTAGGTTGTCTGTTCAGAATTATTTTCTGATAAGTATCGAAATAATAGAACGAAGTTTTTTAAATGTGATGAATAATAGGTTGAGTTTAGAGAATCAAATTAATTATCAAGGGGGGATAAAGCCCCCAATCTTGATAAATCAATGCTTGGGGACTGGTCGTATACTTAATATGGAAGATATTTAGCCAACGTTTGGTAAAAAACCGGCAACAATCGAAAATTGGATAGCAATTACAGCGATACCACATACCAACACTAGGGCTAAAATAGGTGTACCGCCTTTAACTTGATACGCACCTTGAGTTTCTAATTTACGCACACGTAATGTTAGTAGTGCAGGAATAATCAGTGCTAAGACCGAGAGTGCAACAGCGGCATACGTTAGTGCTTGTACGAAACTACTGAAAAATAAGGCGGCTAATAATGGTGGAACAAAGGTTAATAAACCAGTTTGAACACGACCGATAAAATGATTGCTCCGCTTGAATAAATCAGCGAGGTAATCAAATAAACCCAATGCAACACCTAAGAAGGATGTGGCTAACGCTAAATCCATAAACAAGCTAACGGCAATATTGACTCGAGGCGTAGCGACAACATCCCGAATGGCTGTGAGTAACCCATTAAGGCCGGATTCCTGAGCGAGGATCCCCATAAATGTATGTGATGGAATAGAGCCCAACGTTGCAACTTGCCATAGAATATAAGCAACAAGAGGGATCGCACTTCCGGTAATGAAAATCATGCGTAATTTGCGCACATCTCCATTCATATAGTTAACTAAACTAGGCACGCTGCCATGAAAGCCAAAAGAAGTAAAAATAACGGGAACGGCAGCTAGGATAAGGCCTTTTTCAATTGGCATCGTGCTTAGGTTCACGGCTTCAGCATGCGGCATCATCACAACTAACATAATCACTAAAAAAATTGTTTTTGCCGTGAACAAAATTCGATTAATAAAATCGACTGAATGCGTACCAATACAGACAATTGAACCGCCAATAATAGTAAATGCAATAATAGCAGTATCGGTTGAAATTTTAATTCCCCACCATGAGGATAGGCTATCTGAAATTAATACGCCCGCGCCACCGATATAAGCGGTTGTTAACGCGTACATTAATAGCAGCATACTCAGTCCGGTCACTATCTGTCCAACAGGACCAAGATATTTTTTAGCAACAGAGCCTAAACCCATATTTGCGGGGTTATGTTGATATACCTCGACTAATAGTAATGAGGTATAACTCATTAACATCCATAATCCAACAAGCAAGAAAACGATGCTTGTGAAACCGACTCCCGCAGCGGCAAGTGGCATTGCCAACATCCCTGCACCTATTGTTGTCCCTGCAACGATTAACACACTGCCAAGCGTACGATTCTTCACAAGTTCCTCTAATTGAATTTGAATAATTAACAAGTGATGCAGATTATGCGATCGCAAGTTCGCTGTCAAATGTAAATTACAGGGAGTGTAATCTTTTATTTACACAATTAATCAAGTAGGTAGGAAATGAAAGGCAATAAGCACGTTAATAAAGTAAAGAAAAAATGATGGTTTAAAGTAACTAAAGGTAAATTTACATGGGGTAAGTTGTTAAAAATGGTATGATAATCGATTGATTTTTATGAAGGTGGTGGGTAACTGAATAGTATGTCAGTTACTTAATGTAAATTATGTGATGAGGTCAAAATAAAAGCATAAAAAATAAAACTAAATTGATTTTGAAGTTATCATAAATCAAATTAATGCTTGAAAATCATCCCGATAATATATGTAAACATATATATAAAGGATGGAACTATGGACTTTATGATTCAACTCGCCATTATCCTTGTTTGTTTATTCTATGGGGCAAAAAAAGGGGGAATGGCACTCGGGCTACTAGGTGGTGTTGGTCTCGTTATTTTAGTTTTTGGATTTGGTTTACCGCCTGGAAAACCGCCTGTTGATGTTATGCTTGTTATCATTGCTGTTGTTGCCGCATCAGCGACGCTACAAGCATCAGGCGGTTTGGATGTCATGCTGCAAATTGCAGAACGACTACTGCGGAAAAACCCTAAGTACATCTCTATTGTGGCACCTTTTGTGACCTGTATCTTAACCATTTTGTGTGGTACAGGGCATGTGGTGTATACCATTTTACCTATCATCTATGATGCGGCGATTAAAAATAATATTCGTCCTGAAAGACCGATGGCGGCGAGTAGTATTGGCGCACAAATGGGGATTATCGCCAGTCCAGTTTCAGTGGCCGTTGTTTCATTAGTGGCAATGCTAAACGGTGTTACAATCAATGGCCAATCACTTGAATTCCTTGATTTGTTAGCAATTACTATCCCGTCCACATTAATTGGTATTCTTGCCATTGGTATTTTCAGTTGGTTTAGAGGTAAAGATCTCGATAAAGACCCTGTATTCCAAGAGTTTATCTCAGTGCCTGAAAACCATGATTATGTTTATGGTGACAGTGTGACACTGCTAAATACAAAATTGCCAAAAATTAACTGGGTCGCGATGTGGATTTTTTTAGCCTCTATCGCTGTTGTGGCACTACTTGGTGCATTCTCAGAGCTAAGACCTCTAGTTAATGGTAAGCCGTTATCGATGGTTTTAGTCATTCAGATGTTTATGTTATTAGCGGGTGCGCTGATAATCATTATTTGTAAGACTAATCCGGGGCAAATTTCAAAGAATGAAGTATTCCGTTCCGGGATGATAGCGATTGTCGCCGTATATGGTATTGCTTGGATGGCGGAAACCATGTTCGGTGCCCACATGGATGAAATCAAAGGCACATTGGGTGCTTTAGTGAAAGATTTCCCTTGGGCTTATGCCGTTATCTTATTATTAGTCTCTAAGTTTGTTAACTCACAAGCAGCTGCTTTGGCTGCTGTAGTACCAATTGCACTAGGCATTGGTGTTGACCCGGCTTATATTATCGCTTCCGCACCTGCGTGTTATGGATATTACATTTTACCAACTTACCCTAGTGACCTTGCGGCAATTCAATTTGACCGTTCTGGAACAACACGTATTGGTAAATTTGTTATCAACCACAGCTTCATTTTACCGGGGTTAATTGGGGTGGGTGTATCTTGTGTGTTTGGCTGGGTATTCGCTGGTTTATATGGTTATTTATAACCAATAAATTAAGTAAATAAAAAGTGATTGTACAGTAACGGATAGGCCGCTGTGCAATCACCTATTTTAAATTAACCGATTTCAATATCCGATAGCGGATGGCAGCAGCAAGGCAGGATTTCTCCGTCCTGCACAAATGCGATAGGTTTTTGTCTATAGCCTACTTTCCCCTGCAATAATGTCACTCGGCATGAACCGCAGTAGCCTTCACGGCATTGGTATTCTACAGGAATACAGCTGTCTTCTAAGGCTTCCAGCAAACACGAATGAACTTCAGTATGGAAGGGGATTTGAACACCCTGCGTTAACCGCAGGGTGATTTTATGACTAGCCATGCTTATAGTTCGAAGTCGCTCAAATCGTCGGTATCGACTTGAGAGTCAATTTGGCCGACTAAATAAGAACTGACTTCAACCTCTTGAGGCGCAACTTGTACGTTATCAGACACCAACCATGCGTTGATCCATGGAATTGGGTTTGAACGCGTTTCAAATGGCAATTTTAGACCGACGGCTTGCATGCGAATATTCGTAATATATTCAACATATTGGCATAAAATATCTTTATTTAAACCAATCATCGAGCCTTCACTGAATAGGTAGTCAGCCCACTCTTTTTCTTGCTCTGCGGCTTGAACGAACAAGTCATAACATTCTTGCTCGCACTCTGCTGCGATTTCGGCCATTTCTGGGTCATCTTGCCCTGAGCGTAACAGGTTTAACATGTGTTGAGTACCCGTTAGGTGCAACGCTTCATCACGCGCAATCAGTTTGATGATTTTCGCGTTTCCTTCCATCAGTTCGCGTTCAGCAAACGCAAACGAACAGGCAAAACTAACATAGAAGCGAATGGCTTCAAGCGCATTAACGCTCATTAGGCACAGGTACAGTTGCTTCTTCAATTGACGCAGAGAAACAGTAACTTGTTTGCCATTGCAAGTATGCGTGCCTTCACCAAACATATGATAGTAGTTGGTCATTTCGATCAGGTCATCGTAAAAACCCGAAATATCTTTAGCACGTTTTAAAATTTCTTCATTTTCAACAATATCGTCAAAAATAATAGCAGGGTCATTCACGATATTACGAATAATATGTGTATACGAACGTGAGTGGATAGTTTCCGAGAACGCCCACGTTTCAACCCAAGTTTCCAGTTCAGGAATCGAAATTAGTGGCAATAATGCCACGTTAGGGCTGCGGCCCTGAATAGAGTCCAGCAGCGTTTGGTACTTCAGATTACTGATGAAAATATGTTTTTCGTGATCTGGCAGCGCATTGTAGTCAATACGGTCGCGCGACACGTCAACTTCTTCAGGGCGCCAGAAAAACGACAGTTGTTTTTCAATCAACTTTTCAAAAATAGGGTACTTTTGCTGATCATAACGCGCCACGTTAACGGGTTGGCCGAAAAACATCGGCTCCAGCATTTGGTCATTCTTTTTCTGTGAAAACGTTGTGTATGTATGTGACATAACAATTCCTATTAAATTTTACACGCGCCGCCTTCGCAATCGGAATCCGCTGACTCAACAACTTCTTCCAGATCGCCTTGAACATCTTCCGCGCCATCGCGGGTGTTATGGTAGTAAAGTGTTTTCACACCAAACTTATAGGCGAGCAATAAATCTTTTAGCAATTGGTTCATTGGCACTTTGCCGCTCTCAAAACGAGTCGGGTCATAGTTTGTGTTAGCAGAAATCGACTGGTCGATAAACTTCTGCATGATACCAACGAGTTGTAAATAGCCACTATTTGAAGGCATTTGCCATAGCAGCTCATAAGCGCCTTTCAGATTTTCGTAATCAGGCACCACTTGGCGCAAGATACCATCTTTAGAGGCTTTAATACTGATATAACCACGCGGTGGTTCAATACCATTGGTTGCGTTAGAAATCTGTGATGATGTTTCTGAAGGCATCAATGCAGACAGCGTCGAGTTACGCAGACCATGTTGTTTGATTTCTTGACGTAATGCTTCCCAATCATAATGTAACGGTTCATTCGTTAACTTATCGAGCTCTTTTTTATAAGTATCGATAGGTAAAACGCCTTGTGCATAGGTTGTTTCGTTGAACCATGGGCACGCACCTTGCTCTTTCGCTAAGTCATTCGAGGCTTTCAATAGATAATATTGAATAGCTTCAAATGTTTTGTGCGTTAAGTTATTCGCGCTACCATCGGAATAGCGAACGCCGTGCTTAGCGAGATAATAAGCGTAGTTAATCACACCAATACCGAGTGTACGACGTCCCATTGAGCCTTGTTTAGCCGCAATAATTGGGTAATCTTGGTAATCAAGCAGGGCATCAAGTGCACGAACAGCTAATATTGCCAGTTCTTCTAATTCATCAAGACTATCAATCGCACCTAAGTTAAACGCTGATAACGTACACAGTGCAATTTCACCGTTTTCGTCATTAATGTTATTTAATGGCTTAGTTGGCAGTGCAATTTCTAAACATAAATTCGACTGACGAACAGGGGCAACCTGTGGGTCAAATGGGCTATGTGTATTACAGTGGTCAACGTTTTGGATATAAATACGGCCAGTAGACGCACGCTCTTGCATCATTAATGAAAATAGCTCAACTGCTTTAACACTCGATTTGCGAATATTTTCATCTTTTTCATATTTCACATATAAACGTTCAAATTCGTCTTGATCTGCGAAAAAGGCGTCATAAAGACCTGGAACGTCGGATGGGCTGAATAATGTAATGTCTTGGTTTTTAATCAAACGTTCGTACATTAACTTGTTTAGTTGCACACCGTAATCCATATGGCGAACACGGTTACCTTCAACCCCACGGTTATTTTTCAGTACCAATAAGCTTTCAACTTCAAGGTGCCAAATCGGGTAGAACAAAGTTGCTGCACCACCACGAACACCACCTTGCGAGCAGGACTTAACCGCAGTTTGGAAATGCTTATAGAACGGAATACAACCCGTATGGAACGCTTCACCGCCACGAATTGGGCTGCCTAATGCACGAATGCGACCCGCATTTACCCCAATTCCTGCACGTTGTGAGACATATTTCACAATTGCGCTTGAGGTTGCATTGATAGAATCTAAGCTATCGCCACACTCAATCAGTACACAAGAACTGAATTGACGTGTTGGAGTACGTACCCCCGCCATAATCGGCGTAGGTAATGAAATTTTGAATGTTGAAACTGCGTCATAGAAACGGCGAATATAATCAAGACGCGTCTCTTTTGGGTAGTGTGAAAACAGGCAAGCAGCGACTAAAATGTATAAAAACTGTGCGCTTTCATAGATTTCACCGGTAACGCGGTTTTGAACCAAATATTTCCCTTCAAGCTGTTTTACCGCAGCATAGGAAAAATTCATATCACGCCAATGGTCTATAAAGCTATCCATTTGCTCGAACTCTGCTTCAGAGTAGTCTTCCAGCAAATGCTTGTCATATTTCCCCATTTCAACGAGGTGTTTAACATGCTTGTATAATGCAGGCGGTTCAAACTGACCATAGGCTTTCTTGCGCAGGTTAAAAATAGCAAGACGAGCAGCGAGATATTGGTAATCAGGTGTATCACCCGTAATTAAATCGGCTGCTGCTTTGATCATCGTTTCGTGAATGTCAGAAGTTCTGATCCCATCATAAAACTGAATCTGTGAACGTAACTCCACTTGAGAAACGGATACGTTACTTAGGCCTTCAGCAGCCCAGGTGATTACCTTGTGGATTTTATCGAGATCAATGCGTTCTTTATGTCCATCACGCTTTGTGACTAACAGACTCTGGTTCATGAGCAAGTACACCTTGGTTGAACTACAAATAGTTTAAAATAAACATAAAAAAGCTCATGGTGTAATGCCATGAGACTAGTTGTGTTATGTTTTGTTGTACCACTATATGTAGTAGTTTGTTTAGAATACCATAACAAGATAATGTTAATGTGTGATTTTATCAAGTGAACAAATTAGCGGGATCTTGTGGATAACTGGTTGGATAAGAAAAATGATCATGTCGGTAAGCTGCATGGTAAAAGGCATTAATAAAAAAAATGCTTCCGACATGAGGACTAAAATAAATTTTGTAAAATGCGATCGTTTGCTGCTTTCTTAAACGTACTGCTTGTGATTTATTCTTTTAGTGACTAAATCGTTATTCACTAATGGTATGGAGCATATAATTCACATCCAC
Source organism: Providencia sp. PROV032 (assembly GCF_028484875.1). NCBI lineage: Bacteria > Pseudomonadati > Pseudomonadota > Gammaproteobacteria > Enterobacterales > Morganellaceae > Providencia > Providencia sp. PROV032. The sequence goes on from NZ_JAMPSX010000010.1 coordinate 46,133, forward strand.
ATTCGGGCCAAGCCAGAACTTGTCAGTCAACGGATTATAGTGTAACCCTATGATGTGCTGATCTTTTAATTGAGTTCCATCAATCCAGCTAATCAATTCAGAAGGGCGAATAAATTTATTCGCATCATGGGTACCTTTTGGCACCATTTTCATCACATATTCAGCAGCAACCACCGCCATTAACCACGCCTTTTTATTGCGATTAATGGTAGAAAAAATAACATGTCCGCCAGGTTTCACTAATTTAGCGCAAGCTCTAACGACAGATTGAGGGTCAGGAACATGTTCAAGCATTTCCATGCAGGTCACAACATCATAGGCTTGTGGGTGCTTGTCTGCGTGTTGCTCAACGGTTTCTTGTACGTATTCAACTGGAACACCAGACTCAAGAGAATGCAAGCGAGCAACCATTAAGGGTTCTGCGCCCATATCAAGGCCAGTCACTTCCGCGCCTTCACGCGCCATACTTTCGGACAAAATGCCACCACCACAGCCAACATCAAGAATTTTTTTACCGAAAACCCCGTCTACGCGCTGCATAATATAACCTAAACGCAATGGGTTGATGCGGTGTAGTGGGGCGAACTCCCCTTCTAAGTCCCACCAACGTGAGGCAATGGACTCGAATTTTTCGATTTCTTGCTTATCGACGTTAAGGTAGGTTGGGGTTTGGGTGTCATTCATACAAAGAAGCTCCTATTTTTAACCTATTACCCGAAAGCCTATTAACGATAGTTATATTTAAACTGTATTTAAACTACGTTTAATAGGGGGAATAGTAGCCCGATAAGCATTGATGGCTAAAATATAAACAACAATGTAATTATTGCAGTTATTAATTGATAAACCATCAAGTTTCGGACACATAAACTTAATTTTCCGCTATTATACATAGCTTGGAAGACAAATACCCGTCTCTTATTTTTATTAAATTGGCGAATTGTGGTATAGTTCTACTCTTTGAATCCGAAGTTATGAGGGACAGTGGTTCCATGAGCGAGATTGCCAGAGAAATCACACCAGTTAATATCGAAGAAGAGCTTAAAAGTTCGTATTTGGATTATGCAATGTCCGTTATTGTCGGCCGTGCACTTCCAGATGTTCGAGATGGACTGAAGCCAGTACACCGCAGAGTACTGTATGCGATGAATGTATTGGGAAATGATTGGAATAAACCCTATAAAAAATCTGCCCGTATTGTTGGGGACGTCATCGGTAAATACCATCCACATGGTGATAGCGCTGTTTACGAGACAATCGTTCGTCTTGCTCAGCCTTTCTCAATGCGTTACATGCTGGTTGATGGTCAGGGAAACTTCGGTTCTGTTGACGGAGACTCCGCAGCAGCAATGCGTTATACGGAAATCCGTATGGCGAAAATTGCCCATGAACTACTTGCTGATCTTGAAAAAGAAACCGTTGATTTCGTTCCAAACTATGATGGAACAGAGCATATTCCTGAAGTTATGCCAACGAAAATCCCAAACCTGTTGGTGAATGGGTCGTCTGGTATTGCGGTTGGGATGGCAACCAATATTCCTCCTCACAATTTAGGGGAGGTGATTAATGGTTGTCTTGCTTATATAGAAGATGAAGACATCAGTATTGAAGGTTTAATGGAACACATTCCAGGGCCTGACTTCCCAACCGCAGCTATTATTAATGGCCGTCGTGGGATTATTGATGCCTATCGCACAGGGCGTGGCAAGGTCTATATCCGTGCAAGCGCTGAAGTGGAAGTCGATGAGAAAAATGGTCGCGAAACCATTATTGTCAGCGAAATCCCTTATCAAGTGAATAAAGCTCGCTTGATTGAAAAAATTGCTGAGTTAGTTAAAGACAAGCGTGTTGAAGGTATCAGTGCACTGCGTGACGAGTCGGATAAAGACGGTATGCGTATTGTTATTGAAGTCAAGCGCGATGCGGTAGGTGAAGTTGTACTGAACAACTTATATTCCTTGACTCAATTGCAAGTTTCTTTTGGTATCAATATGGTGGCTCTACATCAAGGGCAGCCAAAAATACTGAATTTAAAAGATATCATTGCTGCTTTTGTGCGTCACCGCCGTGAAGTCGTCACTCGTCGTACGATTTTCGAATTACGCAAAGCGCGTGACCGTGCTCATATCCTTGAAGCACTGGCAATCGCCCTTGCTAATATTGACCCAATTATTGAACTGATCCGTAAAGCACCAACACCAGCAGAAGCGAAAGCTGGTTTGATTGCACGTTCTTGGGATTTAGGTAATGTCGCTGCGATGTTAGAGCGTGCGGGAGATGATGCCGCTCGTCCTGAGTGGTTAGAGCCTCAGTTTGGTGTCCATGAAGGGCAATATTTCCTAACTGAGCAACAAGCCCAAGCTATTTTGGATTTACGTCTCCAAAAATTAACGGGTCTTGAGCACGAAAAATTACTGGAAGAGTACCGTGAGCTTCTCGTACAAATTGAAGCATTACTGTTTATTTTGCGTAGTCCTGAACGTTTGATGGAAGTCATCCGCGAAGAATTAGAAATTATTCGCGATACTTATAATGACCCTCGTCGTACAGAAATTACTGAAAATACTGCAGATATCAATATTGAAGACCTGATCAACCAAGAAGATGTGGTGGTAACATTATCACATCAAGGTTATGTGAAATATCAGCCTCTGTCTGATTACGAAGCACAGCGCCGGGGTGGTAAAGGTAAATCTGCAGCACGAACGAAAGACGAAGACTTTATTGATCGCCTTTTGGTGGCCAATACGCATGACACTATTTTGTGCTTCTCAAGCCGTGGTCGCTTGTATTGGATGAAAGTTTACCAACTACCAGAAGCTAGCCGTGGTGCTCGTGGTCGTCCAATCGTTAACTTATTGCCACTTGAACAAGATGAGCGAATTACCGCTATCTTGCCAGTGCGTGAGTACGAAGAGGGCTATAATGTCTTTATGGCAACCGCAAGTGGTACCGTTAAGAAAACACCTTTACAAGAATTCAGCCGCCCAAGAAGCGCAGGTATCATTGCGGTTAACTTGAATGACGGTGATGAGCTGATTGGTGTCGATTTAACAGATGGCTCAAATGAAGTTATGCTGTTCTCCGCTCAAGGTAAAGTCGTCCGCTTCGCTGAAGATGCTGTTCGCCCAATGGGACGTACCGCTACAGGGGTGCGTGGTATTAAATTAATGGATAACGACAAAGTCGTTTCTTTGATTATCCCACGTGGCGAAGGGCACATCTTAACAGTGACAGAGAACGGATACGGTAAACGTACTGAAGAAGCTGAGTACCCGACTAAGTCTCGTGCAACTCAAGGGGTTATCTCCATTAAAGTGAGTGAGCGTAACGGTAATGTTGTTGGTGCCATTCAGGTTGATGAAACTGACCAAATCATGATGATCACAGACGCAGGAACATTAGTGCGTACACGTGTGTCTGAAGTGAGCGTCGTTGGCCGTAATACACAAGGTGTTACCTTGATTAGAACGGCTGAAGATGAAAAAGTTGTTGGTTTACAGCGCGTTGCTGAAACGGATGATGATGAAAACATTGATGATGAAAACATTGATAACGAGAATGCAAATGAAAACACGGAAGAAAATGGTGTTGATGATGCAAATATCGACGATCAAGAGTAATCACAACGTTTAATTTAATGAACGGGCAGCATAACTAGCTGCCCGTTTTAGTTTCTAATTTAAATGTCTTTATTTTATTACTTTTCATGTTTGTCGCTTTTTTATCATGTAATCGAGTATAATTAGCGATCATAGTATCGAATATACAGGAAAGCGCTTGAGATATTTACCCTCGTTTAAAACATCACTTAGACTTTCTCGGGATTTATTTCGTATCCTCGGCTTGATGTTGTGGGGCATGGGTGTTTTTATCACTTTATTTTTCCTTTATTCGCAATTTAATGAATACAAATCTGATCTTCGTCAGCAGTTCTATTCTGGGTATGAAAACCTACAAGTCTATATTCAGCAAACGGCAGCGACTCTGAATTCTATTCAGTCGATGACTGATCTGTACCAAATAAAGCTGCAAGAATCGACAGAGGAAAATACTTTTACGAGTAAATTTATGGAGTTGCCAAATGCCTCTAATTACTCGTTCTATAAATTAACTCCGAATACGGATTGTGATCATTTTAGGGATAAAGCTGAAAACTATTTGCAGGCTTTTGAACAATTAAATTATTTTTGGAAAGAGAGTATTGCAGCGCCTCAAGCTTTAAATCATGTCTTTTTAGTGGGTTCGAAAAGTTATTGTCTGGTGGATTATCCTATTCGTTCTACCATATCGGATATAGAAATACTAAAAAAAGTCAGTTACGAAAGTGTGCGAACTTATCAAGGTTTAAGGCTACAAGGCAAAGAGCGTAAATTATTTACAATTATGCATGGTGCTCAGCCGGATTATGGACAGGTTTACTTAATTCAAGCAATTAAGCATGATAATCTGCTCCCCGCATTTATTGGGCTAGAACGTACAATTAATTTGAATCAATTTAATATTCGCCGCAATAAAGCTATTGAAATATTGATTATTAATGATTATAACCAGCCTGTTTTATATTCGCCGATAGATATCAACCCTAAGGACTCAGCACTGCTCAATATTTCTGCGCCTTCATTTTTCGGTTTTAACTCAGATTACTCAAAATTAATCTTCAAAAAAAGGTTAGCACCTTCTCAAATTACGGTCATTTTCTCAATTGCGACGTCGGAAATATTAGCGAGTTTAGAAAACACCATTTTTTACGGTATCCTCCTAAATATTTTTACGGGTGGACTGATTTTCTTTTTAATTTGGTTACTTGAAAGGAAAATGCTCGAACCCGCAGAGAACACTGCGATACGGCTTGAGGAACACGAACAATTCAACCATAAAATTGTGGCATCAGCCCCTGTGGGTATCATCATCTTAAGATTAACCGATGGCGGTAATATTCTTAGTAATGAACTAGCTCATGACTATTTTCGGTTATTAAATGATGATGATAAACAGCGTATATTGACAATTATTCGCCAGAAAACGAGCAACTATATTGATGTAGTGACAACCAATGGTACACACTTGCAAATTAGCTTTGTAAACTCACGATATCAAAATGAAGACGTCGCTATTTGTGTTTTAGTCGATATCAGCATTCGCGTGCAAATGGAAAAATCGCTGCAAGATGTGGCCGATGCAGCTGAACAAGCTAACCATGCTAAGTCAATGTTTTTGGCGACTGTTAGCCATGAATTAAGAACGCCATTGTATGGAATTATTGGTAACATAGAGTTACTACAACGTTATGAATTATCAGAGAAAGCAACACGTTTAGTTTCAACTATGGATAATTCATCATCACTTTTATTACAGATTATTAGTGATATTTTAGACTTTTCAAAAATTGAATCTAAGCAATTGAAAATAGAAAGTAAATTATTTAATTGTCGAGAGGTTTTTGCGTTTGTATTAGCGAACTATTTGCCATTAGTGACTAAGAAAAAAATATCATTATATTCCTATATTGAACCAGATATTCCTGATCTCATTTTGAATGATCCAGTTCGTCTACAACAAGTGATTTCCAATATTGTTAATAATAGTATTAAGTTTACGGAATCCGGTTTTGTATTGCTTTATGTTTGGAAAGATGAAAATTATTTAAAGATAGAAATCCGTGATTCAGGGATTGGAATGACCCATTCAGTGGTTATGCAATTATTTGACCCATTTTTTCAAGTTTATGAGCAAAATAATTTGGGTCATAAAGGAACCGGTTTAGGTTTAGCTATTTGTGAAAAACTGGTTAACCTCATGGATGGTGATATTGAAGTCAGCTCACAAATTGGGCTTGGTAGTTCATTTACTATTCGTATTCCTTTATATGGGCAAGAGTATACGAAGAAAAATATTCCAGAATATCGAGCACATTATCGCATTGCTATTTTGTGTCGAAATGAATTTTTAATGAGCTTTCTCTTGCGTTTGTTAAGTCATGAGCAATTTACAGTTGTTAGCCATAGCACAATTGATAAAACACAAAAATATAATTTACTAATAACCGATTATGAGCATGTTGAGGGGATAATCTACGAACATCATATCCAGTTATCAAGTGGTTATGCAGGTGAGCTTCAGGAAATAAAACAGAATCAATGGATTTATAATACATATCAATTAGATAAATTACCTATGTTAATTGATAAAGCCATCATGAGAACCATGGAACAATCGCAAAAAAATAGTATGACAAATCAACTGTTGGTCGCTGATCATACGTTAGGTGAATGTCATGTATTGATTGTTGATGACCACCCAATTAACCGAGCATTATTGAGTGAACAATTAACGACTATCGGTTTTACTACTGGCACAGCAGTAGATGGGTTAGATGCATTAAAATATTTAGATAATCATCATGTTGATATTATTTTAACAGATGTAAATATGCCAAATATGGATGGTTACCAGCTGGCAAAAGAGCTACGGCGTTTAACGTTTAACTTACCAATTATCGCATTAACTGCTAATGCAATGGCAGAAGAAAAACAACGTTGTATTAATGCAGGAATGAATGATTGTTTATCAAAACCGACAACAATTGCAATTTTACGTGAGACCTTGACTCGTTATTGTTGAAAGTGGCTGAAAAATAAAGGCAAAAATAAAAACCCATAGCTGGGTTTTTATTGGTGTAGTCTTGTAGTTGAAATAAGATCACTCTGAAGGCGAGTTATCAATACTGACGGAAGAAAGGTAATTCAGTAGCGCTATATCATTTTCAACGCCTAATTTCAGCATGGCTGATTTTTTCTGGCTACTAATTGTTTTTATACTGCGGTTAAGTTTTTTGGCAATTTCAGTGACTAGGAAACCTTCAGCAAACAAACGTAGCACTTCACTTTCTTTTGGTGATAAACGTTTGTCACCATAGCCGCTTGCATTGACTTTTTCCAGCAGTTTGCTCACGCTTTCTGGTGTGAATTTTTTACCTTTTTGCAAAGCCGCTAACGCTTTAGGTAAATCAGCCGGTGCACCTTGTTTGAGCACAATCCCTTCAATATCCAACTCTAAGATCGCGCTAAGAATGGCTGGATTATTATTCATTGTAAGAACAATAATTGATAGGTCAGGATAATGCCGTTTGATGTATTTGATTAAAGTTATACCATCACCATATTTATCACCTGGCATTGATAAATCAGTAACTAGCACATCTGCATTTAAACGTGCTAAGTTATTAATCAAAGAAGTTGAGTCCTCAAATTCCCCTACGATATTCACCCATTCAATTTGTTCAAGTGATTTTCTGATGCCGAAAAGAACGATAGGGTGATCATCGGCAACAATGACATTTAGGTTATTCATATTATTGGTTACCTTCTGGCATTAGTTTTTTGACTGAATTATCCAGCATGCTAATGCAATTTTTTATTTCCAATCCGTTTTCATCTGCTATGTAACGCTCTAAATCTTCACAAAGCGTATGAAGATAAGTAAATTCGAGCATAGCAAAAACTCCTTTTAAACGATGTGCAGTGTTTTTCAATTCGGTCAAATCCTCAACACTTTCACTATTATACAGTTTATTAATATCTATCGGTACTGTTGTGATAAACAAATCTCGATATCCACTATTTGCTAGTGATAATTGATAACTTACAATTGCATTTTCTATTGATTCATTCGAGCTCTGTGAAAGCACTTGAGTATCAACATGGTGTGAAATCAAATTACCATAATAGTCATGTTCATCACCTGCATTTTCGATCAGCAATGAGATAGCATCAATTAATTCATCAGCAAAATTATAGTTAGCTTCAATGTAATGAGGTTGTAATTGATTGATTCCAGATAGAGAGCCATTCACTTTAACAATATTTTCAAAACATTCCTCATTATTATCAGTTATCAAAAGATCCCAGTTAGTATGGGGAGAACTCTCACTTAAATCCAAATATTCCGCGCCATAATTTGTGAGTATGTTCCTCACAATCCGAGAGATATCCGCATTATGTATATTTAAGCGAATACAAATATCTTCCAATAAAGCGGGGTAGTCATTGATGAGCATCTCCTTGGCTGCTGGAAGCGTAATTTCATAATGAGTCCCGATTGCATCACTTGAGCGAATAGAAAAAACACCATTCATTTTTTTGACCAGTAACTTACATAGATAAAACGTTATGCCAGAGCGTGTAAAGTTAGAAGCGTTCAATATTTGCCCAGTAAAGGGGCTTTGTAAATTACTCAGTTCTTGGTTACTGACTCCCGTTCCACTGTCTTTTATGCTCAACAGGATTACATTTTTACTGGGGTCATAAGATAGCGTGAATGAAATTTTTCCAAAAGAGGTTGTAGCAATAGAATAATCCCAAATAAGTTGTATTAACTGCGTTAAATAATCTGGATTTGCCACGATAAGTGAATCTGGATTAACGTTATTATGAAAATAAAGCGATAACCCTTTGTTATTACAGTGGGATAGATTTTGCTTCAAAAATTGGCTAACTAAGTTACTGATAGAAACATTCTCAGTTTTGATAGGTTCAGCTTGGGACTCTAGCTGATTTAATAAGCTAATATTTTGAAACCAACGATTGATAAGGAAAAGCTGATTTTCAATTTTTAAAATAAATCCACGGTTATTTATATCGGTTATTTCAGCTAATCTAGCTAATTGATTATCCACTTTAATTAATGAGGGTAATATTTCACTGCACATATTCTCAAATACTACCTTGCGCATGTGAATATTTTTTTTGTATTCGCGATTAGCAAGTTCTTGGCGTTTTTGTGTCAACGCCTCTTTATCTTTGTCCATAATAATAAAGAGCGCAGTGTTTGATTTTGACATGTTATCGACAAGTATAACTTCATATACAATATTCTCGATAGAAACTTGAATCACATCATGGTGTTCCATCGCCATTTCTTTAATGTGAACAAGATCCATCGAAGGTAATAGTTGGTTAGCAATGTCATTGCTCAGGATCTTTTTGTTAGTGTTAAAGTCATAAACTAAAATGCCATATGAAATATGACTGATAATGTCGCTAGTCAGTGAGGCATTAAAACTCAGCTCTTGCAACATATTGGTATTGGGTGAAATAAGGCGCTTACGAATAAAAATCATGATCAGTAAAGCGAATAAGATCATGATAAGCATGCCTGTCATTAGCCATAAGTTATAACTAATAACATTAAAAATAATACTTTTTAATGAAACATGGTAGTAAAGCTGATATCCAGTGCCATCAATAGGGTGGGAGAAAATGAGGTTGGTCCCTGACCAAGTTGAATGTGATTCATTGCTTCCCGTACTTGAAGGGCGCGCATTAATCGTAAAAAAATTCCCATTTAAACTTGGAGGGATCAGTGAATTGATAGAAATATCAAAGGATATAACGCTAGTTAACTGCCCCGGTGAATTGAACATTAGCCGATAAGTATAGTAGAAAAGGTTATCGGGAGAGTATTTTTGAATATTTGAAATTATTTCCCGTCGATCTAACAATGTTGATTGGGTCAACATATCAGCACGCTTTTCTTCAGCTGTTAATGTGAGATAACTTTCTTTAAAACGGAGCTCAGGTTTAAGAATTGAATGGGTGGTCACTAAAACTAAGGTGTTGTCCAATCCATTGAGATAATACATCGAGTTATATTCGTTACGGGCTCCCCACACAATCTCCATATAATTTGCAAGTTTAGAGGCTAAAACATTATTACTTTGCTTATTATTACCAAATACAATGGCATCAATGGATTGATTCGCACTACTTAGCCAAAAAATATCATGACGGATACCTGTCACAGCAAGGTTATCGGTAGGGGGGACTGAAGATTTGTCATTGGCAATTTTGTAGATATGGCTCGCTTGATAACGATAATCTTCGATTTGATATGCTAACCGACTGGCCATGCTGTTTAAGCTGGTTTGACGGCTTTGAACCAATGCTTGGTAGTAATTAAAGAGTGATAAACAGAGCATCACAATTAGCAACAGAATAAATGCGGCAAAGATACGAAAAAGCGTGCTCGGTTTTAATAATGATTGTTTGTACATACTGTGGCAAGTCGTCCCATCGGCAAAGTAGTATTAGGTTAAAAATCATACGCCTAGAGAAAGGATAGACACCGATTTTGCACAGATATTACCATTTTTATTGGAAAACAGAGAACAATTGAGTGAAGATTAGCCAAACGAAGTAAAAAAATCAATTTTTTTACTTTCAGGGGTAGACAAGTTGGTGGGATTCCTCCATAATCGCGCCCCATGGAGAGATGGCCGAGCGGTCGAAGGCAGCGGTCTTGAAAACCGCCGATGGGCAACCATCCTAGAGTTCGAATCTCTATCTCTCCGCCATATTCGCCGGCTTAGCTCAGTTGGTAGAGCAACTGACTTGTAATCAGTAGGTCACCAGTTCGACTCCGGTAGCCGGCACCAAATAAGAACCCGCTACATCTCATTGATGTAGCGGGTTTTTTCTTTTTGTTTTTGTGTAGTAAATTGATCTTCTGGTTACACCTCTTATAAACTAGATGACAAATAGAATTTGCCCCCCGCTAAGCTAACATTATTGAAATTCATTGAGGGAGTGAAGAGATGAAAAGAATCAACAGGTATCAGGTCGAGGATTTTATTACAACGCTAGGTGATGTCATTCTCAGTGGTGATGAGGTTAATGTATCTCCAAAGCACGACATTGTTATTGGACTAGAGCCTGAGCAAATAGCTAACTTTGATAACTTAAAAGGCTTTATAGTAGAAATTAGTAGAGCGATTCCAGACTTTGATAACCAAGTTCAACGATACTTTTATAGTCGCACTAATGAGCCTGACTTCCCTCATCATTTAAGCGTTATTTATATTGAAGAAGACACCATCATATTGGATTACTGGTCTGAGATGGTTAATAATCAATTCACAATGACATTTCAATACAATAACGGGTTCTGGAAGTTGATTGACGCAAATGGTAGAAAACCAGATTGATTAACCTAATTTAGACTGCTCTTGGGGTGGTCAGGCTATTACCTGTAATTCTTATCATTTAACTATTTTGGGTCGCTGGTGGGACATATTTTAGATATCATTATGCAGAAGAAGAACATCAATTTTTCTTTCCATCGGTGATTATGGTGGCACTCTTGAAAGTGCCAATAAAGAAATAACGATTAAATTGACAAAAATCAGCAAAAAAAGTCGCAAAATGACAAAAGTACATATTAATAGTGAGATTAATTAAGCGATATATGTGATAATTTTGTCTGTTCTTTACTGTTGAAGTGATTACGTTTTAGCTTAACCGATACACAGTTCTGAAGAAGGGAAAATGGACTTCACAGTGCTATTTATTGGCCATACTAAAAATTAAAATATTGCTTAACTGCTTGGAAAAGGTTATCCGACTGTTATCTCCTCAAATGGAAGATACATTGTAAGGATATTCAGATAGTTGTGGGCGAAAGCCCATCTTGTTGTAGTAATCATGTTGAATTTCAAAGACTAAATACTGTCTAAAATAGCGTGCATTCTGCAAAGGCGAAGTATTGGGAGATATAATGTACGCCAAAAACCCATTTTCACGGAAATTGGTCCATCCAAAGTACTTAGTAACATGGGTGGGGGTTTTTATCTTATTTTTATTAGTTCAATTACCTTATAAATGGCAAATGTGGCTTGGTGCTTTTCTAGGTAGTAATTCACGGTATTTTATTAAGAGAAGAGTATCAATAATTAAACAAAATTTAGAGTTATGTTTTCCAAATAAAAATAAAAATGAAATAGATACTCTGGTAAATGACAACCTAAAATCTTTAGGTATCGCATTATTTGAGACAGGGATAGCCTGGTTCTGGAGCGATAAAAAAGTTAAAAAATTATTTCAAGTAAAAGGAATGTCTAATTATTTAGATGCGATTGGGAAAAATAAAGGTGTAATTATCGTTGGGGTCCATTTTATGTCACTTGAGTTAGGTGGACGGATTATGGGCCTTTGTTTCCCAGTTAATGCAATGTATCGGCCTCATAATAATAAAGCGATGGAATATATTCAAACAAAGGGGCGGTGCCGTTCTGGCAAAGGAATGATTGACCGTAAAAATTTAAAATTTATGGTTCAAGAATTGAAAAGCGGCAAGTCCATCTGGTTTGCACCTGACCAAGACTTTGGACGAAAAGGGACGATATTTGCGCCATTCTTTTCTGTTAAAAATACCTCCACATCAAAGGGGACATCTATACTTGCTCAATTATCTAAATCACCGACACTCACAGTAACATTATTGAGAAACAAGAGTGGGGTGAATTATGATTTAGTATTGGGTAAACAAATAATAGGATACCCAAGTTGTAATGCGTTACAGGATGCAACAATAATTAACGCTGTTTTAGAGACCGAAATATTGAAAGCACCTGAACAGTACCTTTGGGCCCATAGACGTTTTAAAACTAGGCCTGAAGGGGAAACGTCACTCTATAACTAGCCTTATAATTTATTTATAATGTCAGGTACCATAGAGGGGTAAAAAAGAACTTGTAGGCTTTCTATTGATAACCATTTTTATCTTATCGCTTTTTCTAGCATATAATACAAAACGAGATAAACAGATGTTTACCTCGTTTGATCAATGAATTATGTTATTTTTAGTGTAAGGCTTCTCGTTATAACCAGCTGTGTAGCATAAAGTATGATAATGAAAATATAAAAATTATCATTAGGTGTTGGAGCACCTTTAAAAACAAAAGAAATCTTCTTATTTGATTCATTGTTTCCTGCTTAGCTAATAAAAAATGGCTAATTAAAAGTCTTATATAGTGTAGTAACACTGGCTATAAAATACCAATTTCTTAATGAAATATTAAAAAAATGTGAAATACATTACATATAATAAGTAAAAATAACTAAGATAATGAGTATTTAAAAATAAAAAATAACAGGTTATTTGTTGCGTAAAATAGAATCACTTTCAATAATGTTATTAATCGAAAGTGATTCTAGTATAGAGTTGTTTTAGAATAAACTAAAAACTTTTTTCATATTCACGAGCTTTTTTATCATCATAATTATGTTCCCATTTGGCAATAACAAGAGCGGCTAGGGCGTTACCTACAACATTAAGTGCCGTGCGTGCCATATCTAAAATTCGGTCTACACCTGCGATGAATGCAAGCCCTTCTAGTGGGATCCCTACACTTCCGAGTGTGGCAAGAAGAACAACAAATGAAACGCCAGGGACACCCGCAATACCTTTAGACGTGATCATAAGCGTAAATACTAGGATAAGTTCTTGTCCAATAGAGAGTTCGATACCATAGAGTTGGGCAATAAAAATAGCGGCAATACTTTGGTACAATGTTGAGCCATCTAAATTAAATGAATAACCGATTGGAATAACAAAGCTTGTTACGGATTTAGGCGCTCCATATTTTTCCATTTTATCCATAATACGAGGAAGCACAGTTTCAGAGCTGGCTGTTGAATAGGCGAGTAATAACTCATCTTTCAATATCATCATTAAAGTGAAAATATTTATTCGACAATAACGGGCGACTAATCCTAATACAACCACAGCAAAAAATATAATTGCACAATGGACAAGTATAACAAGTTTCAACAAAGGCACTAAAGATGAGAAACCAAAGTTAGCGACGGTAACGGATATTAGTGCAAAAACCCCGATTGGAGCATACATCATAATCATGTTTGTCACACGGAACATGGTTTCAGAGAAAGTCTGTAGTACACTGAGTAATGGTTGTTTTTTCTCAGAAGGTAAAGAAGAAAGCCCCAAACCAAATAATACAGCAAAAAAGATGACAGGCAGCATGTCACCACTTGCCATAGCAGCGAAAATATTACTTGGCACTAAAGTTAGGATCGTATTAATGATCCCAGAAGGGTGGCTTTCAACTTCTTGAGTGGTTTTTTCATATTGTGAGATGTCGACTTGTGTTAATTGCGACATGTCGATACCAACACCTGGTTCGAATATATTCGCAAAAGAAATACCGACGATAATGGCAATTGTAGTAATAATTTCAAAATAAAGGATAGTTTTGAAACCGAGCGAACCGAGTTGTTTGGTATTACCAACCCCTGCGATCCCAACAATTAACGTTGATATAACGATAGGAACAACAATCATTTTGATTAACTGAATAAATATTTTACCCGCCGGGGAAAGAATATTTAAAATTAACCAGTCTTTATACTCTGAATTATCATGTAAAAGCGCCCCAGCAATAACACCTAAAATAAGAGCAAGTAATATTTGCCATCCTAGGCCAAATTTAAACGGCTTCTTTTTAGTCACTTGGTTTAATATCATAATTAAATCTCATTTATATTAATAATTTTAATGTATTTGTTTTTTTGTTATCATAAATTTTATATCGAATATTCGGTAAAACTACAACTATTAACTCGATAAATTTGAGTAATTTCAACGAGTGATCGATGTAAATATATTTCTAATGTTAAAAGTAAAGCGATAAATGGCGATGTATGTAAAATTTTGGGGTTAAATGTGAATGGTTGAGTGATTTTTAATGTCTAAATGTTACCAAAGGTAAGCCTGATAAATATTCCAAAAATATTAATGATATGGTTTTTATGTTGTTTGTTTTTGTAAACAAAGGCGGATTAAATGAGAAACAGACAACAACACTTTATTTTTATCGAATAAGCGATTGAATGTGATTTTATATTTAAAGTATTAGATTTAATTAAAATTAAATCTGGCTAGATTAATAGATAGTATTGAGATACTAAAGGATTTCAATAAATGATTTCTTATTCTAATTTATATAATGAAATTAGTGAGGAGTAGGCGAGTTAAACAAAAAAAGTAAAACGTCAAACAACTTAAAGAGCAGATTGTTTTCGTTTAAATGCTGCGAGCAGTGTACGTTCAGAGAGATCTAAGTAACTACGTAACATATTGGCCGCATCTATATTCTGGCCAGAATCTAATAAATTAAGAATAGAGTAGTTTTTATCAATATAGGGTGCATATAAAATTTTAGGGTCATTGAGGTGGCCAAAGGCCAACCGTAATTCAGCAGACACATTACGGTATAATTTAATTAGGCGTTCGCTGTCAGATAATTCGACAATGGCCGTGTGAAATTTCATATTTGCAGTCCCTACCCCCACCCAGTTCTCTGTCTTTTCATGCTCTCGAGCTTCTTGAACTGCATCTTTCATTTTTTGAACTGATGGATGTAAGGCATATGCATGCATTAGTGCATCACATTCAATAAGTCGGCGAACTTGATAAATATCGATAATGGCAGCCATGTCTGGCACTGAGACAAATACGCCCTTATTTGGGGCATAAGTTAATAAACCTTCCTGCGTGAGTACGCGAAATACTTCCCGTAATGTATTTCGAGAAATATCGAGTTCTTCACTTAATGCCGCTTCAGATAAGCGTTGACCTGGTGTTATTTCCCCAATGGTTATCTTATGACGTATAACTTCCGCAATAGAAACAGATAAAGTTTGGACAACAGGTTGTTTTTTCATAATAAAGGCGAATTTTAGTCTCAGGGGGCAATAAGCCGTTATATTCACATATTCAAATTATAGCAGCAAGTTTCATTTCTCCTTACCACATTCCCTCCTTGTATTTGCACAAGAATAGTGAAATTAAAATTTATTGCATCAATTTGGTGCAATTTGCTGGGTAAGTGATATGGCCGGTGAGTCAAAATTGTTAAAAAAGTGATCTCGTCTTGATTTTTAAACGACCAATTACGATTTCTATTGATTGTTTATTCATCATTCAATACTAATTGTTCAACAATTCATTAAAAATGAATTAACAATATAGTTAACAAGTAGAACAATGGCACGATAATTGCCTTAGTGATTATGACATCAACAACCACATCAATAATTAAAACAATAACTATTAGAGGAGTATGCACATGGCAGCTCAAGAAAGTGCACCAACTACTGCTGAATATGTGAAAAGCCGTCGTTCATCATTGATAAGCGCAATCTTTTTAATGGCAACCTCAGCCATTGGGCCTGGGTTTATCACTCAAACTGCGACTTTTACCGTGACATTAGGGGCTGCTTTTGCCTTCGGAATTTTAGCGTCTATTGTGATTGACTTCATTGTTCAGCAGAACATATGGCGGGTTGTTACCCTGACTAAAATGCACTCATCAGAAATTGCGAATGCCACAATTCCTGGGAGTGGTTATTTATTAGCGATATTAGTTATTTTTGGCGGGTTAATTTTTAATATTGGTAATATTGCAGGTGCAGGGTTAGGGCTTAATGCCTTAGTCGGCTTAGATCCTAAATGGGGAGGTTTGATTAGCGCATTATTAGCAATTTATATATTTTCCTCTCGCAAGGCCAGTACGTTTATTGACCGGTTAATTATTGGCTTAGGTGTCGTGATGATCGGCTTAACTTTATTTGTCGCTATCGCATCAAACCCTCCTGTTGGGGAAGCATTACGCCAAAGCGTATTACCTGACACAGTTGATTTTGCCATGATAACCACCATTGTTGGGGGTACTGTCGGGGGATATATCTGTTATGCAGGTGCTCATCGTTTATTAGATAAAGGCGCTGTTGGTATTGAAAATATTAAAATTGTCTCTAGCGCTGCCACAAAAGGCATCCTCGTTGTTGGGCTGATGCGGTATATTTTATTCTTGGCTATCTTAGGCGTCGTCGCAAGTGGTGTAACTATTGATATTTCGGGTCATGCGGCCAACCCTGCATCTCAAGCATTTCAGGCTGCCGCAGGTAATTTTGGTTTACGTATCTTTGGTTTAATCCTATGGGCTGCGGCACTCACCAGTGTAATTGGTGCGGCGTATACCTCAATGAGTTTCTTAACGGCATTTAAGTCTTCTATTACAGAAAGACAACGTAATGTCGCAACCATCTTATTCATTGCAGTTTCTCTGGTTGTCTATTTATTCATGGGAACGGCTCCTGCGGCACTACTGGTTTTTGCTGGTGGTTTCAATGGGTTAATTTTACCGATTGGCTTAACTTTATTTGTTTATATTGGCTGGAAACGTTCAGATTTAATGTCGGGTTATCATTATCCGCGTTGGTTACTATGGTCTGGTGTTGTGACGTGTGCACTCACTTGGTATATGGGTGTGATGTCTGTCGGTGCCATCTTTAATTATCTGAAATAACTCAAGGAGTGACAATGAAAAAGCAAATTGATTTAAACAGTGACCTTGGGGAAAGTTTTGGACAATGGGAAATGGGCAATGATAGCGACATTCTTCCTGTTGTTAGCAGTGCGAATATCGCTTGTGGCTTCCATGCGGGTTCACCAGAAGGGATATTAAAAACTCTGAAAGCTGCAAAAGAAAATGGGGTTGCTGTTGGTGCACATGTGGGCTATCCCGATTTAGTCGGCTTTGGTCGACGTAATATGGATATTGCATCGAATGAATTAACCGCAGACGTGATTTATCAAATTGGTGCATTACAAGGCTTAGCAACCGCGGCAGGAACACAAGTTTTATATGTTAAACCTCATGGTGCACTGTATAACACGATTGCTCATGATAAGCGCCAAGCAATGGCCGTGATTGATGCGATATTAGCCATTGATAAACGACTGATATTAGTTGCATTAGCTGGAGCCCCGATAATTGAGTGGGCACGAGACAGTGGGCTAAGTGTCGTTGCCGAAGCCTTCGCTGATCGCGCATATAACAGCGATGGCACATTGGTATCCCGAAAATTAGCCGGTTCAGTATTACATGACCCGCAGGTAGTCGCAGGCCGTATGTTACAGCTGGTTATGGAAGGCGGTGTGATGTCAATTGATGGAAAATTTACACCTGTTGATGCTGGGTCGATTTGTGTTCATGGGGATAGCCCGGGGGCCCTTGAAATGGCAAAACAGGTGCGAGTCATCTTAGAGCAACAAGGTATTGAAATTTATGGTTTTGCCCACAAAGGAGACCATGAATGACACAGCTAATGAAAGCGTCATTGCAGGCCATCGAAGCTGCTCGCCTTGCACGACAAGCAATCCGCGAAGGATACAGTAAACCAACAGCAGGCCTTGCCCCGGGCATGACTCAAGCCAATATGATTGCATTACCACGTGACTGGGCATTTGATTTTTTATTGTATGCTCAGCGCAATCCAAAGAGCTGCCCTGTTCTAGACGTATGTGAAGCGGGGAGCTGGCAAACGGTCTTAGCGGAAGGCGCCGATTTACGCACGGATATTCCACGTTACCGTGTTTGGGAAAAAGGACAATTAATTGATGAAATTACGGATGCGACAACAATCTATCAACAACATTCTGATTTAGTCACTTTTTTAATTGGTTGCAGTTTTACATTCGAAACACCAATGATAGAAGCAGGTATTGATGTACGGCATATCACGGATAAATCGAATGTTCCGATGTATAAGACCAATCGCCTTTGTCGCCCAGCAGGGCGTTTACAAGGCGAATTAGTGGTTTCAATGCGACCCATACCAGCAAATCGTGTGGCTGACGCAGTGAGTATTACGGGTAGGTTCCCTGCCGTGCATGGCACACCTGTTCATATTGGCGCGCCAGAACAACTAGGTATTACGGATATTATGCAACCTGATTTCGGTGATGCGGTTCGCATTGAAGAGGGCGAAGTTCCCGTTTTTTGGGCTTGTGGCGTCACACCTCAAGCTGCGGTAATGAAATCTGGAGTTCCTTTTGCATTAAGTCACGCACCGGGTTACATGTTTATTACGGATGTACCTGATGCCGCATATCACATATAGAGGTGCCAATTGAGATTTTTACCCGTCAATTTAAGTGCTTTTATGGTTGAGTTGGAAAGTCTTGAACAAACAATGGCATTGACTGATTCCTTAACAGAAATGCCAATTTATGGGATTGACGAAATAACGCCAGCAGCGAGGACGATTTTAATTCGCTATAACCCGATCAAAGCAGATGTGAATGATTTAGTTGAAAAGATATCTATTAGGGATGTGTCGAAGCTCGTCGGCAAGGCCAGTAAATTGGTCACGATCCCTGTTCATTACATTGGCGAGGATTTACCCGATGTTGCAGCACATTTAGGGATATCCACTGCGGAAGTGATACGTCGTCATACAGAAAATGAATTTCAGGTTGCATTTAGCGGTTTTGCCCCGGGTTTTGGTTACATGGTTTCGAAAGGCGCTAATCTGAATGTCCCAAGACGCCAATCGCCAAGGGTGCGTATTCCTGCGGGTTCTGTTGCATTAGCTGGGGAGTTTAGCAGTGTTTACCCACAAGCTAGCCCCGGGGGATGGCAGTTAATTGGTGTGACTGAACTATTAATGTGGGATATCAATCGACCTGAACCTGCGCTCGTTCAAGCAGGCATGCGGGTCAACTTTGTTGATGCCGCAAAAAGCCAAATTAGCTATAGCTTGCCAGAGAAAGCGGAAATCGAAACAAAACCTGAGCATTCAGCCGCTGATTTGACTGTTTTAGCGACAGGATTACAGGTTTTATTTCAAGATTTAGGGCGTATAGGCCAATCGGCCTTGGGGATCTCTGAGTCAGGCGGTATGGATAAATCGGCATTACGTAGTGCAAACCGTATTGTGGGGAATAAATCAGATTCCGCCGTTTTAGAGATAACGCAAGGTGGGTTTAAGGTGCAAGTTCACAAGGACCTCATTGTTGCAGTAACTGGAGCGCCTTGTGCCATTGAGGTTATCACAGCAGAAAACCAGCAATATCAAGTTGACACTTATCAACCGATTCATTTAGCAAAGGGCGACACTATCAAACTCAGCCGCCCGAGCAAAGGAGTTCGTAGTTATTTCGCTGTCCGAGGTGGCTTCAATATAGAACCTATTTTATCGAGCTGCTCGTTTGATACATTAGCGCAAGTTGGCCCAACTCCAATCACGGCAGGCCAAAAACTCACGGTTAACGGCTATTCATCTCCATTAGCCGTTTCATTAAATGAGGCGCCGGCTTTTGAGTACCCAGCAGAAAGTGATGTAGTGGTTTTGGATGTGGTATTAGGGCCTCGAACAGATTGGTTTACAAAACAAGCCGTTGAGCAACTAACGAATCAATTATGGCAAGTCACCGCATCATCAAACCGAATAGGTTTACGACTATTTAGTGAAAAACCGTTAGAGCGCGAACAATTACAGGAGTTACCGAGCGAAGGAACTTGCATTGGGGCAATTCAAGTCCCCGCAAATGGCCAGCCTGTTTTGTTTCTCAACGATCACCCTCTAACGGGGGGATATCCGGTTATTGGTGCGGTATGTGAATATCATTTGGGTTTAGCGGGGCAAATTCCTGTGAATGCCAAAATACGTTTTAATCCACTCGGTGAATTTAAAGTATTAGAAGGGAGCCATTGTGCTTATGAAAATGAATAACAACAAAAAACATAAAGTATTGATTGCTAATCGAGGCGAAATTGCCGTTCGTATTATCCGTGCATGTCGTGATTATGGTTTCCAGTCTGTTGCAGTTTATGCGGACAGCGATATTGACGCTCTTCACGTCAACATGGCGGACGAAGCCTATGGGCTTGGCGGAAATTCGCCAGCAGAAAGTTATTTGAATATTGAAAAGCTGATTAGTATCGCTCAACATTCAGGTTCAACCATGGTGCACCCAGGGTATGGTTTTTTATCTGAACGGGCTGAGTTTGCACGTGCGGTAGAGGCTGCAGGGTTAATTTGGATTGGACCGAATGCAAACAGCATTGATGTATTAGGCGATAAGGTTCAAGCCCGTCATATTGCAATGCAAGTTGGCGCACCGTTAGTGGTCGGAACAAAAGACCCAGTGAAGAATGCACAGGAAGTACTCGAATTTGCACATCAACATGGCCTACCTATTGCAATTAAAGCGGCATTTGGTGGTGGTGGCAGAGGCCTAAAAGTTGCATGGCAACTCCATGAAGTTGAAGAGCTTTATCATTCAGCTGTGCGTGAAGCAACCGCCGCTTTTGGTCGTGGCGAATGCTTTATTGAACAATTTTTG
Source organism: Providencia sp. PROV032 (assembly GCF_028484875.1). Lineage (NCBI taxonomy): Bacteria > Pseudomonadati > Pseudomonadota > Gammaproteobacteria > Enterobacterales > Morganellaceae > Providencia > Providencia sp. PROV032. Next base: position 67,124 of record NZ_JAMPSX010000010.1, read on the forward strand.
CATAACCCTCGGCACATTGAAGCACAAGTTATTGCAGATACACATGGCAATGTGCTGGTGGTGGGGACACGTGACTGTTCATTACAGCGGCGCAATCAAAAATTGGTTGAAGAGTCACCAGCCCCTTTTTTATCTGAGAAGCAACAGCAGCAAATCATTCAAGCTTCAACGGATATTTGCCGCAAAGCGGGCTATGTGGGAGCAGGAACCGTGGAGTTTTTGCTAAGCCAAGATGGCACGTTGTCATTTCTAGAAGTGAATACGCGCTTACAAGTTGAGCACCCAGTCACAGAGGAAACCGCAGGTATCGACTTAGTGATTGAGCAATTGCGAATTGCAGAAGGCTTACCTTTAAGTATTAATGAGATGCCGACTCCTCGAGGGCATGCATTTGAGTTTCGTATTAATGCTGAAGATGCTGGAAATGGTTTTTTACCGACACCCGGCACTATTACGGTTTTTGATGCGCCAACAGGGCCGGGGGTTCGTGTCGATAGTGGGGTAACAGCGGGAACAACAATACCAGGCACTTTTGACTCGTTAATGGCGAAATTAATTGTTGTGGGGAGTACACGAGAGCAAGCCATTTCGCGTGCACGTCGTGCTTTGGCTGAATTTAACATTGAAGGTGTTGCCTCCGTATTACCATTCCATCGTGCGGTAATGGAACAAGCTGATTTTTGTGAGGATTTTAGCGTACATACGCGTTGGATAGAGACTGAATTTAATGTGGAAATTCCACCCGCAAAACGGCAAATTCCATTATCGGCTGCTGAAATAACACGCACTTTTATTGAAATCGATGGAAAGCGTTGCGAATTGGGTTTACCCACACAACTGTTTTCTGGCTTTTCAGTCAATAATTCAGCTGCAACCCATTTTGCCCCTCAAATCATCCATAACCCAGATGCCGTTAATGCCCCCATCTCTGGGCTATTATTTAACTGGCTGATCCCTCACGGAAATAATGTTTCGGAAGGGGATATAATTGGTGTCATGGAGGCGATGAAAATGGAAGTTCAAATTGTTGCACACCGTGCAGGAACGTTGAAACATTGCGCGACTAAAGGGGATTTTGTTGAAGCGGAGAGCCCAATAGCTGAAATTATTTAGTTTAGTCCGCTTAAGTTTGAGCTAAAGGAATTAGCTCAAACTAACGGGAAAGCCGTTCAGGCAATGTTCTTAGAGGAAGATGAGGTGCAGGAATAGCATGTTTTTCTTCAGCAGTTATTTCATTGCTATCGCGGTAGACTTCACCACATAGAAAATAGAGATTTGGTCGTTTTGATTCTAGGTAGTCTTTTCGGCTAATACATTGTTCTTGTGTGAAAATAGTTTCAGTCACAGGTAACGCATCGCATGAATCTGAGCCACAAGGACTCACCCATAACGCCCAACCAATGAGTACCATATGTCCTGCCATTTACATTGCCTTCCTTAATAAGAACCAATATGAACCGCTGAAAAGTGATGACTGTAAGTAGCTATCGTAATTTACATACGCATTATAAGTTAAATTCTAACATTGAGTTAACCAAATGTATGTATTTAGTCATGGGGAATTCTTTTATTCACACTAAAAAGCAAATCGTTATGAATTAAAAAGTTGCGAATTATTATAAATAGGAACCACATGATTTGGTAACAAATAACGCGGTATATAGTTAAAATTCCCCTAACGATATCGAGTGTTTTTTGGCGTCAGATCGCAAAAAAATAAAATAATTATCTACAAATAACCGATATTAGAGCTCAAGCCTGTCAATTAAGGCGAATTTTATCTAGGATTATGACAACCTCTAATAAGAAAATTGATAGGAATACATCATGACTGCCATGGAAGAAGTGCTTTCATTTTGGTTTGAGGAATCGACGCCAAAACAATGGTTTGAAAAAAGCGCTAAATTTGATTTAACGATAGCACAGCGATTTGCTCATGTTTGTGAACGTGCAGCTAAGGGCGAATTAGCGTATTGGCGTGCATCTATTCGTGGACGTTTAGCAGAAATTATTGTTCTAGACCAGTTTTCTCGTAACCTATGGCGCGATACGCCAAAGTCTTTTGCTCAAGATGGAATGGCTTTAGCTCTCGCGCAAGAAGCGATCAAACAGCATGATTATAACCTATTGACGTTATCACAGCGCAAGTTTGTTTTAATGCCATTTATGCATTCTGAATCCAGTTTTATTCATTTACAGGCTGTTGAACTTTTTCGCATGCTGGGTGATGACGGCACATTAGATTATGAAATGCGACATAAAGCGATTATTGACAAATTTGGTCGCTATCCACACCGTAATGAAATTTTAGGTCGGCCATCGACACAAGAAGAAATTGCATTTTTACAAGAGCCAAATTCTTCATTTTAGGTGAAAACCAAATGAGCCCATATTACTGCTTAATAAGCTCATTTGGTTTCGTTTTTCATTTAACGAAATAACTCAACATGGATTGGCGATAATGCTAATTCTAACTGTAGTGATTTGAGGTAAATTTCAGTGATCTGCGCAAGGTTAGGGTAAAAGGCTGTCTCAGTTTTACTTTCCTGCACCAGTTCTAAATAACGATATGCCCAAGGTAATAAATGTTGTTCAAATAGCGTTATAATGGCACTGTCGTCTTCTTGTTCCGCTAAAGCAGAAACAGCCATCATCATTAAGCCAAATTGGTCTTCAGGCTCACGAAGTCCGGTATCAGTCACTAACCCCTTGGTTTGCAAAAAGTGGCGATAAGCAGCCGTTGACTCTCCCATAACAGAATTATCATGTTCTTGATACACAGATCCCCATGGAGGCGCTGGCATACTACCTTGTCCTTCAAATAAGATAGAATAATCATACGAGATATCATCAGGTTGTGTTTGTGACAACGCAGTACAAAGCGCCTGAATTTGTTCTGGATTTTCCCATGTGTGTAATTGTGGAATTTCACTCAAAACAGGGTAGACGTTTCGTAGCGTGTCCGATTGCGGAGGGTAGTAGAAAAACGCACCAAGGATGCGGATCATTGTCGTGTCAATCATATTATTTATCCGTCTTATTTTGCGCTAAAGTATGCCATTATTATCTGATTTCCTGTCACTGTATCGATGCAGGATAATGTGGGATTACTAAACAAAGAACCCCAAATGGGGTTCTTGAGTAATAAATTATAACATAGTAAGAACAATGCCTTACATGGTTATCTGCCACAAGTTATAGAATGCGATACGGCCTGCAAGTTCAGCTAATAATACTGCTGCGGCACACGTTGCTAATGTTGCTCTTGGCGCACGTTGTTTCAACGCCATACCAACAAATGCAGCTAAAGCAATCGCTAAGACAACCACTTGGAAGCCCCAGAAGCCTGTTTGCTCACCGCTAAGAGCGGGGCCGGTTTCGGCTAAAAACGCTTGGTAACCAGCACGGCTTGCAAAGATAGCGAAAGTACCAATTAAGAATGAAGCAATACCTAAGCCACGTGCGCCGATAGCAATAGCGAGCGCGCCGCCCCCGACTAACATCGTCATCCACATTTGCAGTGTGGTATAACCGGTGTCCCAGTTAGCAATAGTGGCGATATTGTACACTTGAGGGATCGACCAAACAAATGCAAGCCCTGACACGACAGCGGCAATATTTGCCAGTTCACGCAATAACGTATGCTTGAAAAACAGGGTGAAAAATAACGTTGCCGCAGCGCATCCAACAAATACACCACTTAAGAAGGCTTCATTACTCATAGGCGAACGGCCCACACCCAGTAGCATATTGAAGAAGCGTAGTGGCTGGCCAACGTGTAACCCACCGATACCTAAACCAATTATCATAATAATAAAGGCAACGATATTGGCAGTTTTTAGCTGTTTATCATCAATAGATCCCATTTTACGGCTGATATAAGCGAGTAAAAAAAGCCCAGCAGCTGACTGTCCTAAGACAGTGAAAAAAACGAGTGGTAATTCATGCATCTTACACCTCCGCAGGGTTTTTTAATTCGCCACTTTTATCGCCAAATGGCTTCGCATCTTTATGGGGTTTGATGACAATATTTGGGTTTGTCAGGCTTGGGTCTGGCATTGGAGCGATACCACACTCGGTCCCGTGTAACTCACGAAGAACATTAATATCATCAAAATCTAAAGCACGCTGCGGGCAAGACTCAACACAAACCGGTTTCATTCCTTTTGCGACACGTTCATAACAGCCGTCGCATTTAGTCATGAGTTTTTTCTTCTCATCAAACTGTGGTGCGCCATATGGACAGCGTAATTCACAGTAACGGCAACCCACACAAATAGATTGGTCAACTACGACTAAACCATCTTCTTCACGTTTGTGCATTGCACCGGTTGGGCAACCTGCGACACAAGTCGGGTTTGAGCAATGGTTACATGAAATTGAAAGATAGTAATTAAAAACGTTTTGCTGCCAAATACCATCTTGTTTCTGCCAACTACCGCCACCAAACTCGTAGACACGACGGAATTTTGGACCTAAATCTAAATCTTTTTCATCCTTACAACTGACTTGACATGTTTTACAGCCAGTGCATTTAGTGGAGTCAAAGTAAAAGCCATATTGTTTCATTATTCAACTCCTTAAGCGCGTTTAACTTCAACAAGGTTAGTATGTTGTGGGGTACCTTTAGCCAATGGCGAAGGAACATGAGAGGTCAGTGTGTTGATACAACCACCAATATCCAGCCCATCTTCATTGAGAGTACGCCATGCACCTTGTGGAACAGCGATAACACCAGGTAATACACGCTCTGTCACTTTCACTTTAATTTGAATACGGCCACGATCATTAAATATTTCAGCCATGTCACCATTGTTCAAACCGCGTTGCTGGGCATCAATTGGGTTGAGCCAAAATTGATGCGGAATGGCTTCACGGAGCATGGCAACATTGTAATAAGATGAATGCACATGGCCTTTATCATGAAAGCCTGTCATTAATAGCGGATGCTTCTGTTGGCTTGCTTGGGCTTCAACGCCTTCTTTATTGACGCAATATTCAGGAAGGGCAGGGATACGTTGGCCTTCTGGTAACTCCCAATTTTTAACACGCTCAGCCAGTTGTTCCGAATAGATTTCCACTTTACCTGACGGCGTTTTCAATGGGTTATTGATTGGGTCATCGCGGAATTTCTTCAATGCAATATTTTCTGAACTGTTCAAGAACTTACGGTCGATAATACCCGCACCGTCGGTTTCGCTGAATTCAGGTAAATGCGGCATTTTTTCACGTGTTTTGTTATAACAGAACTCAATCCATTCGGCGTAGGTACGGCCTTCGGTGAATTGTTCTTTTACCCCCATTTTCTCAGCAACTTCTGCTAATACATCATAGTTAGGGCGGTTTTCCCACAGTGGTTCAATGGCATTCTGTAGGCGAACTAAATAGTGGTATGCACCACTTGCATAGGAGTTATTGATTAAATCATTGGTTTCAACGGTTGTGACATCCGGTAACAATAAATCTGCATATTTTGCGGATGGCGTATCATGGTTATCCCACACTAAAATGAATTCACATTTTGACTCATCAGCCAGTATTTCATGGGTTTTGTTTAAGTCGCCATGTTGGTTACCAATGACATTACTGGAGTAACACCACATAAACTTGATGTCGTTATTGAGTTTATCGACACCTTTAATACCACCGTTCTCTGCGGTTAATTCTTTCCCACGAACAATAGCTTCTGACCACATATAAGTTGGGATCAAGGCTTTGACTGGGTTAGGTAAAGCAAACCCCGCAACAGGATAAGCATAGCTATTCCCCCACAGACCTGTGTTCGTTCCTGCACGACCAATGTTCCCAGACATCAGCGGTAACATCATAATAGAACGACAAGCTTGTTCGCCATTTTCAGTACGTTGTAAGCCCCAGCCTTGTGAAATCCATGCTCTATTAGCATTGCCGATTTCACGTGCAAGTTGCTTAATGCGTGCGACGGAGATCCCCGTTAATTTGCTCGCCCACTCTGGGGTTTTTGCGATGCCATCAGGCCCATTACCTAAAATATAATCTTTATATGATGCATTGCGTGGTGCAGAAGCAGGTAAGGTCGATTCATCCCAACCAACACAATAGTTGTTTAGGAATTCTTCGTCAGTCAGGCCTTCTTCGATCATGACATAACCGAGAGCAGCAACTAATGCAGCGTCAGTACCTGGGTAAATAGGTATCCATTCTGCGCCAAGCGTTGTGACGCTATCAGTGCGACGCGGGTCAATAATGATAACTTTTGCTTTGCTTTTATCTAACGCATTGAGGGTTTCGTAAAATTGACCGCCCCCAGACATACGCGTTTCAGCAAGGTTGTGACCAAACATGACAACTAGGTCAGAGTTTTGGATTTCAGATAAATAGGATTCTTCTACGCTACCATAGACATAAGGTGTGATTTCCATTAATTGAGCATATGAATATGTACCATAGTCACCCAAGAAACCACCGGTTAAGCTTAATAAACGTTTACACGCTGCACGGCCGTGTAAGTTAGCACCCGTTGACCCAGAGCCATACTGATAATAAATGGCATCACTTCCATATTTATCAATCGTATACTTTAATTTTTCAGCGATAATGGTTGTTGCTTCATCCCATGAAATCTTTTTAAACTTACCTTCACCACGTTTACCAACACGAACCATTGGGTATTTTAAACGGTCTGGATTGTAGGTTTTCCAACGCACTGAACGACCACGTAAACATGGACGGATTTGGTGTTCGCCTAACGTTGAGTCGTCATACATCGTTTCATTGGAAATACGGCTGATAACACCATCTTTCACATGGACTTTTAATGGGCAGCGGCTACCACAGTTGACTAAGCATGCGCTATAGCTAATTTTTTCGCTGACTTCGTCTGGCATGATTGCTGGTGTTTTTGCTTGTGCAGCAAAAGGGAGAGTGATTGAGCCTGCAACAGCAGCGGCACCCGCAACAGTTGCGGAGGTTTGTATAAACTCCCTCCTGCTCAGTTTTCCAAATTGAGTATTTATTTTATTTTTATGCATTGACATTGCCTATATGTAAATAACAACATTACTATCTTGTGTTATATGTTAAAAAAAGTTTCTGTTGAGTTACATGACTTACATCAATGTTATCCCTGATAAAGTAAATGTATTTATTTAATTTATAAGGGTTTTTTGTTTGTTAGTGCATAGGTTAGTTTTATTTTGATTAACTATCGAAATGTTATTGTTTATATAGCGATGACAGGGGATTAAGAGTTAAAGAGGGATATCTCCCTCTTTTAGATACTACTTTAGATGTAGATGAATAAGAAAATTTAACTAATCACTTAGTATTAGTTATTTTTCTGGGAAATGGCCTATCATTCTAACATCATTTCCGGTAGGTGATTGATGTACCATCAGATTAAATTGCGGCAGGATGGAAAAGATATGATCAAAAATGTCAGATTGTATTCTTTCATACTCCACCCATACGGTTGTATTCGTAAAGGCATATATTTCGATTGGAATACCATTTGAATCAGATTCTAGCTGTCTGACCATAATTGTCATATTTTTATGAATATTAGGGTGTGATTTTAAATAAGCTTCAATATAAGCTCGGAAGGTCCCTATATTCGTCAAACGACGTTGATTTAAAGGAACGGCTTTGTCATCAGGTAGACTAGAATTAAAGACTTGGATCTCCGATATTTTTTGTTCAATATAGGGTTCAAGTAAATTGGCTTTAATGTATTGCGCGATTTCTTCATCGGTTAAAAAATGAACACTACTGGCGTCTAAGCGGACACTACGCTTAATTCTGCGTCCACCTGATTCTGTCATTCCTTTCCAGTTTTTGAAGGAGTCAGAAATCAGCGCATAAGTTGGAATAGTCGTAACTGTGTTGTCCCAGTTACGCACTTTAACTGTGGTTAAACCAATGTCAACAACAGCGCCATCAGCACCGTATTTAGGCATTTCTAACCAATCACCAATATTGACCATGTTATTGGCTGAAAGTTGTATTCCTGCAACTAAGCCCATAATGGGGTCTTTAAACACTAACATCATGACGGCTGTCATCGCACCAAGGCCACTTAGGATAATCAGTGGTGATTTGCCAATTAATAGCGCGATGATCATGATGCCAATTAAAATTGTGGCGAGTAGCTTCAGGCTTTGGAATATACCTCGAAGAGGTAGGTGTGCTGTTTTGGCTGCACGTTGGAGTACGCCAAGTATGATATCAAGGACGGAATAAAGGGTGAGTAAGCCAAATAATAGGCACCATGCCTGTGAGCCAACGTTTAAAACGGCTTGAGCAGTCGAACCTGAATGTAACCATAGTGTTGCTTGGATATTGACCACAACACCTTGGATCACAAATGCGAATCGATTGAAAAGATTATGTTGAGTGATTAAATGTACCCAAGTTCCTGCACTTTTTTGCCCGCGCTTTTCGAGCTGAGGAAGTAATATTTTATGTAGAATTAAGTGTAATACGCAGGCGACAATAAGGATTAAACCGAGCACCATAAGTAAAGAGGCAATGTCAGCGTAATCTTGGTTGAATTGACGTACCCAGTCTAGCAGTTGCTGCTGCATGGTTTCTCCTTCTTTAGAATGTTAGGAACAATTGTTTATAAAATAGTGTTTATAAAATAGCATAGGTCAAATGACTTTATCATATTTACAACGAAAATTCATGGGGAGTAATATTAAACTCCGTCTTAATTCTTATTACTAGTTCTAAGTATTGTCTAATATATGAAAATAATATTAATGACAATAAGAGCTATTATAAAGAAGGGCACTTACTAATTTGAGTGATTAAGTAACATTTACATAACATTACGTGTGATGAGGGTTTTCGGATAGTGGTTCTTTATAATTAAGCATAAAAAAAACGACCTTAATTTTAAGGTCGTTGTGCAAAATAAATGCAATTTAACGCTAATGATGAGGTAACTAAAGGTTTGATTAACTAAAGATTAATTAACTTGCTTACATAAAACGTTTAGATAGTAATTCGACGACTTCTTGTACACTGCTGATAAATTCTTTGATGCTTTTCATCGAGAACTCCAAATTAAAATGTGATCCAGATCACGTGAGAGCATTCTAGCTATTCACATGTTAATGTCAAGTTAATATTAAAAATAATTTTAAATTTTAAACTATATTTTAGTTGCTGTGCTACCGCTTGTTTTTTTGTTAGTCGCGGTGCATACAAGAGGGCCCGAATCTGCAAATAGAGATAATAAATGTGAAGAATTGAAAGGTAATTTTTGTAATATAGTGTATGGTTAATAAGAGATTAGGTAATGATTTGATTGATAAAGGAATATAGCTCATGATTGCTTATGTAAACGGCCAGTTTTTACCTGAAGAAGAAGCGTCAGTATCTATTTTTGACCGTGGTTTTTTATTTGCGGATGCAGTGTATGAAGTGACAGCAATAATCAACGGTAAGCTAGTTGATTTTGAACATCATATGGCTCGTTTGCAGCGCTCTTGCGCTGAATTACAGTTATCATTCCCCTACGATTTAGCCGAATTAAAACACATTCATTTTCAACTGGTTCAGCAGAATAACATAGAAGAAGGGCTTGTATATCTTCAGTTGACACGTGGCAATGCAAAACAACGCAGTTTTTTATATCCTGATAAACAGACGAAGCCAACATTAGTCTTATTTGCACAAAAGACGAAGATTGTTGAAAATGAAAAATCAAAACATGGAATAAAAGCCGTCACCGTGGATGATATTCGTTGGCAGCGTTGTGATATTAAAACTGTCGCCTTATTAGCTGCTTCCATGGCAAAAGAATACGCTAAGCAACAAGGTGCTGATGACGCCATATTTGTTAAAAATGGTTATGTCACTGAAGGAAGTTCCAGTAATTGTTTTATTATTAACCATCAAAACCAAATACAAACGCGAGGGTTAAATAATGAGATATTGCCAGGCATTACTCGCCAAGCTATTTTACAACTTGCCCGGGAGCAAGGAATAGGCATTATTGAAAAACCATTTAGTATTGATGAAATGTTAGAAGCTAAAGAAGTCTTTATTACTTCAGCAACAACATTAGTGTGGCCAGTTATTATGGTTAATAGACAATTAATTGGAGAAGGTAAGCCGGGGAAACTAGCTATCCGGCTACGGGAGATATACTTGCAAAAACTAAAATAATGCTTTGAAATATCAAATGTTATTTTAATTGCATAAATTCTTTAACTGAAGAAACCGTTACCATACCTTCCAGTGCCAGAAGACTTTGCTCGTGGAGTTCTGGCGTTGGGGCTGCACATAAATCTTCAAGTACGGTGACATAATATCCTAAATCGTGGGCTTGTCGTGCAGTACTTTGAATGGCCTTTACGGTACTGACTCCACCAATAAATAACTCGGTGATCCCATTATCAGTAAGCCATTTATTGAAATGATTTCCTGCAAACGCAGAAACCCCTTTTTTAATCATTACAGGATCACGAAAAGCTACCTCAAGGTCATGAGCCCAATTGCAGCCATTACCGCTCAATTTCAAGGCACCAAGGCTTTTGGCTTGCTGGAACATCGGAGAACCGGCAGGAACATCGTGGTAATTGTCTGAAAACCCAACCTTTACCCAAATAACAGGGATATGATGCTTTCTTGCATATTGCGCTGCTTGATTGGCTTTCTCAACGATTTTACGTGAGCAAGTCTGTTGATAACTTGAATTAGATAAGCCATTTTTACCAATTATCTCTTCAATGAGATCAATAATTACTAATGCCTTGGACATTATTGCCTCTTCTAGGTGTAGGTATATTAACGTATGAAAGGCATATTCTAGCTAGAAAAAATAGCGAATGCTGTTAACTCAATAACATAATTCGATTTAGGGTAAGTCAATAATAAAACCGATACCTCGATTGTCTAATCCATCAGTAACTCTTATTACAGCACCGATTTTGCAGGCTAAATTTTGAGCGATAGATAAACCTAAACCGCTTCCGGTTTCCATTGTTCCTGGTACGCGATAAAAACGAGAAAATATAAGTTGGCGACTTTCTTCTGGGATTCCTCGGCCATTATCTTGAACAGAAATAGTCCCACCAAACGGGGTAAGGTCTTTTAAAACGACTTTTATTTTCCCTTTCTCTGGGCAGTATTTAATCGCATTTTCAAACAAATTAGTAAAAATATTACTCAATGCGAGTTTATCGGTGAGGATATAAAAAGAATTTGGGCTTTGTAGTTCAACATCAATATTTTTATTAATGGCGTAAGGTATGTGTGAGGATATTAAATGGCTAATTAATACGGGTAGGTCAATTTGCTCTTTATTTAATAAAAAGTCTTCAGTTTCTAAGCGGGCTAGGTCTATTAATTGATGTGATAAAGAGGCTGCGCGATTTAAAGTTTCTTGCATATCATTAATGATTTCTGCCCTTTCTTTTGGGTTATCAATTTGCATCAACAAGTGTAATTGAGCAATAACAGCCGCTATGGGAGTTCTTAATTCATGTGCAGCATCTGCCATAAAGCGCTTTTCACGTTGATTTGCAGCATCAACACGTGACATAAGGTTATTTATAGCATCAATAATAGGGCGAATTTCTTTATATTGTTCTTTCGTTTCTATCGGAGTTAAATTACCTGGCTGACGGCTAGAAATTAGTTTTGCAGATTGCCTTAAAGGCCGCAGACTAAAATAAGCGGTAATTAATATTGCTAACAACATAATACCCAAAATAAAAGCGAGTGGAATGGCTGTACCTTCAGCTGGGTTACCTAATAAAGATTTACGGTCACTATAAGACTCGGCAATAACAACTTCGAAAGTTTCTTGATCATTCCATGCAGAAGTAAAATGCCAATCTTTATGTAATGCGGCGAGTTCAGAGACAGATTTAAGCGATGGCACATGTAATTTGTCACTGTTTCGGTAATAGACATTCCCTTGTTTATCTCTAACAACCATAAAAGGCCGATAGTTAATATCATCGCCACTTTCCATCGCTGCAGAATAAAGTTCTTGTAGGTTATTTGCTATTTTATTGAAATATTCCGGTTTATCAGCAACTATATCAAGTGTCTTAGCAAACCCTTGAGTGACGATATTCTGTTGCGCATTTAACTCATCATGAATTGAGGGCCAATAAAAAAATTGTAGCCAGCCAACTAATAGCAGCCAAAGGAAAATAACTGAGCTGATTTGCAGCCCAAACGTATAAATAAAAAATGATTTAACTTTCACTTAGTGGCACTTCTTTTTTTAATAAATAACCAATACCGCGGATAGTAATTATACGGTCTTTACCTATTTTCCGGCGTAGATTATGAATGTGAACCTCTAAAGAGTTACTTTCCACATCATCTAACCCGAATAGGCGCTGCTCTAAATCCGTTTTTCTGACAACATTATCTGCATTTTTTATGAGTTCGTAGAGTAATAGATATTCTTTCCCGGAGAGCAGCAACAATTGCTCATTAAGGGTGACTTGGTGATTAAGAGGATTTAATTGTAGGTTACCTAATTGCCATATTTCAGATGAAAAACCAGCCATACGGCGACTAACCGCTTTTACTCGAGAAATAAGCTCAGGCATAGCAAATGGTTTTGTTAAAAAGTCATCAGCGCCTGAATCTAAACTAGAAACTAAGTTATCCATTTGATTTCTTGCTGTAAGAATGATGATTGGGATCGTTTCTCCCGTATTACGCCAAGTAATGAGTTCATCAAGACCATCGCCATCAGGCAATCCCAAATCTAGGAGCATTAAATCAAAATTGCGAGATGCGAGTTGTAATTTTGCATCAGCAAGTAGCCTGACCCAACAAGGACTAAAACCTGCAAGTTCCAGCCCACGACATAGCGCTTTTCCCAATTGAAGATCATCTTCGACTAATAGGATATTCATGTTATCACCTCTACTAGCAAGTATAAGCAGGCAATGAGCGTCAGACAATACGAACAATTCAAGTTTGAGATGGATTTAAGCATACCTTAAGGTTGGTTTAACTATTTTTTAAGGTACAAAGAAATAGACTGTTTATTATTATCCATCACTCAAACAATAAGAGCATTGATAATGAAACAAGCATTCTATGAGGTGCCATTATTTATAGCAGCAATCGCGCTGGCCTTAACTTTTATTGGAAAAGATATCAATAATAGGCCGGCTGTGAGTTTATCAGCAATAATGTTAAATGAAATTCCTACCTGTGTAGATGCTAATAACTGTATTTCTCAGGTTAGAACAACGGATAAAAAAAATAAAAAGTTGAATCTAGTGAAAGAAATTAAAGCCTTTCTTAGGCATAAAATTGGCTAATTAATAGGGCGTAAAATTTAGATATGAGAAATTTAAAGCGAGTAGTTTTTTACTTGCAAATTTTGGAGACAGAAAAAGGAATGTTACACAATAAGGAAACATTCCTTTAAGTCTTTGGTTAATCCACCGTTGTTTCTTCTGGGACCCAACCATCATCCATCCATATCTCTTCCAGTATTTCTTCAATACGCGTTTTATCCTCCGCTATTTTTGTACCTGAGATATTCACGCGTTGTTGTGAACTAAACCCAACCCGCGTTACCATGTCCGGGTATTGGTTTTGAAGTTTGCGTAAAATCTCAGTTTCAAGTGCTTGTAAAACAACTGAACTCGGTTTTTGTGGAGCATTCTTATCAAATAAAACTTCGATACGTAACATGATAGCCTCTAATAAGGACTGTGTTTATATACAGTATTTTTAGAACTATTAGGTAAAAAAGTCAATATAGAGGCAAAAATATTTTTATCAGTGAATTAAGTGGAAAAATAATATTTAGACAAAACAGTAGGTTAATATTATTAGTGCTCGATAAGTAATTGTCAGAAAGTTTAAAATAGGTATTCTAAAAAATATATTTTATGAAAGTGAGTAACGATTAAATGTTATATGGTTTAAGAGTTTCAAGTGAAGATAGCCAAACGGTAGCAATGATTAACCAGTTGTATGACACAGCTTTTCCATTATATGAACAAAGAAGCTACCAAGGAAGAGAAGCAATATTAAATCATAGTGATTATTATTTGTTCAGTTTCAAAGAAAATGACATTTTTATTGGTTTTATTGGGTGTTGGAAAATCGAAGATTATTATTACATCGAACATCTTGCTATTTCTCCTGTACTAAGAGGGCAAGGTTATGGGCAAAAGGTATTAAAACAGTTTTGTCATGATGTAGGTAAAGTGATCCTAGAAATTGACCCTATTATTGATGATGTGAGCCAAAAGCGTTGGTCTTTTTATCGACATTGCGGTTTTCAGCAAAACGAATATGCACACGCACATCCAAGTTATTACCCTGGAAATAAGCCACATAAGCTTAGGGTATTAAGTTATCCAGAAGCGATAGCAGAAGAAGTCTATCAGCAATTTAATCACGCCTTACAAACGCTTGTGATGAATAAAGCGCTATTATAGTTCCTTATGTAGATGGTTTTAATCAAGTTTATAGCAATAGATAAGTACCGGGTCATTATTATCTAAATTTTTAATGTAGCCACTAGGAATAAAGCCAGCTTTAATTAAGAAGTGTTGAGTGGCTGTATTCGACTGATTTGTAGAAGTGAAAGTTTTTGGGGTACCCCATTTTACCCACCTAAAATTTAGATACAAAAAAACCAACCTTAAGTGGTTGGTTTCTCTATAAAAAGTTGGTCGGCATGATAGGATTTGAACCTACGACCCCCGACACCCCATGACGGTGCGCTACCAAGCTGCGCTACATGCCGAACTTTGATTTATACTACCCAATTTGTTTCTAAAAGCAATAGACGCATGATGCGACTGGTTGATATTTAAGCATTTAATTTTCATTAAAACGCTTTAATTCAGTAAAGATCTTCAATAACTCAGCCAAATCAGGTTTTTCATTTTTCTCGATAGCCCCTTGTTTATCATAGATATTAAACTGACCATTTTGATCCATATAAAGGGTGGCATTGTCAGTGGTAATCACAACATCGTCGTTATCACCGGTGATCACCCATGGGTAGGTACGTTTAACACTAAATAAATCTTCACCTTGGCTGTAATCATCAGGTGGGTTACTGACGTGTAACAGCCGTTGCATTAGCGTGGTCATTACATCTTGATGACTAGTCAGTTTATCTATTTGTTGTGCAGGAGTATTCGGCCAGTAAATAAATAGAGGCACTTGCATCTTATCTCGATTAAAGTGTTTGCCATCTAACCATTCGTTCTCTGATTTACCTTGATTATTGTAATTGGCAGTGACAATAACAATGGTATTTTCTAACCGGTTCTCACGTTGTAATGTCGCCATCACACGCTTGATCTGCTCGTTGGTTTTTGCACTGCCTGGCGTACCTGTAATGTTAAGGAACGAGAACCAAGGCGACCCATTTTTCAGGTTATCTAACCAATTATTCCATTGAGAAACAGTCAAACTATCGTTATCGGCAGTTTTGGCAGGCAAAGAGTAATCGGCTAAAATAGCTTGCCTGAATAATGGAGAGTTAAAGCCATCTGTTGAGAATAAACCGAACTGATACCCTTGATGCTGAAGAGCTTCAATCAGACTTGATGGATGGCGGCCATTAAGAATATTATCAAAGTAAGTCGATGAGATACCATAGAATAGGCCAAACAAGGCGGTATCGTTACGTAAACCAGTTGTATAATGGTTGGTAAACTGTGTGCTGATTGATTTAAACTCATTCAGAGCATCCATCGAGTCTTGTTGAGACTTATTACCGAGGTCATCAATCACTAATAATAATAAATTATAACCTGAACCCTGGTCATAATAGCTTAATGGTTTTAATGGGTAATTTAATTTAAGGGCAGTCGGACTACCTTGCTGGAAGACACGATTTTGATGTTCTGTTAAATCCAATAAGCCGTATCTATCAAGAAGTTTCCGCGCAGTCATTGGTTGTGATAATGGGTAATTATAACGCTGCATCGTGATAGGGCGGTAAAAGTTCGCATCGGCCCACGCATACATCAGGTGTGACATGATAAAAGTCACAATAAAAATACCCGCAAGCGGTTTACCAAAGGTTTGCCGGCTTAAGCTGCGCAGTTTTTGCCAACTCCAAGTTGCAAATAACATTTCAACAAGAAAGATAATGGGGATACTGATAAACATCAGCTGCCATTCACGAGCCATCTCGCCTTTTGTAGGGTTAATGACTAAATCCCATACCTGTGGGGTTAGATGCAAGCCAAACTGGCTAAAAACACGGATATCAAAAATTAAAAGAGTTATCCCTGCAGTCGCGAGGGCAACAGAAAGTAGCCTCAGCAACCGCTGAGACATGACAATAAAGGTCAGTGGGAAAATAATGAGTAAGTAGGCAGCAAAGACCACGAAGCTAAAATGACCTAACCAACTGACGAAAGCATAAACTCGGCCAGTTAGGGTGTCTGGCCAATCAAAAATAAACAGATAGCTACTACTTAACACAAGGCTAAGCAGTATATTGAATAGTGCAAACCAGTGCCCCCAACCAATCATGTTAGAGACTTTGTCACGGTAGCGCAGGTGGGTGACCATACTGTTTATTTCATTAATCAATTAGTGTGATTTATCTTCTTTAACAGAAGAAAGTAATGCATTTGCGAATGATTCTGCAATCATTTTACGTTGTGCAGGTGCAACTGACGTATTCAGCAGATTCGTGACCATATTACCTAACACCATAAGGGAAAGGTCAACAGGGGTGTGGTTTTTTTCTAACACACTAACAAGGTCAGAAAGTAAACCTTCAACTTTTTCATCACTATAGCGAGATGATTGTGGCATAAATTAAGAGATCCTAAATTAATGAAAGCTACATATCATAGCGTATCACAGTTGGTTTTTCTTCTTTCTTCGCAACAAATTTTTGTTTAAGTGATAATAATGCTAATTAAGATTCGTAAAGTGTGCATAAGTTCAGCAGTGTGGGTTAAAATTTGTGCAAATGATAGTTTCTATTGCAGAGGAATAATATCAATGTTTGAATACGCGCAACATTATTTCTGCTATTTCGAAGGAGCCAACAATGAGTCTGGAAATTAACCAGATAGCGTTACACCAGTTAATTAAAAGAGATGAACAAACCCTCGAGGTGATGTTGCGGGATTCTTTATTGACAGCAGATGGTGTCGTACAAGACATGATGGCAGAGCTACATCGCGTCTATAGTGCTAAAAGTAAAGCATTTGGTGAGTTTAACGAAGAAAGTGAACTTGCTGATGCGTTAAAGTTATTGCGTAAGGGCGAAGAAGAATTCTTAGGTTTCAGCCGTGCGATGACCGTTCGCTTGAAAGATGAACTAGCCAAATACCCTTTTGCTGAAGGGGGCGTCGTTCTTTTTTGTCAATACCGCTACCTCGCAGTCGAATACCTATTAATTGCAGTGCTCAATAGTTGTGACAGCATGTTTGTCACGGAATCATTAGATTTAGGCACGACACACTATTTAGATATTCCTCATGCGGATATTGTCGCTCGTATTGATTTAACCGAATGGGAAACCAATCCTGAGTCAAAACGGTATTTAACGTTCTTAAAAGGTAGAGTAGGACGAAAAGTCTCTGACTTCTTTATGGATTTTTTAGCTGCGTCCGAAGGGCTAAATGCAAAAGTTCAAAATAAAGGCTTAGTTCAAGCACTGGATGATTTTTGTGACAATGCTCAGATGGATAAAAACACGCGTCAAGCTTATCGCCAGCAAGTTCACAGTTATTGCACGGAGCAATTACAGTCAGGTGAAGAAATTGAGTTGGAAGCATTGGCGAAAGAGTTACCAATGGTGGAAGAGCAAAGTTTTGACGATTTCGCTCGTCAAAATGATTACCAACTTGAGGAAAGTTTCCCTGCTGATAGAGGAACATTAAAGCAATTAACGAAGTTTTCAGGAAGTGGTGGAGGGATCACGATTAGCTTTGATGCGATGCTTATGGGGGAGCGTATCTTTTGGGATCCTGTCACTGATACGTTAACCATTCGTGGTACACCACCTAATCTGCGAGACCAATTACAACGCCGTGGCACGAAATAGATTATGGTGTTGAATAGCTAGAAATAAATAACGCCGCAATTGCGGCGTTATTTACTCGGCGTCCCGAAAATTCTAAAGCTCGGCTGTGGGCTTTAATTAAGCGCGCAGGAAGTCAATGTGCGTCACTTTTGGCTTAAATGGGTGACGTTGAACAGCCTGAACTTTTACTTTTGTTTCTTTACCATCGATAACCAGATTCAGAACTTCGTAAAATTCTGCTTTGCTTTCTTGGTTGATGATTTCATCGTGGTTAAGAGTTACAGAGATAGCTTCTTGGTTGCCACCGTAAACGATAGCTGGAAGCTGGTTATCTCTGCGCAGGCGGCGGCTCGCACCCTTACCCTGCTCTTTACGTTCAATTGCATTGATAGTTAACATTACTATTTCTCTATAAAAAGAAAATATAAATTCCTGCTACAGGCGACCCAGCAGCAGGTTCGAGATTTGGCCTAGGAATACTTCATTCAGAGAACAAGATATCGGAAGGCGGGCGGCATTTTAACGAAAAATCCGTCATCCAGCAATCATTATGATCATCTTCGCTCTACGATAAGGGATCTGCAACGCGAAAACGCCCTTGATAATCGAAGATTTTCTCGCGAATTTCCCAAAAACGTTCTTTTTTGCGAGCGACAATAAATTGGGGATAACGTAACAAAGACTGCTGCAATAATATATCATTTGCATTATTCCACTTAAATGGGACCCCTGGGGCACGTTGATGTTCTCGTAAAAAACGGTATTCGAAAACGCGTTTTTGTGCGGGCGTCGCTAGGCGAAAACGTTCTGAAACAGAGGTTCCATCTTCATCATAATAATTGATTTTAATCCATTCGCCTTTGGCATCATTCCCTGTGATAAATTGCATTCCCCCGCAACGAATGATTAATGCATCTTTAAGTTTTAATGCGGCTTTTAATATATCGTCAGGGTCGGTTAGCACTTCTTGGCATTTTTGGCAGCGGCGAGCGGCTATATCGTTTTCAGCGCCACAGTGTGGACATTGCTTGAAGCGAAAGCGGAATTCACATTGCTGTTTTTGCCCATTTTCGTCTTCTTCCCAGCCTTGGCAGCGCCGACCAAAGTGTTCAATAATTTGGCCATCAGAGGTACATTTCCCCCAAAAAACATTCGCAAATTGGCACAATGGGCAAAAAATTTGTACCGGCACACTGGTTGAATTCGGTTTACTTGAGCCCACTTCAGGCCGAAATAGGTCGTGTGGATTTCCTGCATAATCTAAGATTAAACAGCGTGTTTTGCCCTCAGAAAGGCGTAATCCTCGGCCAACAATTTGCTGGTATAAACTCACTGACTCTGTTGGTCGCAAAATAGCAATCACATCAACATGGGGTGCATCAAACCCAGTTGTTAACACTGAAACGTTAACTAAATAATGTAGTGCTTTGTTTTTAAACTGCGTAATAATTGATTGCCTATCAGCCGCTGGGGTTTCAGCTGTCACTAATGCGGCGCGCCCCTGAGGTAAATAGCCCAAAATTTCTTTTGCATGTTCGACCGTTGCAGCAAAGATCATGCAGCCTTGCAACGGAGCTGCGTATTCAATAACTTGCTCAATAATTTTAGGCGTAATGCGTTGTTGCTTTTTTAACGATAAATTAAGTTCTTGTTCGTTAAAAATACCTGATGATGCGAGTGAAACCTGGCTGAAATCATATTGTAAAACAGGCATGTCAAGCCGTTCAGGCGGGACTAAAAACTTGTTTTTAATCATATAATGTAGCGGTAACTCATAGATGCACTCACGGAAAAAACAATTTTCATCACCGCGTACCATGCCATGGTAATGATATTGGTAAATCCAGCCACTGTTGAGGCGGTAGGGGGTGGCTGTTAAGCCTAAAATACGCAATGAAGGGTTATTTACCTGTAAAGCTTGAATAATTTGTTGATATTGGCTTTTATCATTCAAACTTATGCGATGGCACTCATCAATAATCACTAGGGAAAAATGTGCATTAAATGCTTTTAGATTGCGAGCAACGGATTGCACACTGCCGAAAACGACTTTGCTTTGAGACTCTTTGCGATTCAGTCCCGCGGCAAAAATATCAGCTTGCAGGCCATATGCGAGGTACTTAGCATGGTTCTGTTCAACTAACTCTTTCACATGAGCTAATACCAGCACTCGTCCTCGAGCGAGTCGGGCCAATTCGGCAATCACTAAGCTTTTACCTGCGCCAGTAGGCAAGACAATCACAGCCGGGTGAGCCTGCTTACGGAAATAACTCACTGTCGCATCGACAGCTTCTTGTTGATAAGGGCGTAAAATAAAAGGCATATTATTCAGTATTATGTAATTAAATCAGGTGAATGACGTTAAATTTAATTTAAAACGATGAGTCTGTCTAAAGATGTCAGCTGCTTAGGTGAAGCTATCACTTCACAGGGGTTATTGTTATAATGAATAATGTGATAACAATCACAACACCCTTTCACTCTATATTATTCTGACAGTTGAGCGTTATTGTACGCTTCACTGACATTCCATCAAGTTAAGAGAATCTATGCGACTGGATAAATTTTTGTCCCAGCAATTAGGGATAAGCCGAAGTTTGGTAGCGCGAGAACTGCGTGCAGGGCTTGTAACCGTTGACGATGAAATCGTTAAATCAGGTGCTTTTCAAGTTACGATTGACCATGAAGTCGCTTATGATGGTAATGTCCTCGTGCAAGTTACAGGGCCGCGTTATTTTATGTTACATAAACCACAAGGCTATATTTGCTCCACAGATGACCCAACACATCCCACGATCCTGTTTTTTATCGATGAGCCTCTCGCACAAAAACTGCATTCAGCAGGGCGTTTAGATATCGATACAACAGGTTTGGTGCTATTGACTGATGATGGCCAATGGTCACATCGCATTACTTCACCGAAGCATCATTGTGAAAAAACATACCGAGTTCAATTAAGTGACGATATTGCCAATGATGTTGCCGAACAGTTTGCTCTGGGGGTCATGCTTAACGGGGAAAAACACCCAACTAAACCAGCGAAACTGGAAATTATTAGCCCTAGAGATGTCCGATTGACGATTAGTGAAGGGCGTTATCATCAAGTAAAACGCATGTTTGCTGCGGTAGGGAACCATGTTTGTGGGCTGCATCGTGAACGCGTTGGCGAAATTTGGCTAGATGAGACACTTGAACCAGGAGAATACCGCCCACTGACGGAAGAAGAGATCAATAGTATTAATGTACCACGTAAAAAAACAGCAGGAGTTTAAAGAGTGCAACAGCAGCGTTCATCCTATTTGGGGCTGATATTAATTCTAGGTTTATTATCGATGCTAATGCCATTGGCTATCGATATGTACCTACCAAGCTTTCCGACGATGATGCATTATTTTAATGTAGATGAAGGGCGCATTCAGATGACGCTCAATAGCTACATTTTTGGTTTTGCTATAGGGCAATTATTCTATGGTCCGATGGCAGATAGCATCGGGCGTAAACCTGTTATTTTAGGTGGGGTCGTCGTTTTTGCCATCGCATCAGCGGCCTGTGCTATCACGGAATCGATTGATTCACTGATTTGGTTACGTTTCTTACATGGTTTTGCTGCTGCCGCTGCAAGTGTTGTGATTAACGCACTTATGCGGGATATGTTTACTCGTGATGAATTTTCAAGAAGTATGTCCTTCGTTGTATTAGTGATGACAGTAGCGCCGTTGTTAGCCCCTATTTTAGGGGGGGAGCTAATGCGCTGGTTCTCATGGCATGCAATTTTTTGGAGCATCGCCATTGCCGCGGTTATCGCTGTCGTTTTAGTGAGCTGTTTTGTGCGAGAAACATTACCCGTAGCTAAAAGGCAGAAGTTTCATATTGGTACAACATTAAGGCAGTTTGCTACTTTATTTAGGGCAAGACAGGTACTGTTCTACATATTAGCGAGTTCATTTTCCTTTGCAGGGATGTTTTCATTCTTAAATGCAGGCGCTTTTGTATATATTGATTTGAACGGGGTGTCTCCACAGAATTTTGGCTACTATTTTGGTATCAATATCATATTCCTATTTATTATGACGACAATAAATAGCCGCTATGTTAGGCATTTTGGTGCCGAAAAAATGCTTTATTTTGGTATTATTATTCAATTTGTAATGGGGGTGTGGTTGCTAGTGACAACAGCCTTTGCGCTAGATTTTTGGACTCTGGTAATCGGCGTTGCCATTTATGTTAGTGGTATAGCGATGATCACGTCGAATGCAATGGCCGTGATCTTAGATAATTATCCACATATTGCAGGAACGGTTTCTTCATTGGCAGGAACAATAAGGTTTTCGATAGGGGCACTTGTTGGAACATTATTATCGCTAATACCCGCCCAGAGCGCATGGCCAATGGTGGGTTCTATGGTCGCTTGTGTCGCTTTTTCAATGTTATTTGTATTATTGGCAAAAAAAACAAAGTAAGTCGTATGTTTTCAAGTTTCAAGGATGAAGCTGAAAACACATAATTCTCCTCTTTATATCTCTAATCAAATGAAGCTTTTTCTAGTTACTTTTCCATATCATTCATTTTATCTATAAGGGATAAAGGATTATCACTCGACAAAACCGAATAGTAACACAGGGTAGTTAAAATATTTGCTGAAAAATGATCTAAATCAACTATCATTATGGTTAGATTTGTTAAATTTATGTTTTATGATTTAATGTACATTGCAACATTATTGATTAATAAAAATTTTGTTTAATTTCAAAAATTAACTATTTTTTACTATTTTCATTTCAGAAATGTAAAAAAAAGTTAAGTGTTTTGAGCAGGATGTTGAGCGCAAAGATCAAAAATAGTTTAAATTTTAATGTATTTACTATTAAAATGAATATGCAATGATTTGTGTCACAAAAATTTAACGACATTTTGTTTTTTTAATGTTATATTTATGGTTCATTATTTAACATTAATGTCACTTTTTAGATAACTAAAAGTTCGGTTTGAACGATGAATGATTGGCTTAAGCCCGTGTTAGGTCAAGTAAGAAAGTAAATATCAATACTTGGCAAAATACTAAAATGTTTCAATAGGATATGTTTGTGGAAAAATTAGGTCTTTCGGTGGTGCACAGGCTACCGCAAAGCTACCGCTGGTTATCAGGCAAAAAAGGTACCGATGTTGAAGTTGTGCCTATGAATGATGTCGATAGCGATAAGCTTGTGGGGCTGAAACTGCTTAGCCATGACTGTGCGACAGACTGTATTGCAATGCAGCAATTGTCTGAATCATTATCAGACATGCAGATTGCTAATGCGATCTTAGAGTGGCAGAAAGAAATTTGCCTATTCATTCATGCTAATGATGAGTTAGCCGCTATGTGCCGTTTAAAAGCTTCAGGTGTTGCTATAGCAGAACTTTCTTCTGGTTTTTATAGTGCTTAGCTTTGAGTATGTTTTAATCTTTGTTTAGTAATGATGGCTCGACTGTTTATTACTGTTTTTGCTTACTGATTTTATTTGGCTCTATATTTAAAATTGTTTTTTTGGATGAGTATCATCATGAGGTGGAATTTGGTGACTGAGTTATTTTTGATTTAAAATCGGATGACTACCACTAAATTTAGTCAGTAAAGATTTCCAATAAAAAAGCTTCCATCAAATGGAAGCTTTTTTATTGGAAAGGGGATATAGGGTACTACAAAAATTTATGAACCGTTGATAATGCGTCTACTTGCGTAATATCTTTTGCTCCAGTAAGAGTTAGTCATTTCAGAAACGATAACACCACTACTGGTTGATGCATGAACAAATTTTTCATCACCAATATAGATACCAACATGCTTCATCGTGCGGCCTGTTTTAAATAAAACAATATCACCGACTTTTAGGTTATTGCGTTTTACGCTTTTCCCGGAGGATTCTTGCTCAGATGTTGTGCGTGGAAGCTCTACACCAAATTGTTCAAAGAATGTGCGCTGAACGAAACTTGAGCAATCGACACCTTTCTTTGTTGTGCCACCAAGGCGATAAGCTACACCTTTCCAGTTTGCGTATTGGTCCATTATTTTAGACTTAGTATCAACACTTTGTACTAACTCTTCGAATTCATCTTGAGATGCCATCGTCAACGAATCGCCAGCAGAACCGTTTAGCATACGGGTATCTGATTTAGCGGTATATTGTGTATTCTTAGCTGACTTTGGGGTGGTACATGCTGTGAGCGTCACGGCAATGGCAATTGCCGGAACAATGCGCCAAGCATAGCGCTTAAGTTTTTCAGACGTTAACATTCTTATATATATCCCTTACCATTTTTCTAGTACTTATTGTGTAAAAAGACACAAAAAAACTAAACCTATCCCTGTGAAAAACGCATTACAAATCAGAAAAGTGTGTTTTTCGCAGAAAGTGTTTATTGCAGCACTACCAAACTTCGAATGTATTAATCATATTTAATGACTTATTGAGTATAGGATATATATCAATATTTACTAAATTTACTAAAACATTCTTTACCTAGAAGATTCGGTATCGCATTAGTACCAAATCAAACCTTTAAGAGCATACATAAACAAAAGCAAAATGGCGAGTTAATAGGGGGGAAATTTACAAAACATTAGATAAAAGAGCCTATTTGCCATTGGGTTATGTGATGGTCGTCTAC
Source organism: Providencia sp. PROV032 (assembly GCF_028484875.1). Classification (NCBI taxonomy): domain Bacteria; kingdom Pseudomonadati; phylum Pseudomonadota; class Gammaproteobacteria; order Enterobacterales; family Morganellaceae; genus Providencia; species Providencia sp. PROV032. The sequence continues at coordinate 91,761 of NZ_JAMPSX010000010.1, forward strand.
AATGAGGTATATTCACTTACAGAACGGGTGTTTATCACTAATAAACTATGATCTAAATCACGTTTTATTGTGTAATATTTCAGTGTAATTACATAATTAAGTCCTTTTCAAACCCGAAATGTAAAGAAGTCTAAATTTATATTTAACGAAGGTTTATTTATGGAAAAAATGAATAGTTTAATTTGTCTTAAAAAAACACTATTAGGAGAAAAAATACTCAAAAAAACAAAAGCACTGTATGTATATCAGTATTTTCGTTAATCCTATTTTTTGTGTGATACTGGTATCAGATAATGCGAGATAATCTATGCTAACAATAAATCAATATAACCAGATACTAATGGTGAAGGTAAAGTATAAGTCAGAGTATGTGCGCTATACCTTAATATTATAGTCACGATATAGCCGCTGTTCGAAATCGGTAAACCGACGATTTAGTGTGGAACGGGCTATTTTAGTTGAAAAATAATCAATGGGGATTAAGTTAGCGGACCCCAGGTTATCAATAATAAAAAACTGGCCATAAGGTTTATAACCTAGTTGGTAAACGATATTATACGTTTTTAGCGCCATCGTGGTGATAGCTTCTTTATATATATTCTTTTTAAATTGCTCGTAAGCAACTTTCATATTTTTTTTATGTTTTAAAAAAAGTTGTTTATTTTTTAGGTAATAATCTAAAGTATGTGAAACATTTCCTGTTTTATCTTTGATTAATTGGAATACATACCCCAGCCCCTGATCAGTTTGTTGGGTGCCATAGTAATGAGAAATTGTTTTTGTCGTGAAGTTTTTTCTATATAAGCGCTTGTAATAGCGGATCTCTCTTAAGGTTTCTTTGTCATCTCTCCCATTTAAATGAACTTTTATACATAGGTCATGATAGTCAGGATGCTGATAACAAGCGCGCTGGCGGCCTGATGCGATTAAGTTGCTAACGGGTAATGAAATTTTTTTATCTAGTTTTTTATTCATGGCGATACATACTATTTTTAATGAATTATAGGATAAGCCTAAAATGATATTGCGACGTTTTTTATAAATTATACAACCAATGCTAATAGATACTATTTATAAAGTGTTGCATTTTGTGTGGTTAATTAAGTGTGATGCAAGTCGTTTATTTTATTTGGATAAATAATTAAAAGGAAAAATAAAAAACTACGACTATAAATTAAATTTTTAATTTCCTTTTGGAATTAGTATGTCGTTCTCCGGCAATTCAGCCAAATTAAATACTTTAACTGTAAATAAATGACAGAAAGTGACGATAACATAATTTTAGAAGGGGATTTCATCATGAATAGCTCAGTAAAAAAAATAGTAATGACTTTTTTAGCGGTAGCGACATTAAGTACAAGTTTTTCAATTTTTGCCTCTGAAAACAGTGAGGCGAGACGGAGTAATACCGCCGTTATTCGATTTACTGGAGCTATTGTTGCATCACCTTGTGTTGTCGAAGCGAATGCGAATAAGGTTGAAACTAAATGTTGGAGTGATAACGGCAAATTGGAAACCGCATCTGCAGATATTCGAAAACTAAAAAATCAAGAAATGTTGCTTCCAAATCAAAAAGGTACTCAGCAATTTAACTGGATTAATAAAGATAAAACGTTAGGGATTTATACGATTAAATACGATTAATTTTGAGATAACCAATAATTGAATGTAGCAAACGAAGATGGGATGAGGGAGCAATGTTTAATTGCAATGGCATATGCCTATGAACAATAAACTCATAGGCATATAAAGCATTACTTTTGCAAAATTAAAAGTAAAAATTAATCGCAACGGCCCATATAACGGCGCTCAGCGATATGAATACGAATTTTTTCGCCGCTAGTTAGATACTCAGGAACTTGAATGGTTAGCCCTGTCGACATTGTTGCCGGTTTAGTTCGTGCGCTGGCAGACGCTCCTTTAATCGCAGGTGTTGTCTCTATAATGGCCATATCAACGGTTTGTGGTAACTCTAAAGCCAGAACTTGCCCATCCATCGTTAACACTTGCATTCCTGGTAACCCTTCTTCAGGAATAAAAAGTAATTCTTCTTCAATATCAGCTTTTTTGAAAATATAAGGCGTGTAGTCTTCATTATCCATAAAGACATATTCATCACCATCAATATAAGAAAAACTGACGCCACGACGCGTAAGTGAAATAGTGTCTAAAATATCATCGCCTTTGAAACGCTCTTCAACTTTCTGGCCAGTTTTGATATCAGTAAAACGCATTTTATATAATGTACTCGCACCACGAGCGCTAGGTGCTTGAATATCAATGTCTTTTACAAGTAATAATTTGCCATTGTAGTTTATTGCAAAACCACGTTTGATTTCATTGGCCTTGGCCATAAATAACCTTCTTTGGGGTTGTCAAAAAGAGTGCGACAAAATTACTCGCAGATAAGGAATTAGGCAAGATGCTAAAGTCAATTTTCGGTGAAAAATTTTTGGAAAATACAATTTTAGATAATACAGTTCTTGGATAAGGCAATAAGTATGAATATAACCCGTGGGCTATATTCATACTGAAATGATTAGTAGATAGGAAGTAAGCCAGACAATGACAATAAATGAGCCACCGCATTAACTAAACCAAAAAGGATCACGAAGCCAATGATAAAGCTTCCTCCTGGTGCTCTATAGCTGTTATTTGGATAACGTTTACGACTGGCTCTTGCCATCAATGCAGGGACAATAACAGCCCAAATAGTGGCAGCCAACCCGGCAAAACCAATCGCATAAATAAACCCATTAGGGAAAATTAAAGCGAGAATTGTTGGTGGTAAAAATGTGACTGCGACAGATTTAAGACGGCCAAACTTATTATCTTCAAATTTGAAAAAGTCAGCAATAAAATCAAATAACCCTAAAGACACGCCTAAGAAAGAGCTAGCTAGAGCCATGTACGAAAACAGGTTCAAAAATTGAGAGATAAAACTACTTTGGGTGGAAATATTCATTTGAGCCAGTAATGCATCAATATTATTGCCGTTTTCTCTGATCTCAATAAATGACGTTCTTGGAATATTTCCTTGAATAGCGTACTGCCATAAAATATAGATAACAACAGTGATTGTGGCACCATAGACGAGGCTCTTAACAACACTACGGCTATCTTTATTATAATATTTTACTAATCCAGGCACATTACCATGATAACCAAAAGAGGTTAATAAATAAGGTAATGCGGCTAAGGCATAGGGGAGGTATTGGCTTTCGCTTTGCTCAGTTTGGTTAAATAAAATCGCGGGCGATGCAGTGGAAACCATCCCACCGATTGACATGATAAAGGTGATTACCATCCCGCCAATTAAAATGGTGCTTAACCGGTCGACAGCACGTGTAGAAAGCCATACAAAAAAAGCAACAATGAAAGCAAAAACAAAGCCTGCACCCGCTTGTGGTATCTGTATTTTTTCTGACAGGTTTGCTGCGATGATAGAGCTGCCCGCAGAAATATAGGCATAAGTGAGTATATAAAGCACAAAAGTAACGGATAAGCCGTTAATTGAATTCCAAGTTGAACCTAATAAATCCTTTACCATTGTATGGAAACTAGCACCCGCAGGGTAATTCATATTAGCTTCTAAAATCATTAACCCAGAAAGTAACATACAAATAAAGGTATAAATTAACAGAATGACGGAACCTGTGAACCATACGCCAGAAGTCACCATAGGAATAGAAAACATACCAGCACCGACTGCAGTACCGGCGATGATCATAGCACCTCCCAATATAGAAGGATTTTTTTGTTGGGTTGTTCCATCAATAGCCATGGTGGCTCCTAAATATTACGTTTCACTGTACTAGCCAAATGATACGGTAAGTGTGAGGTATTGTAAATATGGCAAATTGAATAAATTAGGGAAAAATGAGTAATTAGAAAGAGATGGACAATAAACGCACAAAACGAAGAGGTTTGTACGTTTCGGTTAATTAGGCGATGTGGTGGTAGAAACGGTGTGTTAACCAGAGGTCAACCGCATTGCGGCTCGCTTCAAAATGGGGTTCTGGGAGATTATCAGGGGAAACCCACATTAAGTTTTCACATTTATCTGCTTCCATAATTCGAGGCTCAACATCACCGCTATATTCAACATGCATACAAATAGAAACCGTATGTTTACCTTCTTGTTGATAAGTTTGTAAATTATTGCTGATGCCAAAAACGGTGGGGGCTTGGATATCAATACCAATTTCTTCTTTTATTTCGCGAATGGCACAATTTTCAAAAGACTCACCTGGGTCAACGTGGCCTCCGAAAATAGACCAATAGGGCGCATGCTTACTGCTGCGTTTACCCATTAAAATTTGCCCATGTTTGTTCGTGATTAGAACACCGACACCCACGACGACGTTGGTAGGCTCAGACATATCTTCTCCTTATTGTTTTATTTTTAGCGCGCTGATCCTGACATAATCGTGTAGAAAAACAAGCAGGAAAAAGTACAAATATCACTGAAAACAATATGCTTTAATGTTATAACTATAATTAAATTTAAAGACACGATAATCATGATAAGGGAGATTAGTGGTTATGACTCGCCGGGTTGCTACAATTACATTAAATCCTGCTTACGACCTTGTGGGCTTATGCTCTACTATCGAAGTTGGTGAAGTCAATTTAGTCAAAACCGCTAGCCTCAATGCGGGTGGTAAAGGTGTCAATGTCGCAAAAGTGCTCCGTGACTTAGGTATTGATATCACCGTTAGTGGTTTTATGGGAAAGGATAACCAAGAAGAATTCCAACATTTTTTCAGTGAAAATGGTATGGCTAATCGCTTTAGTATGGTGCCAGGGCGTACACGAATTAACGTGAAACTCACTGAAAATAACGGGGAATCGACTGATTTCAATTTTTCAGGTTTTGAAGTTAGTAAAGAAGATTGGAACCGTTTCTCGACAGAGTCGCTCAACTGGTTAGGCCATTTCGATATGGTGGTGGTGAGCGGAAGTTTACCGAGTGGTATTGATCCAGAAGAATTTACTCGCTGGATGACTCGCCTTCGCCAATTATGCCCATGTATTATTTTTGATAGTAGCCGGGAAGCGTTGAAGGCCGGTTTAAAAGCATCTCCATGGTTAGTAAAACCTAATCGTCATGAGTTAGAAAGTTGGGTTGGCCGAAAACTTCCCGATTTACAAGATGTCGTGACCGCAGCGCATGAATTAAGAGATAAAGGGATTTCCCATGTGGTCATATCGTTAGGGGAAGAAGGGGCTCTTTGGGTTAATGCGTCGGGCTCTTGGCTTGCAAAACCACCCCATTGTGAAGTGATAAGCACGGTTGGTGCTGGTGATTCCATGGTGGCAGGGTTAGCGTATGGGTTACTGAATGGTGAATCCAGTGAGCACACGTTACGTATGGCGACAGCGATTTCTGCGTTATCGGTTTCTCAGCCAGATGTCGGTTTAAAAAATAGAAACAAATTAGCGGATATGATGGCTAAAATTGAAATGAAATCGTTATAGTACGTTAGTTTCAACCAAAACCCCTACATGATAAATGCAGGGGTTTATGGTTATTAGAAAGTAAATAATTAGCTATTTTGTTGTGCTTTGAGCCATGCAATTTCTTGCGGCCAAATATCGGGGTTAACGGTTTCTAAAATCAATGGGATACCATCAAAGCGGTTATCTTGCATAATGTAAGTAAATGGCGCAAAGCCTATGTTTCCTTCACCTAAACTATGGTGGCGGTCAACGCGGCTGGCAAATTCACTTTTAGCATCATTTAGGTGCATTCCTTTTAGAAATTCAAACCCGACAATCTCTGCAAATTGGCCGAATGTTTTGTCACAATCTTCGGACGTGCGTAGGTCATAACCTGCGGCAAAAGCATGGCAAGTATCGATACAAACACCGACACGGCTTTTATCTTTCACGCCATCAATAATTTTGGCGAGATGTGTAAAGTCAAAGCCCAAGTTAGTCCCTTGGCCAGCCGTATTTTCAATCACGGCAGTCACTCCTTCAGTTTCAGCAAGGGCAATATTAATAGATTCAGCAATCCGCGCTAAACAATCGTCAACTTCAATTTTCTTTAAATGACTACCTGGGTGAAAGTTAAGTAAATCAATACCTAATTGTTCGCAGCGTTGCATCTCATCGATAAAAGCGACCCGAGATTTCTCTAAAGCTTCAAATTCGGGGTGACCTAGATTGATCAAATAGCTGTCATGAGGAAGGATTTGATGCTTGCCGTACCCATATTTCTTGCAGTTATCTTTAAATTTTTTAATAACGTCTTCGCTTAACGGTGCGGCTTTCCATTGGCGCTGATTTTTTGTGAATAATGCAAAAGCGGTTGCATTGATTTCATGTGCGCGAATAACGGCTTGGTCAACGCCACCTGAGGCGCTGACATGTGCTCCAATATATTTCATTTTTGACTCCTTTTTCTTGGAGTATGCCATTAATGAGCAAATAAATGAAATCAACAAAAAAGCCACCAAGTGAGGTGGCTAAAAATGAGGGAAATATAGTTTAAAAAATACTTTGAATCAGTAAGTTAATCAAAAGTCCACCGACTATCAACCAAACAAACAGTATCAGCGCCATTAACAAGGGTTTAATACCCGCTTGGCGAATAGCACTCACATGGGTCGTTAGCCCTAAAGCCACCATTGCCATTGCGAGTAAAATTGTATCTAACGCAATGATTTGTTGCACTAATACTTGAGGCAGTAGGTTGAGTGAGTTAAAACCTGCAACAACAATAAAGAATACAGCGAACCAAGGAATAGTAATTTTGCTTTTTTGGGTATTGGTTGTTTGGTTAGCCGCTGTTTTACGGCTTAAGAAAGCCGATAAAATAATGAGAAAAGGCGCAAGCATCATGACACGGATCATTTTGGCAATGACAGAGGCATTCTCTGCGTCAGTCCCAATGGTGTGGCCTGCTGCAACAACCTGTGCAACTTCATGCACGGTTGAACCGATATAAATCCCAAAAGTTTCTTCTGTTGCTGGAAACCAGCCGAAGTGCGCATTTAATTGGTAAATCCAAGGGTAAACAAAGATACAAATCGTACCAAAGATAACCACCGTTGAAACGGCAACCGCGACTTTACTCGCTGAGGCCTTAACCACAGGTTCGGTTGCCATGACTGCAGCTGCACCACAAATACTACTGCCTGCACCAATTAATAGTGTTGTTTCTTCATCAAGACCGAACACTTTTTTACCTAGCCAATACGCTAGTAAGAATGTCGATGTTAATGTTAAAGCATCGATAATGACGCCAGTGGCTCCGACGTCTGTGATTTGCTGGAAAGTAAGGCGAAAACCATACAAGATAATACCAGCGCGTAGGAAATAGTGTTTGGCAAATTTAATGCCTGCATCACAAGATTGACTGGCTACGGGATAAAAAGTATTCCCTACAATAATTCCTAATAATATTGCGAGGGTTAATGCACCTAAACCGATATCCATAAACCAGGGTTGGTCACCGAGGTAAATTGCAATAGCAGTTAGGAGCCCAGCTAAAATAATACCTGGTATGAGTTTTAATATAGGGTTCTGACTGTTCTGCTCAAGGGTGTTGGTGTCACTTTTATTCATGATGATGCTCTTTATTACCGCTTATAAGATTTAGTAATAAGGATATATCAAAATCAATAATAATTTAAATTGATTGTCTTTATATTATCTACCACTAAAACAGATTATAAGTTTCTTCTGGAATATTACGAATAAATCGTTACTATTAACATTATTATTACAAATACTAAAAATCACGTTGGGGCTTACCTTTATGCGAATTACACTTAGGCAACTTGAGGTTTTTACGGAAGTATTAAAAAGTGGCTCCACGACGCAGGCATCTCAGTTATTAGCGCTTTCACAATCAGCTGTCAGCGCATCCCTAACGGATTTAGAAGGCCAATTAGGCGTTCAATTATTTGACCGTGTGGGTAAACGACTTGTTACAAATGAGCACGGAAGGCTGCTTTATCCCAAAGCGTTAGCATTATTAGAGCAAGGGTTAGAGGTCGAGCAATTATTTAAAAAAGAGATGGGGGCTGTGCGTCTTGCTGCCAGTACGACGATTGGTAATTATATTTTGCCAGAAGTCTTAGCGGGTTATCGTCATGATCACCCGGATATACCTTTAGAGCTTTTTATCAGTAACACAGAAGAAATCATTAAATCCGTTATGGAGTTTCGAGCGGACGTTGGGTTAATTGAAGGTGTTTGCCATAGCCCTGAGTTAATTTCTAAAGCATGGTTAAAAGATGAACTCGTTATTTTTGTTTCACCTCAAAACCCATTAGCGAATAAAAATATCTCTTTAAAGGATTTGCGTGATGCGCCTTGGATTTTGCGTGAAAGGGGGTCAGGTACGCGGGATGTCCTTGACCAACTATTATTTGCACATCTTCCCGGCTTTCATATTTTAATGGAGCTAGGTAATTCAGAAGCGATTAAACATGCAGTGCGTTACGGAATAGGCATAAGCTGTTTATCACGCCGAGTGATCGAAGAGCAATTAGAAAATGGCTCTCTAGTCGAATTAAAAATAGACGAACTTCATTTAGAAAGAACGCTATATTTGATTTATCACCGTCAAAAGCATCTTTCGAACGCGATTACTAACCTGTTGTCTTATTGCAACTAGTAATACTCGCCATATATCGAGCCGCAGCCTTGTTGGCTGCGCTTTTTCGTCTTAGTTAAATACCTCATTCTATTTTTGATATTCTTTCAATAGAAATGGGGGATTTGGCAATAACGCGTTTTACTTATAATTTTGTGTGAATTATGAAGGTATCTTATAACAGTGAAGAGTTGCTTAGTTCTCACAGCCTATTTTGCTAGAATCCATGCGATATTAGCTGAATAATAAATTGCAGGGAACAAATGTCAGAACAACATACCAATACTATCTCGCAGGGCGGCGCACAAAGACTACGCCGTGAGTTAAAGGCGCGCCATCTTGCGATGATTGCTATCGGTGGATCTATCGGTACCGGTTTATTCGTTGCATCGGGTGCAACGGTTGCACAAGCAGGCCCCGGTGGAGCACTCCTTTCTTATGCTATCATTGGCTTAATGGTCTATTTTTTGATGACCAGTTTGGGCGAGTTAGCCGCTTATATGCCTGTTTCGGGCTCATTTGCAACTTATGGTGCAAAATATGTCGATGAAGGCTTTGGTTTCGCACTCGGGTGGAACTACTGGTACAACTGGGCCGTGACCATTGCGGTTGACTTAGTTGCCGCTCAATTGGTGATGACCTACTGGTTCCCAGATACGCCCGGTTGGATTTGGAGCGCAATCTTCCTCGCCATTATTTTCTTACTGAATTTCATCTCTGTTAAAGGGTTCGGTGAAGCAGAATACTGGTTCTCATTAATAAAAGTCACCACGGTCGTTATTTTTATTGTTGTTGGCGTATTGATGATTTTTGGCATCATGAGTGGTGCAGAAAATGCAGGGTGGCATAATTGGGAAATCGGTGATGCACCTTTTGCTGGTGGTTTCTCTGCGATGATTGGTGTGGCAATGATCGTTGGTTTCTCATTCCAAGGTACTGAATTAATTGGTATTGCTGCGGGTGAGTCGAAAGATCCTGCCAAAAATATTCCGAAAGCCGTGCGCAAAGTGTTTTGGCGTATCCTGTTATTCTATATCTTCGCAATCTTAATTATTAGTTTGATCATTCCTTATACTGACCCAAGCTTACTACGTAACGATGTTAAAGATATTAGTGTTAGTCCATTTACCTTAGTATTTGAAAATGCAGGCCTATTATCCGCAGCAGCAGTGATGAATGCGGTTATCTTAACGGCAGTATTATCGGCGGGTAACTCGGGTATGTATGCATCAACGCGTATGTTGTATACCTTAGCGCGTGAAGGCAAAGCGCCGCGCATTTTCGCCCGATTATCTAAAGGTGGCGTACCGCGTTATGCATTGTTAGCAACGACAGTTGTTGCGGGCTTATGTTTCTTAAGTTCTATGTTTGGAAACCAGACGGTGTACCTGTGGCTATTAAATACATCTGGGATGACAGGGTTTATTGCTTGGTTAGGTATTGCAATTAGCCATTATCGTTTCCGTAGAGGCTATATTGCACAAGGGAAAGATCTTAATGACTTACCTTATCGTTCAGGTTTCTTCCCAATTGGCCCTATTTTTGCCTTTATTTTGTGTTTAACAATTACATTAGGCCAAAACTACCAAGCCTTTTTAGAAGATAAAATTGATTGGGTGGGGGTTACTGCAACTTATATTGGTATCCCATTATTTTTAGCGATTTGGTTTGGCTATAAGATAGCGAAGAAAACAACGTTTATTCGCTATAAAGACATGAGCTTTCCAAGTTACCGCGAAAATTTAGATAAATAATTTTTTTAAATACTTATCATGAAAACAGCACTCTTTATAGGGTGCTGTTTTTTTATATATAGCGCTGGCAATAAAGTGGTATTTTGGCGATAAAATATGCTGAATGCTTGGCTTTACGATGGTGGTCACAAAATTCCATTGATGAAAGTCATGATTAAACTAATAATCGTATTGATAAGTATTCTTATTTGCTTTATTGTTACCGCATAAAAAAAAGGTAAGTCAATGAGGTTAATAGTGGAGCTTAATACTATGTCGTCGGTAGCCAAGAAGTCTGTAGCTAGGTCGGTAGTAAAAGGGATAAGTTTAGCGTTATTAGCAAGTGCCAGTATGAGTGCTTGGGCTGCAACAGTCACTGATATTGCAGGCCGTACAGTTGAAGTTCCTGATAATGTTAATCGCATTTTATTAGGTGAGGGACGCCTATTTAGTGCAATAGCTCTGCTGGAAGGTGATAAACCTATTGACCGAATTGTGGGTTGGCAAGGTGACCTTCGAAAACTAGATCCACAAACCTACGCTGCCTATAAAGCTAAATTTCCTGAAATTGATAATATCCCACTGATTGGTAATACCAGTGCAGATAGCGTCAGTTCAGAAAAAGTATTAACCCTAAATCCAGATATCGCGATTTTTGGGTTATCAGGCCATGGGCCGGGTAAAAATAGTGAATTAGTTAACCAGCTTGAAAAAGCGGGAGTACCTGTTGTATTCGTGGATTTCCGTGATAAGCCACTGGAAAACACATTGCCAAGTATGCGTTTACTCGGTAAAGCGTTAAATCGTGAACAGGCAGCAAATAAGTATGTCGATTTTTATGAAAAAAACCAAAAATTAGTCACTGACATCACCTCTAAAATACCAGACGATAAAAAACCAAATGTTTTTATTGAATTACGTGCAGGTGCCTTTGAAGATTGCTGTGGCACGGCTGGCGATGGAAATATGGGGAATTTTATTGACCTAGCAGGTGGTAAAAATATCGCAAAAGGCGTTTTACCGGGTGCACTTGGTACAATGAATTTAGAGAAAATCATCGCAGCAGACCCAAATATTTATATTGCATCAGGGGCAAAAGCACCGGGTAGTAAAGATGCAGGCGTTCAATTAGGTGCGCAAAGCTCATTAGCGGATGCGAAAGCAAGCCTGAAAAAAATAACTGAACGTAAAGGAATTAGCGCGTTATCAGCCATTAAAGATAAGCAAGATTATGCTATCTGGCACAATTACTATAACTCTCCGTACAATGTGATTGCGACGCAAGTTTTCGCTAAGTGGTTCTATCCAGAACAATTTACCGACCTTGAGCCGCAAAAAACGCTGGAACAATTGCATAGAGAGTTTCTCGCCATCGAACCAACAGGTGTATATTGGGTCAGCGAAAAGTAATGAAAACGGGTAAGAATTGATGAGTATGACGAGCGAGCCAATAGTTGTGGCTGAAAAATCAGCGATTCAGGCTGACGATAATGTAAAAATACATTATCAAAATATGTTACGTCGTCGGTTGACTTGGCTAGGGGTCATCGTTGCGGCAATTTTATTATCACTGGTTATTGATTTTACATTAGGGCCATCAGGTTTATCTCTTGAGCGTTTATGGCAAACGTTGATGACCCCAGAGGTCGTTGATGCAGGAACACGCGTCATCGTATGGGATATTCGGTTGCCATACGCGTTGATGGCAGTGGTGATTGGCATGTCATTAGGGCTTGCTGGCGCTGAGATGCAGACTATCCTCAATAACCCGTTAGCGAGCCCATTTACGTTAGGGGTCTCTAATGCCGCGGCTTTTGGTGCCGCATTAGCGATTGTTTCTGGCATTGCAATTCCAGGTGTGCCTGACCAATGGGTGATATCAGCGAATGCCTTTATTTTTGCATTGTTAGCCGCTTTGATGTTAGACGCGGTTACCCGTTGGACGCGCGTAGCAACTTCAGGTGTTGTATTGTTTGGTATTGCTCTCGTGTTCACCTTTAATGCATTGGTTTCTATGATGCAATTCATCGCGACGGAAGATACCTTGCAAGGTTTAGTCTTTTGGACGATGGGGAGTTTATCAAAAGCAACTTGGATAAAACTGGGTGTTATGGCGCTAGTGTTCGCACTTATTTTCCCGATTGCCATGATGAGCTCATGGAAACTGACGGCTTTAAGGTTGGGCGAGGACAGGGCAATCAGTTTTGGTATTGATGTGCGTCGTTTAAGGCTAACAACATTATTACGTATCAGTATTTTATCGGCGTTAGCGGTGGCATTTGTTGGCCCTATCGCTTTTATTGGTTTAGTCGCACCGCATATTGCAAGGTTGATTTTTGGTGAAGATCACCGCTTTTATCTGCCGGCAAGTGCATTAATTGGGGCGTTAATTTTATCCATGGCGTCAATTGCGTCGAAGAATATTATTCCGGGTGTGATTATTCCTGTTGGGATTGTGACATCGTTAGTGGGGGTACCGTTCTTTTTAAGCATTATTTTACGTCATAGAGGGAACGTATCATGAGCGGCCTGATTATTAATCAATTTAATGCAGGCTACCCAAAACGCCCCGTAATTGAGAATTTATCGACGGATATTTTGCCTCGAGGCAAGATCACGGTATTACTTGGGCCTAATGGCAGTGGTAAATCCACGTTGTTGCGTTCATTGGCGGGGTTAAATAAAGCCACAGGGCAGCTGCTACTGGATGGTCAGGACTTAACCCAACAGAGCTTTGCCCAGCGGGCACAAAATGTGGTGTATTTACCGCAAACGTTACCTGCTGGTGTGCACCTGTATGTTCTTGAGTCTGTTATTGTTGCTCAACGTGCGTCAGGCGGTTTGAGCAATGAAAATAGTAAAGACGAAGTGATGGGGCTATTACGCCAATTGGGTATTGAACATTTGGCGTTAAGTTATTTAGACCAACTTTCTGGTGGTCAAAAACAATTAGTCGGCTTGGCTCAATCTTTAATTCGTCAACCCAACTTATTGTTATTAGATGAGCCCTTAAGTGCGCTGGATTTAAATTACCAATATCATGTGATGGATTTAGTGGCGAAAGAAACCAAACGCCGAAATATAATCACGGTTGTGGTAGTTCATGATATTAATATTGCGCTTAAACATGCAGAGCATATATTAATGTTGAAGCAGGGTAATTTAATTGCACAAGGCGAACCTGCTGAGGTTATTACACCGGAAAGCCTTGCTGAAGTTTATGGTGTACGTGGTCGCATCGAACGTTGTTCACAAGGTGTTCCACAAGTCCTGATTGATGGGCTTGTTGATAAACTGGCGAGTTAATATCGTAATAAAATAATGTACTTGCCGCACTTGGCAAGTACATTAAATAAAAGGAGAGAAAGCAATATTGAAAATAAACAATTTAAATATTCATTAATAGTAATTACCCACAGGAAATTTAATTGAATTATATAATGGTTTTTTACCATGAATTTCCTATGGGTATTTCAATGCCTAAATAATAAAAAAGATATTTTTGATTCAATGAAATCAATGTGAGCAAATCAATTCATATATAAAACAAAATATCTCTTGGAGAGTTGGGAATGGTTGTTTTTAATAAAAGAAAAGTGGCAATTAGCATAATTGCGGCTATCGCTGCGGCACCTGCATTTGCTGATGATAGTAATGATAAAATCTATGTAACAACAGCATCAGGCTACCAACAGAAAATTGAAGATGCACCTGCGTCTATTTCTGTTGTGACGCGCGAACAACTCGAGAACAAAGCTTATAAAGATGTCACCGATGCGTTAAAGGATTTACCTGGTGTTCAGGTTACTGGTGGTGGAAGTAAATCTGATATTAGTATTCGTGGTATGGATGCAAAATACACCATGATTATGGTTGATGGAAAGCGCATTGATTCACGTAGTACTCGCCCAAATAGTGATGGTTCAGGTATTGAACAAGGTTGGCTACCGCCATTACCTGCAATTGAACGCGTTGAAGTGGTACGTGGTCCTATGTCATCGCTGTACGGTTCAGATGCGATGGGTGGGGTAATCAATATTATTACCCGCAAAGTAGGAAAAGAGTGGAATGGTAGTCTACGTGCTGATACTACAATCAATTCTCATCGTGATTCAGGAAATGAAGGCCAAGGAAGTTTCTATGCATCGGGACCTTTAGTTGATGGCTTACTTGGAATGAAAGTTAATGGAATTTATTCTAAGCGCTGGGAAGATAAATTTGTTGGTGGTTTTAATGAACAAAAAATTGGTGCAGTAGGAACAACACTGACATTAACGCCTGATGAATTTAATACTTTTGATTTTGATTTCAAACATGATGAGCAAGAACGGAATACGACTGCTGGAAAATCAGGTTCATTGATGTGTACGACAGGTAAAGGTGCAAATAAAGTTACGAAAAAATGTGACGATTCAAATGTGACATACCGGAAAAATAACTATGCAGTTACGCATAACGGTATTTATGATTGGGGTGCAATGGAAACCTTTGTTCAAAGGGACGAAACAAAAAACCCAAGTCGTAAAATGGAATATAACGATACATTAGTTAAAAATCAAACCGTATTTAATTTGGGGGATCATACGTTAAGTATTGGCGGTCAATACCGTTATGAAGATCTTCGTGACAAAGGTAACCAATTATCATCGGCTCAAGGCGTTGATAAGCTAACTCGTTATAGTTGGGCATTATTTGCTGAAGATGAGTGGATGATGACCAATGATTTTGCTTTAACGGGTGGTGTCCGTATGGATAAAGATGAGAACTTTGGTTCTCATTGGACTCCTCGTTTATACGGTGTTTGGCATACCTCAGATGAATGGGTAATTAAAGGTGGTATTTCAACAGGATACCGTTCACCTGAGTTAAGACAAGTTGCACCAAATTGGGGACAAGTAACAGGTGGTGGCGGTGACCCTGCAGTTATTATCGGTAATCCAGATTTAAAACCTGAGAAAAGTGTTACACAAGAGCTTGGGTTTATCTGGAATAATCAAGATAACCTGAATGTCGGAGTGACATTCTTTAATACTGAATTTAAAGATAAAATCATGGAAGTACGTGGCTGCACGGATTCCACAAAAGATAAAGATGGAAATACAGGCACAATCGCTAGTGGTGAATGTATGTATGATGGGAAAGCATACAAATTTATTAGTGAAAGAGAGAACGTTGATAAAGCAAACCTTCGCGGTGCTGAGCTGACATTTAACTGGGATATTACAACGGATCTCGCATTTGCTGCTAACTATACTTATTCTGATTCTGAGCAAAAAAGTGGTAAGTTCAAAGGTAAGCCTTTAAGCCGTACACCGAAACATATGGCGAATGGTTCTTTAACTTGGCAAGCAACTGAAGATCTTCAATTGTGGAATCGTGTTAACTTTAACGGAAAAAGTAGCTCTTATCTCTCCAGAACTAGTATGAGCAAAGAAAGGCCTTCTTATACTTTTGTTGATATCGGTGCGAGCTATCATATTGATAAAAATATCAACTTAGTAGCAGGTATGTACAATATCTTTGATAAGCGTTTAACTGCTGAGTCCAATGATAAAGTACTTGATGGCCGTCGTTACAATATCGGTATCAACTACAACTTCTAATCGAAAAAACTATCTCGATTAACCCAAACCCTTTGGCTCTCACCAGAGGGTTTTTTGTTGATTAAAACCTGATAAAAATCATAAGAAAAAGAACTTATAAGCAGATATGGCAAAAAGCCAGAAATAATCAAAATTTCTCATAGAAAATAGGGTGATTTGTTAACAATTTAACTTGCTATTTCGAGTTATGGCGTGCAAAATGCGCGAACTAAAAAATAACTGATGCTTAATCAAATGAAGCATCGGTTTTTTTGTTTTTAGGAACGTTCATTCTAGCGGGGCCGGACATAGAGCCGGAGAGATAATTTTAATATTTACGTGTAGCAAACATTTTTCGCTACCGATTTGAGGAATGCTTTTATGGCTTACTTTTTCGCATTCGCAGCAGGGCCAGGCGCTGGCGGCTGCCGTATCGATGACTACGGGGCTCTCGGTGGCTTCGCTCACACGCCTTTCTCCCTTTCTTCGTTTTTCTCTGCCTATAGGCAGATGCAAAGTCTTCCCAGTAACTGTCGATTAAGCCGAAGTAGTATGCAATCGAAAGTTATGGGAGGGCTTAGACGTGCAAAATAATACGCCAATTCCATTAGACATCGGTCACAATCAAACGGGTGCGAATAACCGCGTACAACTTGCAAAAACCTTAACATTGGTGCAAGTGGTCATGATCGGTATTGCGTATATCCAGCCAATGACGATATTTGATACCTTCGGAATGGTGTCAGATAAAACCGGTGGACATGTTCCAACTTCATACATTATTGCACTTGCTGCGATACTGTTTACTGCTCTGAGCTACGGTAAATTGGTGAAACGTTTCCCATCAGCCGGTTCAGCGTACACTTATGCCCAAAAATCAATGAGCCCACATATTGGCTTCTTGGTGGGCTGGACATCCTTGCTGTCCTATATTTTTATGCCAATGATCAACATATTATTGGCTAAAATTTATTTACAAGATATTTTCCCTAATGTGGAACCGGCAATCTTCGTTGTTGGGCTGGTTATTTTAATGACTGCAGCCAACTTACGTGGGATTAACGTAATTGCAAACTTAAGTACCGTCATTGCCATCATTCAAGTGGGTGTCATGGTGGTGTTTACGGGGCTTGTGATCCACGGTGTTTCTAACGGTGAAGGAACGGGAGAAATTTGGACTTTTAACCCATTTGCTAATGAAAAAACAGAAATGATCCCACTCATTGCTGGGGCAACAATCCTCTGTTTCTCATTCTTAGGTTTTGACGGGTTAAGTTCACTCTCAGAAGAAACACCGAATGCTGGTAAAGTTATTCCTCGTGCTATTTTCTTAACCGCGTTAATCGGTGGGGTTATCTTTATTACGGTTTCGTTCTTCTTACAGCAATACTTCCCTGATGTATCACGCTTTAAGAATATTAATGAAACACAGCCAGATATTATGCGTTTTGTTGCTGGTACATTCTTCCAGTCAATCATTCTGGTGTTCTCATGTGTTACCGTATTAGCATCAGGCATGGCCGCTCATGCAGGTAGTGCGCGTTTAATGTATGTTATGGGACGTGATGGGGTATTCCCAGAAAAAGTCTTTGGCTACGTAAGTCCAACATGGCGCACCCCGGCATACAACGTATTATTGGTTGGCTTTTTGGCATTAGGCGCTATCTGGTTTGAAATGGATTTTGCGACAGCATTAATTAACTTTGGTGCACTAATCGCGTTTACCTTTGTAAATATTTCGGTCATTAGCCAATTCTTTATTCGTGAACGCCGCATGACAGGCTTCAAAAATATCCTAAACTACTTGATCCTGCCTGTTATTGGTACACTGACAGTGTGTGTGTTATGGCTGAATATAGAAGAAGACTCAATGGTTTATGGGTTGATCTGGACAGCGGTTGGTTTGGTCTATATGGCGGTGCTGACACGTATGTTTAAGCGGCCTATGCCACAGATGAGCGACATCTAGCTATATTCTTCATATTTCGTGCCGTAACTGCGTTGCGTTCTCAAAACGACATGGGTCACATACTTATGTATGCTCCCCATGATCGTTTTGCTCGGTGCCTTGCTACAACGCGAACTATTTTGAATATACTCAGAATTAGAATTGATCAAATAGCGTCCTTGAGGCGCTATTTTTTTACCCGTTAAGAATTATTTAAGATAAAGCGTGTAGCCTATTAACATCATAATATTATGTGATATTGTTGTTACAACACATAATGCATAACTATGATAATTACGAATTCGATTAATAAGGCACACAAATGAATGATGCAAAGAAACCTGAGAATCAACGGTTATTACTGACGCTTAGGAATATTGTTGGCAAAAAAAATATTTTAACAGAGCCGCATAAAACAGAACGTTACCGTAAAGGCTTCCGTTCTGGTATGGGCGATGCAATCGCAGTTGTATTTCCAACAACATTGCTTGAACAGTGGTATGTCTTCAAGGCGTGTGTTGAAGCAGATAAAATTGTGCTGATGCAAGCGGCTAATACAGGGTTAACCGAAGGGTCAACTCCGAGTGGTTATGATTATGATCGCGATATCGTCATCATTAGCACCTTGAAACTAAACCAAATTCAAGTTTTACCTGAGTTTAACCAAGTTGTTGCGATGCCAGGAAGTACTTTGTACGATCTGGAAAAAATTCTGAAACCATTAGGGCGCGAGCCGCACTCTTTGATTGGTTCTTCATGTATTGGTGCCTCGGTTGTCGGTGGTATTTGCAACAGTTCTGGTGGTTCATTGGTGCGCAGAGGCCCTGCCTATACTGAATTGGCTCTGTATGGGCGAGTGAATGATGATGGCAAAGTAGAGCTTGTCAATCACCTCGGTATTGATTTGGGGAATACGCCAGAAGAGATCCTGACGAATTTACAAAATCGTGGTTATAGCAGCGAAGACGTGCAAGTGAGCGATAAACTAGCGTCTGACCATGAATATGCGGAACGCGTTCGTGATGTCGATGCCGATACACCGTCACGTTTCAATGCGGATGAACGACGTCTATTTGAAGCTTCTGGCTGCGCGGGTAAACTAGCGGTATTTGCTGTTCGTTTAGATACCTTCCCAGCAGATAAAAAAACACAAGTATTTTATATTGGTTCTAACAATCCAGATGTTTTGGAAGATATACGTCGTTATATTCTGAGTGAATTTAAAAACCTGCCAGTTGCAGGGGAATATATGCATCGTGGTTGTTTCGATATTGCAGAGGTTTATGGTAAAGACACCTTTTTAATGATTGATAAATTCGGCACCGACAAAATGCCAATGTTTTTCACTATTAAAGGGCGTATTGATGCAGTATTAAATAAAGTCCCATTCTTGCCATCAAATCTGATTGACCGTACCATGCAGGTTCTCAGTAAATTATGGCCTTCCCACTTACCGCCTCGCATGAAAGAGTTCCGTGATCGTTACGAACACCATTTAATGTTGAAAATGGCTGGAGACGGCATTGATGAAGCTAAAGTTTGGCTAAAATCTTATTTTTCAAACGCAGATGGCGGCTATTTTGAATGTACGCCAGAAGAGGGCGCAAAAGCCTTTTTGCACCGCTTTGCTGCTGCGGGTTCTGCGGTTCGTTATCATGCTGTTCATAATAAAGATGTGGAAGATGTATTGCCTCTCGATATTGCATTGCGTCGTAATGATAGAAACTGGTTTGAAACATTACCACCAGAAATTGAAAAGCTCTTAGTTCATAAATTATACTGCGGTCATTTTATGTGCCATGTTATGCACCAAGACTACGTATTGAAAAAAGGGGTTGACCCGAAAGAACTAAAAGAAAAAATGTTAGCGTTATTAGATGAACGAGGCGCTCAATATCCGGCTGAACATAACGTCGGTCATTTATATAAAGCGCCTGAGCAACTGAAATCATTCTATAAGCAATCTGACCCAACAAACACAATGAACCCAGGTTTAGGTAAAACAACTAAACGGAAAAATTGGGAAGGAGATTGTGGCTGTGGTCATACTCATGACCAGTAATAAACTCGCTATATAAATGAAGTAAGGCAGGTATTGGGAATAGTACAATATCTGCCTTTTTTATTGATAAATTAACTGGCGAGATCTCTCGCATAATTAATCAATGCTTTTAATTGCTGACAACGCTTTTCATCATGTTGATGTTCTACAAGCAGTTGCTGTATTTGTTGCATATAGTCTGTTAAACGTTCTTCATTAAAGTAGTCCCTACGGTGCTGTAACCAGCGTTGCTGCTCATCATAAGATAGTGTTGCAGGGTAATTACGTGCTTTATATCGAAAAAACAGTTCTTTCAAACGCTTATCTTCAAAACTTAATTCCAATGCAGGCAAGTTCTGTGGGGATGTTTCACGAATAATATCCATGGTCGAACGGTCAGAAGTACCGAAGAAACCATTATAAATTTGTGTATCGACATCATCGGACTCTGCGAATATTTGAGGTTCGCTAAATAACTCAATTAGTTTGTTACGAATGACAGGAGTTTTACGTAAGATTTCCAGATTGCGCATACATAAGTCACGGTCAACACCAGTTCGCTGTGCATCTTCTGGGCGCAGTGTCTTTTCTGGCGCTAAAATAGGGCATTTATTAATATGCACTAATTTTACAGGAACAGGGGACGCACCAGCCAGCTCGGCCTTAGGTGTATATAAGCGAGTACGCAACTGTTGAACATCTAACTCAATTAAGGGGGAGATATCGGCAGATAAATCACACATAATGACGGCATTTTTGTTGTCAGGATGCCAAGCCAGAGGTGCAACTAAACTAACATAAGAACGCAATGCGCCAAACATACCAGACACATGAACTAATGGCGTTATTTCTACAATATCAATAAGTTGGCTTATTTTGTTTTTATTTCTTAACTGATAAAAATAGTCGAACATTCGCGGTTGAGCAGCTTTCAACAGTTTTGCCATGTTAATAGTGGCTAAAACGTCAGACATTGCATCGTGAGCATTTTCATGAGCAACCCCATTTGCTTTGGTCAAATGTTCTAAACGCATACTCGGTAGGCCATCTTCATTTTCTGGCCATTGAATGCCTTCGGGACGAAGCGCAAAACAGGCCCGCAAAGCATCGAGCAAATCCCAACGCGAGTTTCCTTGTTGCCAGCTATAGGCATATGGGTCGTAAAAATTTCGGTAAAAAATATTACGGGTAACTTCATCATCGAAACGGATATTGTTGTAACCCATAATACAGGTATTAGGAACACTAAAAGCTGCATGAATTCGTTTAGCAAACTCGGCTTCATTAACGCCTTGAGATAATGCTACCTGTGGGGTGATCCCTGTGATCATGACGGCTTCTGGCTGTGGTAAATAATCATCAGCCGGAGCGCAATAAAAAACCTCAGGTTCTTCAATGATATTAAAATCAAGGTCGGTACGAACGCCTGCAAATTGCGCAGGCCTATCGAGAGCAGGGCGTTTACCAAAGGTTTCATAGTCATGAATAAAAAAAGTAGGTTGTTTTTTATTATCTTGCAACGTTTTCACCATTTTGATGGTTATATAATAGGTTGATAGTGGTTAATTGATTGGTATCACTATACATTGTTGATTAATGATACCTTATCTACTGTGAAAGCTAAACCAACGCTATCTGATATTGAGAGAGTGGAATTAATAGCGGCTTAATCAGGATAATTTGGGGCAGGTGGTGAAATATGGAGCGTGAGTCAAAACAGTGTTATGTCTCGTTGAGTGCATTATTGTTTTTTTTCTTTTTCACGTGGTCATCAATATTTTCTGTCGTCGCAATTTGGCTGCGTAAATATGTTGGCTTAGATGGCGCAGATACGGGGTTTATTTTCTCTTGTATTTCAATTGTGGCGCTTTGCGCTCAGCCACTTTATGGATTTATACAGGACAAATTAGGCTTACGAAAAAATTTACTGCTATTTATTGCCATACTGCTAATTTCATCAGGGCCATTTTTTATGGTTTTCGGTACGCTGTTAAAATGGAATGTACTTTTAGGCAGTATTATCGGTGGTTTGTTTATTGGCATCACCTTTCACGCAGGGATTGGTGTACTTGAATCTTATACTGAACGGGTCAGCCGATTACATAATTTTGAATATGGAAAAGCGAGGATGTGGGGCTCACTGGGATGGGCCACTGCAACGTTTTTTGCTGGACGCAATATTAACGTAAACGCCGACTACAATTTTATTATGGCAACCGTTTCAGGCTTATTATTTTTAGTTATTTTATTGAGATTAAAAACAGTAAATACGGAGGCTTATAATCGTCTTGAACACGGTAAGCCTTCCGCCATAACGGTGAAAGATGCTTTACAATTATTTGTGCAGCCTCAATTTTGGGCTTTAATATTATTTGTATTAGGAACCTGCATATACAGCGTCTATGACCAGCAATTTATGGTGTATTTTGTTCATCAGTTCCAAAGTGAACAATTAGGTAATGAGATGTACGGTTATCTAAATTCATTGCAGGTTTTCTTGGAGGCGGGAGGCATGTTCATAGCGCCATTTATCGTCAACTGTATCGGTGCTAAAAATGGATTATTATTTGCTAGTTCAGTCATGGCGTTACGCATTATGGGGTCAGGCTTAGCTGATGGTGCAATTATGATATCGATAATGAAATTACTGCATGCCGTTGAACTCCCAATTCTTTTAGTCGCAATTTTTAAATATAACAGTCTTCATTTTGATAAGCGTTTATCATCGACACTTTATTTGGTTGGTTTTAGTTGCATGAGTTCTGTTGTTGCAAGTCTTTTGTCTCCATTAGCAGGCTGGGGGTATGACAAAATTGGTTTTGCTCATACTTATCTTGTTATGGGAGTATTTGTGATTATTACGACGATATTATCTGCATTTTGCCTCAGAGGTGATGGGCTGGTGTCCCATAAATCAAAGGGAAAGAACAAATAAATAAATTTCATGAAGATCACGCCGAAAATTTGGTCGTAAAAGTGTAAGGCGAAATCAATTTACAGTGGAATATTTTGATAAATATGCCAAACGGACTTGTAACACGATAGGATTAGAATGTATTGTGTTAATAGATAATGCGTTTTAAATATTGACTAGAGGGTTTTAAACATGGACAACGCTAACAAGCCGTCTTTCCAAAATGTTCTGGAATTTGTGCGTATGTTTCGTCGCAAAAATAAAATTCGTCGTGAAATTACCGACAATGAGAAAAAAATTCGTGATAACCAGAAGCGTGTTTTACTGCTGGATAACTTGAGTGAATATATAAAACCAGGCATGTCGATTGAAGATATTCAGGCAATTATTGCGAATATGCGTAGCGATTACGATGATCGCGTTGATGATTATATTATTAAGAACGCAGAGCTCTCTAAAGAGCGTCGTGAAATATCTAAAAAACTCAAAGAAATGGGCGAATTGCCTCGTATCGATGTGAAGTAATGAATTTATAAAGCCGAGGTAACTGAAGTGCTTTCATAAAGTGAGATACTTCAAAGCTCGGCTTTATTTTTTGCTTGTTTATTTGGAACCGTTGATTCAAGCTATATTTTATAGCTGGAGTCGATAGTATCGGCCACGTGTAGTTATTATAAATTTAACCGGCTAACTTGTTTGATTAATAAAGTTGCCAACTTTTCCATTTCATTTTCTGCAATAAATCCCATCGTTACTGCTGCCGCAACAAGTTGGCCTTCGCGATTAAATACAGGACAAGCAATAGATTGTGCACCGGGAATACCTTCTGTCGGCCGGTAACGGATTGCATAGCCTTGTTGGATAACTTTGTTTATTTCGTCTTGTGAATATGAATTCGAGCCAAATTGGCTATCAAATGCGGAATAAACCAGCCCTGCCGCACTTTTTACTACAGGTAATGGGGTGTTAGGTAAAAAGTCAATTTCAATATTTTTGAAGCTGCGATTATATTTAACTAAAGAAAGTGCTTTCCCTAGGCGGGTGGCAATACCCGTTGAGACGTTTTGTTCATCGCGAAATTGAATCAAACTATTATTAATGGTGTCGATATAAGAGTCTTCAGGCTCAACAAAATTGGCTAAGAAGGCTAAATTACGACCTAACCCATAACGACTAGTTTGAATATCCTGATACAGCATTTGTGTACGGCATAGTGAAACGAGGTATTTATGCAGACGGCTTTTCGATATCTCACAACCTTTTGAAATATCCGCTGCGCGCGCAATGCCCCCATTTTGAGCAATATAATTTAAAATGCTTACAGCGATATCAACAGAATTAACACCTTGCAGAGTAGACATACATAAACCTCAGTTTAACAAGTCCTCGTATTTTACCATGAGTTGCCTTGCGCTGCTAACGACCCGATAAAGCAAAAAGATAACCCTAAAGCGGTAACGCGTTATTACCTATAAATAGATAGAATTATTGATACTACTCAAGTTCATCTTTGGTGAATGGGGTATATATATAGTGTACTTATAAAGGCAATGTCGAGGTTCACTATAATGAAAACTATAAATACACTACGTTTGAAGCGCCGAACTCTGCTCAAAGGGCTTGGTGTTGTCGGGTTGGCAAGTATTGCACCCTGTTCATATGCACAGGGTAACAGTAATCAACCCTTACCCAAAGTGCGGCTAAAACTGTCGGACTACAAAACATTCCGCTCAACTTGTGCAATGGAGTGTTTACATTGCAACCTAACCGCATATACCTATCAAGGTAAGCTGATGAAAATTCAAGCAACGGATGGGTTTAATGTTAAATGCTGCTTGCGAGGTATGAGCCGAACTAAATGGGTCTATCATGATCAACGCATCACAACCCCTTTACTGCGAGTAGGCGAAAAAGGTAAAGCAGAATTCAAGCCAATAAGTTGGAATGAGGCATTGGATCTTATTGAAAAAAATATCAGAGAGACCATCGATAAATATGGCAATGAAGGGTTGTTTATTTCGACTCATGCCGGAAACATGGACTCGATTAAAAATGATATGGGGAAGGCGTTTTTCGATTATTTAGGTGGGGCAACGAAACAAGCAGGCTCACTGTGTTGTTCTGCTGTAACAGCCGCCATGATCCCAATGCTCGGCCTGAGGTATGCCGATACCCGCGATACGATAGCAGATAGCCGTTATATCCTGTGTTGGGGGAATAACCCAGCGGTTACGATGCAAGCCTATTTTAAAAATTATAACCAAGCAAGAAAGAATGGCGCTCGATTAGTGGTTATTGACCCGCGCTTTAATGAAACCGCAGCAAAAGCCGATGAGTGGATCCCAATTATTCCAGGGACAGATACTGCGCTTGCTTTAGGCATGATCAAAATTATCATTGAAGAAAATCGGATAGATGAAAATTTCCTCAGAGCTCATACCGGTGCTGTCTATTTGGTTGATGCAGACCAAAAACAAGTTAGGCAAAATGAAGATGATAAAGACAGCTATTTAGTTTTCGATATATTAAGCAAACAATTAGTTCGCCATGATTTATCGGGTATTAAACCGGCACTTTTCCAACATGAACTCCCTGATAACTTGGGTTACACCACGGTTTTTGAACAAATTTATCAGCAAACGAAAGGTTGGGATGTGACTCGCGTCAGTGAAGAAACAGACGTACCTGTGGAAACGATAGTCCGCCTTGCTCGTGATTACTCATCCATTACACCGTCCATGATTGTACAAAATATGTCTGGCGCTCAGCGCACAGAACATGGGGCTTATGTTGCCGCTAGTCAGTTCTATCTCGCTTTACTCACTGGAAATATTGGAAAACGAGGGGCGGGTGTTTGCGATGCTGGCGGTGCTCGACAAATGGCTAAATTTAGTCCAATCGTTCCCCCCGCACCGAATGTGAAAAATATCCCGCCTATTCCTGTTGCGAAAGTTGGTGATTTTATTGTCAATGAAAAACCGCATCCGATTAATTTCTGGTGGATCATGACCATGGGGGTTATGACCCAATTACCAAACACAAATAAGGTACGCGAAGCATTAAAGAAAGTCCCGTTTGTGGTTGTGGCGGATAACTTAATGAGTTCGACGGCGTTATATGCAGATTTAGTTCTACCTGTTACCACGATTTTTGAAGATACCAGTTTGATGGCAGGTGTACGTAGCCAATATGTTCAATTAATGGAAAAAGCGGTTGAGCCCGCGGGTGAGGCAAAACCCGATTATTGGATTTTTGCCCAATTAGCGGAACGTTTTGGTTTTGGAGACGTATTCAATAAACCCATAGAGCACTATATTGACGCCTGTTTAGTCGGTTCTGGTATCACGCGCCAAATGTTAGAAAAAGGCCCTGTGCGCCCAGTCGAGGGGGATTGGATACCATTCAAAGACGGTATTTTTAGGACATCAACCCAAAAAGCGCACCTGTTTATTGAAGATTGGCAAAAGAAAAACTTTTCACCTGTTGTCGCTTACTACCAAGTGACGGAGTCTGTTAAAGGTTCACCTGAATTAGCCAAAAAGTACCCGTTGATGGCGGTTCAGCGCAAGTTAGCGCGTAGTGTGCATTCAAGTCATGGAATGAATGAATGGATCCTTGAAGTACAACGAAACCAGCCAAATGTTTTAATCCATCCAGAAGATGCTAAATCTAGAGGCATTAAGAATGGGGAATGGGCGGTTACATTTAATGACCGAGGCGAACACAGAGCCATTGCGGTGGTAACTACGCATATTAAAAAAGGCGTAATCTCACTAGATAACGGCTGGTGGGAACAGCAGGGGGGAAGTAGCAGCCATGTCACGAATGACCAAGTTGAACACCTGGGAACAGGACACTGCTGTAATAGCACGCTAGTTGATGTCAGAAGGGAGGCTTAATCATGGTCAAGCAATATGGTTTTTTGATCAACACAAAAGATTGTTATGGTTGCCGCACTTGTTCAATGGCCTGTAAATCTGAAAATGTCACGCCACCGGGTGTGTTGTGGCGCCGAGTTCGTGAATTTAATGATGATTCACCGAATACCCAAGCATTTATTACGATGTCTTGTAATCATTGTGATGACCCACAATGTTTAAAAGTTTGCCCAGCAGATACTTATACCAAACGGGCGGACGGTATTGTCGTTCAAGATCATGAAAAATGTATCGGCTGCCAGATGTGCATCATGGCTTGCCCATATCATGCCCCTGTCTTTGACCCAGCAGAAGGAAAAACCAGTAAGTGTAATATGTGCGCAGAACGGTTAGATGAAGGCTTATTGCCACGATGTGTGGAGTCTTGCCCGACGGGCGCTATTGAGTTTGGTGATATTACCGAGCTACGTAAAAAGCACACGACAAACTGGGCGGTACTGGAGCAACGTTATAACATGCCCGATCACACAATTAGTCATCCAAATATTGTGATTATTGGGATGGAGGACTGATCATGGATATTAAACATATGGAACTCCCTCTGGTATTTTTCACGGTGATGAGCCAATGGGGAGTCGGCGCTGTTCTCGCATTAACCATTTACCAAATGAAGGCCAGTCAGGAGCGCCTATTATCAGGTTCTGCATTACGTCGCGCAGTGTTATTGATATGGCTGATTGAAGTTGTCGGGTCAACGATGTCAATGGGCCATTTAGGCGTGCCTCTCGAAGCTTATCGTTCCGTTCTGGGGTTAAGCCATTCATGGTTAAGCCGTGAGGCCGTGACATTTGTATTATTAAACGGCGTTGTTACGTTATGGGCGCTATCTTGCTGGTTGCAACCCACAGTAAACATGCGCAACACGATATTAGGCTGGGTAAGTGGAATTGGTGGATTATCCGCTATATTGGTCACGGCACAGGTCTATTATCAAATGGTCGCTCACCCATTATGGCATACACCTGCAACCCAAATCGCGTTTATAGGCAGTGCAATTGTCCTTGGTTTTAGTCTAGTAGCCTTATTTGTTATTGGGCAAGGCAAATCATTACCCTCGACTATTAAAGTTGGCGTGCTGATAGGCGTTGCATTGGTATTAATTGCACAGATTATTCGTTTACAATTACCTGCAAGCCAAGGCGGGAGCTACTTGCTGTGGTGGCAGGTAGTGATGAGTATGCTATTGCCATGCATTGTGGTGATGAAAGGATATAAGGAGCGACCGTCCGCACTCTTACTTGTATTGATAATGTTGGCGATGTTTAGCGGAGAGTTAGCCGGCCGAGCATTGTTTTATGGCTCGGTGATGATCCAAGCTCCGTGGTTCTAAAAATCCTCGTCATATTTCGGCCTGTCGCGTTGTTGGCTTCACACACTCGCCCTAGTCACATACTTACGTATGCTCCTAGGGCCTCGTTTAGCTTGCCGCCTAGCGACAGACCGAACTATTTAGAGGATTGATATGATTGTATTTATTTAGAACTATAGCGTTGTTGGCGTCGCACACTCGCCCTAGTCACATACTTATGTATGCTCCTAGGGCCTCGTTTAGCGGAATGCTTATTCAAACGCACCATTCATCAGTTTGATAATAGGCTCCGACCGCTTATAGCTATTTATGAGCGGAACTAGGCGCTGGAAATGTTCACTAGCACAGTGGATATCTAATGCTTCTTGATTCGGCCACTCCTCGATAAAAATAAAGTGCCCCGGGTCTTTTTGGTCAACGTAAAGGTCGTAGCTGATGCATAAAGGTTCTTGCTTGGTTGCTGCGACTAATTCACGATATAGAGGCATAACTATTTCAATCGCCTCAGTTTTAATAAAATCTTCCGCAATGACTTTTAACATGGATTTCCCTTTTCTTTATAAATAAACTGTACAAAAATACAGTAATATATACATGAATTGGGTGAGAATACAATGTAAAAAAACGACGAGGTGATGAAATTTTTAAATTATATTGTAATAAAAAAGCCTTGCTAGTTTCCCAGCAAGGCTTAAATATTTAACGTTGTCGCGTATTAGAAGTTGGCTGGTTTCGCCATTTCAGAAGTTGCGACGGTTGAAGCAACATGACCACCTGCGCCGCCTTTACCTTCAAAGGTTGAGGCTTCACGCTGATACTCTGTTATCTCAAATGGTGCAGCAGTACTTGCAGGTGCGGGCGCTTTTGTCATTGGAGAATAAGCATGACGTTTATGTAAGCTGGTTACTGCTGCTGGCTCGCTCACTTTAACAGGTTCAATCGCTTTAACTTCAGGAGCTTCTGTTACTGTTTCAACGATAACCTCAGGAGCGGATGCTTCTTCGACGATTTCAGTATGAACAGGTGCTTCTTCAATTACGACAGGCTCTGCTGTATCTAATTTAACGGTTTCAGCTGGAGCAACGACATCTGCTGTGACTTCTTCAACCGTTTCTTCAGTCAGGGGTTCAGGTTGAGTTGCTTCAACAGCATCAACTTCAACAGGGGCTACCTCGACAGGTTGCTCAATGACAGTAGTTTTGACTTCAGGCTCCACAGCTTGTGCTACAACTGGTTCTGGCTGAGCAACTTCAACCGCTGCCGCTGTAACGATAGGCAGAAGACTACTTTGTGACGCGGTAACATTTGAGGTTTCAGCTACAGAAGCGTCATTAACACTTTGTTGTTCAAGCATTTCTTCATTGGTGATGATTGCCATGCTTTCTTGTTGAGGCTGAGCAATCGGGTAATGAATAAATACTTTGCCAGACGCAAGCTCTGGTGAGGCAACGGCAGCGATTAATGGCATTGGTGATTTAGTTAAATGACGCTCATCACGGTAGCGACGACGACGTTGACCACTGACACGCAAGTGACGAGGTGAACGACGAGAACGACGTGGAATGATGGTATCTTGTTTTTCTTCACCATCAACTTGAGCCACGGATTCTTGACGCTCTTCAGTTTGTACTTCACCTTCAGTTTGGCTCACAGGTGCAATTGGGGCAGGCAATGCAGCAATTGGCGTAGGCGTTATTTCAGGTGTTGTTTCAGCAGGAGCAACAACTTGCTCGCTATCAGTAACACGGATTTTTTGTGTCAATTGACGACGTTGACGACGAGGAGTGACAGGGCGCTGTTCCTCTTCCTTTTCCACCGCATCTTCGACATTATTTTGTTGAGAATCTTGCTGCGCTTTAGCCGCTTGCTGTTGACGTTTTTCATCTTGGCGACGGCGGCGCTCGGCACGTTGTTCGCGACGTTGCTGCTGGTTGTCACGATTGCTAGTCTCAGTTGTTTGTTCATCGTGTTGGCTCGTATTTTTATTATTACGGCCTTTGTTACGATTATTCGCATCATCCGATGACGTATTGCGGTTATTGCGATTGTCGCGGTTATCACGATTGTCACGATTATCGCGAGTTTCATTATCATCGCGGTCACGACGATTGTTATTGCGGCGATTATTATTGCGACGTTCATTATTCCGACGACGATCATTATTCTGACGATTTTTTGGTGCAGGTTTCTCCACCACTTTTTCTTCTTCACCGAATAGTTTCTTGAAGAAAGCAGCAATTTTGCTAAATAAACCCGGTTGTGCAGGTTGTGCTGTTGCTGGTTTAACAGGTGTTTTTGTGGAGGCTTCTTTTGATTTAACGGTTGTAGAGGCTTCAACAGGTTCTTGCAGTGCAAAAGCAGAAATTGCAGGTTGCTCAGGGACTTTACGCTCAGCAGCAGTTTCATCACTTTGCGTTAAAGTTTCTGTTTCGTGATATTGGGCTAAGTTATAGCTTAAAGTATTGACCTCTTCACCTTTACGGATACGGATCACGTGAAAGTGAGGGGTTTGCATTTGGTCATTCGGGACAATAACAACGCGAACATGGCTTTGACGTTGTTCAATATCACTGACTGCTTTGCGTTTTTCGTTAAGTAGATAGGAGGCGATCTGTACGGGGACAATCGCATGTACCTCATGGGTATTTTCTTTCAGCGCTTCTTCTTCAATAAGGCGAAGAACAGACAGAGAAAGTGATTCGTTATCACGAATGGTTCCTGTTCCTGAACAGCGAGGGCATACGTGATGGCTGGATTCACCCAAAGAAGGGCTCAAGCGCTGGCGTGACATTTCCAATAAACCAAAACGAGAGATACGTGCAATTTGAATGCGAGCACGGTCTTGGCGCACAGCTTCACGTAAGCGGTTTTCCACTTCACGTTGATGCCTAACTGGCGTCATATCGATAAAATCGATAACAATCAAACCGCCTAGGTCACGTAGACGTAATTGGCGTGCAATTTCATCAGCCGCTTCTAAGTTAGTATTGAACGCAGTTTCTTCGATATCGCCACCACGTGTTGAACGTGAGGAGTTGATATCGATAGCGGTCAACGCTTCAGTGGTATCAATAACTAATGCACCACCTGATGGCAAACGGACTTCGCGTTGGAACGCAGATTCGATTTGTGACTCGATTTGGTAATGGCTAAAGAGTGGAACATCGCCACTGTAATGCTTAATTTTACTGGCAAAATCACCACGGCCGATAGCTTCGATATGGTTACGTGCCATTTCAACAACTTTCGGGTTATCGATTAGGATCTCGCCGATATCTGGGCGTAGATAATCGCGGAATGCACGAACGATAACGTTACTTTCTTGGTGGATCAAGAAAGGTGCAGGGCGGTTTTCAGCGGCTTTTTGAATTGCTTCCCAGTGACGTAAACGGTAGAGCAAATCTTGTTGCAGAGATTCTGCAGATTTGCCCACACCCGCGGTACGAACGATTAACCCCATCCCGTCGGGGATCTCTAAAGAAGACAGCGCTTCTTTTAACTCCGTTCGGTCTTCACCTTCGATACGGCGTGAAATACCACCCGCACGTGGGTTATTTGGCATTAAAACGAGGTAACTTCCGGCTAAGCTAATAAAGGTTGTTAGCGCCGCCCCTTTATTACCACGCTCTTCTTTATCCACTTGAACGATAACTTCTTGGCCTTCTTTTAACACATCTTTAATGTTAGGACGGCCTTGGGAGTGATAGTTGCTTGGAAAGTATTCACGAGCGATTTCTTTGATAGGAAGGAAACCGTGTCTTTCAGCGCCATAATCAACAAAAGCGGCTTCAAGACTAGGTTCAATACGGGTGATTTTACCTTTGTAAATATTGGCCTTTTTTTGCTCATGACCGGGACTTTCAATATCCAAATCATAGAGGCGTTGCCCGTCAACAAGGGCAACACGCAACTCTTCCTGTTGAGTTGCGTTTATTAGCATTCTTTTCATGTTATTACTTACTCATTATTTTCTTTTAAATAAAGAGCAGCGAAAGAAAGAGCTACTGTAAACCGATGGCCTCGTGATTTTTACAAAACCGTCTGCCTCGCGGCAGTCGTTCGTATAGAGACGCGCAGTATTCGGTGAACCTGATTTTTAGATTAAAAATTCAGCGTTCTTAATCAGGATGCCGTAAGTTATTAAAGAAAACGGAAGTTCCTAACCCAATAAGCCAAAATTCGTTGCTCGCTAATTTATTTGATGTTGCTAAATGTCTTACGCCATTGCTGCATTGTTACGCCATCAAATAAGAAATCCTATAAAACGTAAACTTTCGTTTTTAAACATCTCAGCAACTTCATATTATTCCATTGCCATAAGCATTATAGCAAGTTGATAAGGAAGTTATATGGAAATTTTATTTAGAAATAGGATTAATCATGCAGAAAATAACCAAATTAAAAAAAAAGATAAAAAATTTTGTGGAGTCGGTATGATAGAGAAAGCGAATAAGAGCATATTTTAATCAATTAGAGTTAACGCATTCCCGAATGAATACACAAAATCAAGTTCAATTTATAGACATCAGTGATGACGAAGCTGGGCAACGTATCGATAACTTTTTGCTCGCTAAACTTAAAGGTGTCCCAAAAAGTATGATTTATCGCATTATCCGCAAAGGGGAAGTGCGTGTTAACAAAGGGCGGACAAAGCCTGAATATAAATTGGCAGAAGGGGACCAAGTCCGCGTTCCACCTGTTCGGGTTGCTGAACGTGAAGCAGCCCCAGTTTCAGCCAAACTGGATAAGGTAGCAGCGTTAGCGAATTGCATCTTATTTGAAGATGACGTTCTCTTAGTGTTGAATAAACCTTCTGGTACAGCCGTTCATGGCGGAAGTGGTTTAAGTTTTGGTGTGATTGAAGGCTTGAGAGCATTGCGTCCAGAAGCACGTTTTCTCGAATTAGTTCATCGTCTTGATAGAGACACCTCTGGCATTTTATTGGTGGCTAAAAAACGATCAGCACTTCGAGCGCTACATGAACAATTGCGTTTGAAACAAATGCAAAAAGATTATTTAGCATTAGTAAGAGGCAACTGGCAATCACACATGAAAGTTGTCCAAGCGCCTCTACTCAAAAATATTCTACAAAGTGGTGAACGTGTCGTTAAAGTGAGTAGTGAAGGGAAACCATCAGAGACGCGCTTTAAAGTGGAAGAACGTTTTGACAATGCAACTTTAGTAAAAGCGAGCCCCGTCACAGGACGTACCCATCAAATTCGCGTACATACCCTCTATGCAGGGCATCCAATTGCGTTCGATGACCGTTACGGTGACAAGCAATTTGATAGCCAGCTAAAAGGCACAGGTTTAAATCGTTTATTTTTGCATGCGAGCGCACTGAAATTTACGCACCCTAAAACGGGTGAAGAGATGCGATTGAACGCGCCATTAGATAACCAGTTGAACCACTGCCTAAAAATACTGCGTAGCCGTAAAGCAGAAAAGTAAGTCATTTAATTAACTGGCAGGTTTTTCCTGCCAGTATAAATATTTAGCGACTAAATTATCGACTAAGTAATGGGTTGACTTGGTGTTGACGTAACATCTCGAGTAATAAAATAAGTGGAAGCCCTATTAATGTATTAGGGTCTCGCCCCTCTAAACGTTCAAATAAACTGATCCCTAATCCCTCCGATTTAAAACTCCCAGCACACTGATAAGGTTCATCTTTAAGTAAATAATTAGTGATTTCCTCATCAGATAATTGCCTGAAATGTACATGAAACAGTTCGCACTCGACATTAAACTTACCTGTTTCACTATCTAGCAAACATAAGCCAGTATAAAAAGTGACCTTATTGCCGGAAGCGGATTTAAGCTGTTGAAAGGCATTATCAAAATTATGCGGTTTGCCCATAATTTTATTTCCAATTACACAGACTTGGTCAGAACCAATAACCAGATGCTGAGGGTATTGAACAGAGAGTGCGTTGGCCTTTTCATGAGACAAACGCATGACCAAAGCCTGAGCGGACTCATTCAATATGGGCGATTCATCAATATTGGGAGCCACGGCTAAAAAAGGCAAACCCAGTTTTTTTAGTAGGGCTTGTCGATATGTTGAAGTTGACGCCAAAATAATCGATTTCATGATTTTTCTCGAAACTCGTAGCCAAAAGGGTTAACTCATTTTAAACTATAAAACGTAAAACCGACGGTTTTTTGGTGAAAAGGCGAGTTTACCCCGCCTTTTTCTTTGACTATAGCTCATTACAAAGTTAATATGCGCGCCTTATGCAAAAGGTAAAATTACCCCTGACTATCGATGCGCAGCGTGCAGCTCAGAAAAACCTCGACTATGTTGGGAGTTATACATCTGAGCAAGTTACACGAATTGCCGAATCAGTAGTCAGTGTAGATAGTGATGTAGAAAACGAATTATCATTTAAAATTGATAATCAGCGTTTGACGGTCATAGAGGGACATTCTGAAGTTGATGTCACCCTACAATGCCAACGTTGCAGAAATGATTTCAAGCATCATGTCTACGTATCGTATTGTTTTAGTCCTGTCGTCAATGACGAAAAGGCCGAAGCATTACCGGAACAGTATGAACCAGTTTATGTAGATGAATTTGGTGAAATAAATTTGCTGGGAATGATAGAAGATGAAATAATTCTATCCTTACCAGTGGTTCCGGTTCATGATTCTGAACACTGTGAAGTGTCCGAAGCGGACATGGTGTATGGTGAACTGCCTCCCGAGGCAGAAAAACCAAACCCATTTGCCGTATTAGCCAGTTTAAAGAAAAGTACTTAAGGAGTAAGGTCAATGGCCGTACAACAGAATAAACCAACTCGTTCAAAACGCGGTATGCGTCGTTCACATGATGCACTGACTGCTACCCTAGTTTCTGTAGATAAAACTTCCGGTGAAACTCACCTGCGTCACCATGTGACTGCAGATGGTTACTACCGTGGCCGTAAGGTTATCAACAAGTAATTTGTTGTTACCTTGGCTAATCTAACCATCGCGTTAGATGCTATGGGCGGGGATGTTGGTCCCCGCGTCACGGTGCCTGCTGCATTGCAGGCACTGGCATCTAATCCAGCACTCAAATTACTGCTTGTCGGTCAACCCGAAGCCATTCAACCTTTGCTTGCACATCAAAGTGCTGAGCAAATTTCGCGCGTCGAAATTATTCCTGCAGATGGCATTATCGCAAACGATGCAAAACCATCAAACGCGATAAGGCAAAGCAAAGGAACATCGATGCGAGTGGCCTTGGAGTTAGTGAAGACAGGGCAGGCACAAGCGTGCGTGAGTGCCGGAAATACGGGTGCGCTGATGGGCTTAGCCAAATTAATGCTGAA
This sequence comes from Providencia sp. PROV032, assembly GCF_028484875.1. NCBI lineage: Bacteria > Pseudomonadati > Pseudomonadota > Gammaproteobacteria > Enterobacterales > Morganellaceae > Providencia > Providencia sp. PROV032. The sequence goes on from NZ_JAMPSX010000010.1 coordinate 127,153, forward strand.
GTCTATAGAGGGGATTGAGCGCCCAGCGCTAATGACAATCTTACCTAATCAGCAAAAAAGTCAAACAGTAGTGCTAGATTTAGGCGCTAATGTTAACTGCAGTAGTGATATGCTAGTCCAATTTGCCGTAATGGGTTCCGTGATGGCGGAAGAAGTGGTTAACATTTCTAAACCGAGAGTTGCGTTACTGAATATTGGCGAAGAAGAGAGTAAAGGGTTGGATAATATCCGCGAAGCCGCCTCAGTATTAAAAGAAACGACATCAATTAACTACATTGGTTATGTAGAAGGTAACGAGTTACTGACAGGTAAAACCGATGTGTTAGTGTGTGACGGCTTCGCAGGTAATGTCTCGTTGAAGACGATGGAAGGTGTAATACGTGTCATCCTTTCATTGATAAAATCGTCCGGTGATCAACACAAAAAAAGCGGTTGGTTTATGCAACTGGCGAAAAAATGGTTAAAAAAACGTTTAATGAAACGTTTTGGGGACATGAACCCCGACCAGTATAACGGTGCGACTCTGTTAGGATTAAAAGGTATTGTCATCAAGAGTCATGGTGCAGCGAATGAAGGCGCTTTCAAAGCGGCTATTGACCGCGCAGTACAAGCTGTTGAAAAACAAGTCCCAGAAAGAATAACAGCGCGACTAAATATTGTTTTACCCAGGAGTGATCAATAACCTATGGCTATGTACAGTAAAATCTTAGGAACAGGCAGCTACTTACCAGCACAAGTACGTACCAATGCTGATCTGGAAAAAATGGTTGATACTTCTGATGAATGGATTGTGACACGCACTGGCATACATGAAAGAAGAATTGCTAACGAAGAAGAAAGTGTGTCAGTGATGGGGTTTCATGCAGCCAAAAATGCGTTGGATATGGCACAAGTCGATGCAACAGACATTGGTTTAATTATCGTCGCGACCACATCCGCAACTCACGCATTTCCTAGCGCAGCCTGTCAAATTCAACAGATGCTAGGTATTCATGATTGCGCCGCATTTGATGTTGCAGCCGCATGTGCAGGCTTTACCTATGCAATTAGTATCGCTGATCAATTCGTCAAAACGGGTATGACCAAAAAAGCGTTAGTGATTGGCGCAGATGCATTATCTAAAACATTAGACCCAACAGATCGTGGCACGATTATTTTATTTGGTGATGCGGCAGGGGCTGTTGTTATTGGTGAATCTGAAGAGCCGGGTATTATTTCGACTCATTTACATGCAGATGGCCGTTATGGGGATTTACTGACATTACCTAACCGTAGCCGTTGTTCTGAAGACCCTGCATATCTAACCATGACAGGTAACGAGGTCTTTAAAGTTGCAGTGCGTGAATTAGCGCATATTGTTGATGAGACATTAGCACAAAGCGGCATTGCGAAAGAAGAACTTGATTGGCTCGTCCCACATCAAGCAAATTTAAGAATTATCTCTGCGACGGCAAAAAAATTAGATATGACAATGGATAAAGTCGTTGTCACATTAGACCGTCACGGCAATACGTCTGCAGCATCAGTTCCTACAGCGTTGGATGAAGCGGTGCGCGATGGCCGTATTCAGCGTGGTCAACTTGTGCTTTTAGAAGCTTTCGGTGGTGGTTTCACTTGGGGCTCTGCATTAGTTCGTTTTTAATTAACTGAGAAAATAGACATGACACAATTTGCTATGGTATTTCCCGGACAGGGTTCTCAGTCTTTAGGTATGTTAGCGGCACTAGCTGAAGAAAATCAGCTTGTTGAGCAAACATTCGCTGAAGCATCGGAAGCATTGGGTTACGATCTCTGGGCGTTAGTACAAAATGGGCCAGAAGAAGAATTAAATAAAACATGGCAAACACAGCCTGCTTTATTAGCAGCGTCTGTGGCGATTTTCCGTGTTTGGCAAGAAAAAAATGGCGTAATGCCTACAATCATGGCAGGCCACAGCCTTGGGGAGTATTCAGCTTTAGTTTGTGCCGGTGTTATCGACTTTAAACAAGCGATTAAACTGGTCGAATTGCGGGGGAAACTCATGCAAGAAGCGGTTCCTGAAGGCACGGGTGCAATGTATGCCATTATTGGCTTAGATAATGAATCAATTGAAAAAGCCTGCCAAGAAGCCTCTCAAGGCCAAGTGGTTTCACCAGTTAACTTCAACTCACCGGGCCAAGTTGTGATCGCGGGTGAAAAAGCGGCCGTTGAACGCGCAGGTATTGCCTGTAAAGAAGCGGGGGCAAAACGAGCATTGCCTTTATCTGTTAGCGTACCTTCACATTGTGCATTAATGAAGCCAGCTGCTGATAAATTAGCCGAAGCGTTAGCAAAAATCGATTTTTGTGAGCCAGTCTATCCAGTTATTAACAATGTTGATGTTAAAATTGAGAAATCGGCACAAAATATTCGTGATGCTTTAGTCCGTCAACTGTATAATCCAGTACGCTGGACAGAAACTGTAGAATTGATGGCAGATCAAGGTGTTGAACACCTAATTGAAGTAGGCCCAGGAAAAGTATTGACTGGTCTTACCAAGCGAATTGTCTCTAAATTAACTGCCGTTGCAGTCAATGATCCTGTATCATTAAGCACTGCTTTAGAAAATAGCTGAGGACGACATGAGCTTTGAAGGAAAAATTGCACTGGTAACAGGGGCGAGTCGTGGAATTGGTAAAGCGATTGCTTTAACACTAATTGCTCGTGGCGCTACCGTTATCGGAACAGCAACCAGCGAAAAAGGCGCAGAAGCCATTACCGCTTATCTTGATGGTAAAGGTAAAGGTTTAGCCTTAAACGTGACTGATACAGCATCAATCGAAGAAACTTTGACCAAAATCCGCGAAGAATTTGGTGAAATTGATATTTTGATTAATAATGCAGGTATCACTCGTGATAACCTATTGATGCGTATGAAAGAAGATGAATGGCAAGATATTATTGACACCAATCTTTCATCTGTTTACCGTTTGTCTAAATCCGTTTTGCGTGCCATGATGAAAAAACGTTGTGGACGTATTATTTCAATTGCATCCGTTGTTGGTGTAATGGGAAATGCGGGGCAAACTAACTATGCAGCAGCGAAAGCGGGGTTAATTGGTTTTAGCAAATCATTAGCTCGTGAAGTCGCTTCTCGTGGTATTACTGTCAACGTCGTTGCACCTGGTTTTATCGAAACAGATATGACTAAAGCATTGACAGATGAACAGCGTGCAGGCATTTTATCTCAGGTTCCTGCGGATAGACTGGGTGATGCACAAGAAATTGCCAGTGCTGTAGCGTTTTTAGCTTCTGATGAGGCTGCTTACATCACAGGTGAAACATTGCATGTCAATGGTGGCATGTACATGATCTAAAGAAATGATGGAACTATTTGCATTTTTAATGTTATCCAACGCTAAATAATGCAAAATAATAGTTCCAACAGCCGGGATTGGGTTGTATCTTTTCCTGTATTTCATAAACTACGAAAACCATCGCGAAAGCGAGTTTTGATAGGAATTTTAATAGTATGAGCACTATCGAAGAACGCGTTAAGAAAATCATCGTTGAACAACTGGGTGTTAAAGAGGAAGAAGTTGTAAATACAGCTTCATTTGTTGATGACTTGGGCGCTGATTCTCTTGACACAGTTGAGCTGGTTATGGCTCTGGAAGAAGAGTTCGATTGCGAAATCCCTGACGAAGAAGCTGAAAAGATCACAACAGTACAGGCTGCGATTGACTACGTCGAGAACGCATCTAAATAATTGTACGAAAAACTTATCTAGGCGATCACTCGATCGCCTATGTTTCTTTTGTAACTTTTCCCTCCTTGGAGGAAATACGTGTCTAAGCGTCGTGTAGTCGTAACCGGACTGGGCATGTTATCTCCTGTCGGCAACACAGTTGAGTCATCATGGAAAGCTGTTTGTGACGGACAGAGTGGTATCAGCCTAATCGATCATTTTGATACTACTAACCACGCAACTAAATTTGCTGGCTTAGTAAAAGATTTCAATTACGAAGAATTTGGCATCTCCCGTAAAGATGCAAAGAAAATGGATCCATTTATCCAATATGGTATCGCGGCTGGCTTTCAAGCCTTCAAAGATGCTGGATTGGAAGTAACAGAAGCCAATGCTACCCGAATTGGTGCAGCGATTGGTTCTGGTATTGGTGGGTTAGGCTTAATTCAGGACAACTGTGAGTCATTACTTCACGGTGGGCCTCGTAAGGTAAGCCCGTTCTTCGTACCATCAACCATCATTAATATGGTGGCTGGTCATTTAAGCATTATGTACGGTTTCCGTGGTCCAAGTATTTCAATTGCAACCGCCTGTACATCTGGTGTGCATAATATTGGTCATGCTGCACGTATGATTGCTTACGGTGACGCGGATGTGATGGTTGCAGGCGGTGCTGAAAAAGCGACAACACCTCTTGGTGTAGCTGGTTTCGGTGCAGCACGTGCATTGTCGACTCGCAACGATGACCCACAAGCGGCAAGTCGTCCATGGGATAAAGACCGTGATGGTTTTGTTCTGGGGGACGGAGCAGGTATCATCATTCTCGAAGAATATGAACATGCGAAAGCGCGTGGTGCAAAAATTTATGCCGAAATTGCAGGTTTTGGGATGAGCAGTGATGCTTATCATATGACATCACCGCCTGAAAATGGTGCGGGTGCCGCACTTGCAATGGAAAACGCACTGAATGACGCAGGCATTAAAGCGAGTGACGTGGGGTATATCAATGCTCACGGTACTTCAACCCCTGCAGGTGATTTGGCTGAAGCGCAAGCGGTCGTTAATGTATTTGGTGAAGGTACTGACGTATTAGTCAGTTCAACCAAATCAATGACTGGGCACCTCCTTGGTGCAGCGGGCGCTATTGAATCAATTTTCACCATTTTGTCATTGTGCGACCAAATTGTTCCACCAACCATTAATTTGGATAACCCAGATGAAGCGTGCAAACTGGATTTTGTTCCAGGTGAGGCTCGTAAAGTGGACAACATGGAGTTTGCTCTGTGTAATTCATTTGGTTTTGGTGGCACCAACGGTTCATTAATTTTCCGTCGTTATAACGGCGAGTAATTAATCAATTACCGTGATTAATTAGCCCTAGTCGCTTAATTGTGGCTGGGGCTTTATTTTTTGCAGTACTTTGCACAGCTCTTCGCTTTAGTTTATGATAATCTCACTTGATTACTGTCTGATTTATCAGCTTTTATTATAAGTAATATCAATGTCATATTGGGTTAATGGGCAGCTTTGCCAACAAATAAGTGTTACCGATCGTGCGGTCTCTTTTGGAGACGGCTGCTTTACGACTATATACGGCGTTAATCAGCAAGCTAAAATGTTAGATGCGCATATTGCTCGGTTAAAACATGATAGCCAAAGGTTGAAAATTGCACAGCCAGATTGGGAAAGCTTGGCAGTGCACTTAAAGCAGATTTGTGCAGAACAAACTCAAGACGAGTTTGTGATTAAAGTGATCCTGAGCCGTGGTGTTGGAGGCCGAGGATATAGTACTAAAGGTTTTACCACACCGACGGTAATAGTGAGCGTTTCTCCCTTTACAAATAACTATGTTCAACTGCAGTGCAAAGGGGCGCGCTTAGTTCTTAGCCAAATTCCATTAGCTCGTAACCCATTGTTAGCTGGCATGAAGCATCTCAACCGCCTAGAACAAGTTCTTATTAGGCAAGAGGTTGATGAACTAGGTGTAGATGAAGCGATTGTGCTAGATACCGACGGTATTATTGTTGAATGCTGTAGCGCGAATGTTTTCTGGCGAATTGGGCAAACAGTGTATACCCCAATTTTATCTCATAGTGGTGTCAATGGATTAATGAGACAAAAGATCATATCACTGCTAGAGGATAGCCAGTACCATCTTCAACAGGTCGAACGCTTTGCTAACGTTTTAAATCATTGTGATGAAGTGGTTATTTGTAATGCGCTGATGCCGGTTTTACCTGTACAAAGTATTCAAATGGATAAACAACTTCCACCATTACAATTTGCGTCTCGTGAGCTGTTTGAGTATCTATTTTTGCGTTGCAAAATTTAGTTTTTATAAATGAATTAATTATTACCAACACACGCATTGAAATGGTCAATAAATGAAATTAGCCAAAAAAATCATTCTAATCGCCGTTACCTTGGCTGCTATTGTTGCAGTCGCTGTCTATTGGCAATATCGTCAAGTATTGGACTATGCCAAAACGCCAATCAACATCACACAAGAAAAAATTTTTACGGTACCTGCGGGGACTGGGCGTGTTGCATTTGAAGGGTTACTTATTGAAGATAACATTCTTGACAAAGGGAATGAATTTCAATGGTTACTCAAATTACGGCCTGAACTGGCTCAGCTAAAAGCGGGCACTTATCGCTTGCAGCCGGGGATGAATGTTGAACAGCTATTACAATTAATTGTGAGTGGAAAAGAAGCCCAGTTTTCGATCCGTTTTATTGAAGGTAATCGTTTAAGCGATTGGGGTAATATTTTACGCGACGCACCGTACTTAGAGCATAAAACCACCAATTTAACCCCAACAGAACTGCATGCCCTGATTGGTTTTAACGGGGAAGGCACGTTAGAAGGGTGGCTATACCCTGACACTTATTTATACACAGCAGGAACAACTGACGCTGAAATTTTGAAACGTGCCTATAAACGTATGCAAAACAGCCTTGATGAAGAGTGGAAAGGGCGTGATAGGGATTTACCCTATAAGAATGCCTATGAAATGCTTATTATGGCTTCGATTATTGAAAAAGAAACCGGTATTGATAGTGAAAGGTCTCAAGTTGCCTCCGTGTTTGTTAATCGCCTAAAGAAAAATATGCGTTTGCAAACCGACCCAACAGTCATCTATGGCTTAGGTGAAAAGTATCGTGGTAAAATTTATCGTAGTGATTTAGATACTTACACACCGTACAATACTTATAAGATTGATGGTTTGCCACCAACACCGATTGCAATGCCAAGCCTTGCATCACTTAAGGCAGCAGCGCATCCGGCTAAAACGGATTACATATTCTTTGTCGCAGATGGTAAAGGTGGGCATACTTTTAGTCGTAATTTAAACGACCACAATCGTGCCGTTAAAGTTTATCGCCAATTTGAACAGCAAAACTGATAAAAATGAAAAACCAATTTATTGTTATTGAAGGACTTGAAGGCGCTGGTAAAACAACTGCAATCAATACGGTTGTAGAAACGTTAAACCAAGCAGGGGTCACAGATATTGTTTTCACCCGTGAACCCGGAGGCACGCCATTAGCCGAGAAATTACGCGAGCTGATAAAGCAAGGTATTGCCGGTGATAAAGTGACTGACAAGGCGGAGTTACTAATGCTATATGCTGCCCGTGTCCAACTGGTTGATACAGTGATCCAACCTGCATTAGCGGCCGGCAAATGGGTGGTGGGCGATCGTCATGATTTATCTTCCCAAGCGTATCAGGGGGGCGGGCGTGAGATTGACCGCGATTTAATGAAATCATTACGTGATTTGGTGCTAGGTGAATTCAAACCTTCATTAACCTTATACCTTGACTTACCACCTGAATTAGGTTTGCAGCGTGCAAGGTCACGAGGTGAATTAGATAGAATTGAAAAAGAATCGTTAGCTTTTTTTGAAAGAACACGCAGCCGTTATCTTGAACTTGCTGCTGGCGACAAAACCATACTCACGATTGATGCAAGCCAAAATATTGAGCAAGTACAGCAAGATATTCGGCAAACACTGACAGAATGGCTCGTGCGTGCCAGATAAACCAAATAAGGTATTAATCCCATGAATTGGTATCCTTGGTTAAATGAACCTTACCGACAAATCATAACTGCGTACCAAAGCGGTCGAGGCCACCACGCGTTACTGCTTCATTCGGTACCGGGAAATGGGGCGCAAGCGCTGTGCTATGGTTTGAGTCGTTGGCTTATTTGCCAAGAAAGAGACGGGTTAAAAAGCTGTGGGCAGTGCCATAGTTGCCGTTTGATGCTCGCAGGTAACCATCCTGATTATCACATTATTGAAGTAGAAAAAGGAAAGTCTACTGTTAGCGTTGATGCGGTTAGGAAGTTAATTGAAACCTTAAGTCGCCATGCTCAGCAAGGTGGCAATAAAGTGGTATATATCCCACAGGTTGAAGCATTGACAGATGCAGCAGCGAATGCCTTATTGAAAACATTGGAAGAGCCTGCAAAGGACACTTACTTTTTACTTGGAAGTGATAAACAAGAGAATTTGCTAGCGACCATTCGCAGCCGTTGCCTAAGTCATTTCTTATCCGCGCCCGATCTACAAATAGCACTTTACTGGCTTCAAAAGCAAAAACCGGGTATTGCGACTGAAAATGCGATAACGGCATTAAAAATATGCCAAGGTGCGCCAATTTCTGCACTGGCCTTATTGGACGAACAGCGTTGGCAAAAACGTAATGCACTGTGCCATAGTTTAAGTCACGCATTGCATACGGGTGATATGCTGAGTTTGCTGCCTAGTTTGAATATCGACGAGGTCACAGATGCCTTAAATTGGCTACTTAGTCTATTTGCGGATGCAATTAAAATTCAACAAGGTGCTGGGGCTTTTTGCATCAACCAAGATCAGCAAGCTCAAGTTATGCAATTAGCTGGTGCTATGAATCGCACCCAGTTAATAAATATGTATGATAAGTGGTTATACTGCCGTCATCAATTAATGACAGTTCCTGCACTGAATCAGGAACTGATCCTGACAAATCAATTATTACAATGGGAAGCTTCACTGGCTGTCCCTACATTTTAAAAAGAGTTAAATATGTTTGTTGTTGATTCACACTGTCATCTCGACTGTTTAGATTATGAAAAATTGCACACAAATGTCGACGATGTTATCGCAAAGGCCTCGGCTCGTGATGTTCACTTTATGTTAGCCGTTGCAACGACGTTGCATGGTTTTGAAAGCATGAAGAAAATGATTGGTATGCGAGACAATATCGCTTTTTCATGTGGTATCCATCCTCTTAATTTAGACGAAGGATATGATTTCGCGCGATTAGCACAATTAGCGGCAGGAAATGAGGTTGTTGCGTTAGGGGAAACCGGGCTGGATTACTATTACCAGCAAGAAAATGCGCTGCTGCAGCAAGAATCTTTTCGCCAGCACATTCGCATTGGTCGCGAAGTTAATAAACCGGTGATTGTGCATACTCGTGCAGCACGAGAAGATACTTTATCCATTCTACGTGAAGAGAAGGTGATGGATTGTGGCGGAGTATTGCACTGCTTTACCGAAGATAGAGATACTGCGGTGGAGTTACTCGATTTAGGCATGTATATCTCATTTTCAGGGATCGTCACATTTCGTAACGCAGAACAAATTAGAGAAGCCGCTCGAGTTGTTCCTTTAGACCGCATTTTAGTTGAAACCGACTCACCTTATTTAGCTCCTGTTCCTCATCGTGGTAGGGAAAACCAACCTGCGTATGTTCGGGATGTCATTGAATATATGGCAGTATTGAAGGGAGTGAGTGTTGAACAGCTCGCTGAAATTACGACGCAAAACTTCAATCGTTTGTTTCATTTAAATGTCGGTACAGGTAACGTATAAATGAGTTCACAAGAACGATTAAATGACTAAGGAAATTGAAATGGCAGAAGAAACGATTTTCAGTAAAATTATCCGTCGCGAGATCCCTGCAGACGTGGTTTACCAAGATGATCTTGTCACCGCATTTCGTGACATTTCACCACAAGCACCATCACACATTCTTATCATTCCTAATAAATTAATTCCAACTGTCAATGATGTCACTGCGGATGACGAACTTGCGTTAGGTCGTTTGTTTACTGTTGCAGCTAAAATTGCTAAAGAAGAAGGTATTGCAGAGAATGGTTACCGTTTAATCATGAACTGTAATGAACATTCGGGGCAAGAAGTCTTTCATATCCACATGCATCTAGTGGGTGGTCGTCCATTAGGGCCATTATTGGCTAAGTAATGAGTAATAAGGGATAAGGGATCGACAATGAACCGTATTGCATTACTTGCTTTGGTAACAATGTTGCTAAGTGGTTGCATCTTTAAAAAGACACAAGGGCTGGTTTTTAATGAGCAACAAAGCATCATTATGGAGCCAGCAGTACTCGCGCAAGGTATCATTGTCGAAAACCCAGTGATAGGTAGTGAAAACCATCAAACCATTGCCACGATTAATATGAGTAATACTCAATCTGAAGTGGTGAATATTGCTTATCGTTTATATTGGTATGATAAGCAAGGGTTAAAAGTGGAGACTTCAAATACCTTGTATCAGCAGATTGCAGCGAATTCCGTTGCGAAAGTTCATGCTGCGACTTCCTCTCCACGTGCAACAAATGTACGTGTTCATGTATTTTTATCGCCAAAGGCCGGAGAGTAATAATGAAACGCATCTTAATGGTTGCTGCCGCTACATTAATTTTGGCTGGGTGCCCTTCATATCCACCTCAACAACCTGGTACTCAGCCACCGATTGTACCAATAGAGCCGGAAAAACAACCTGAAGTAACGCCACCACCCATTGATGTTGTTCCAACTCCACCAAAACAGCAAACAATAGATTGGTCTGCATCTATTACGCCTTTAGTTAATCAAATGGCGAGTGCGGATGGTGTTGAAAATGGCAAAGTCCTGTTAGTTGATTCAGTGAAAAATAATACGAACGGTTCACTACCTGTGCAAGCGGTGACATCAGCCATGACAACTGCGGTTGAGAATACAAATCGCTTTAAAGTTGTTCCTGCCAGTGTGGTGGGGTCTGCGCGTAAGACGCTCGGTTTATCTCAAGAAGACAGCTTGGTAACCCGTAGCAAAGCCATTGGGTTAGGCCGCTATGTCCAAGCGGATTATGTCATTTACAGTGTGATGTCAGGTTCAAACAAAGAACGAAGCCTTGAAATGCAATTAATGGAAGTGCAAACAGGCGAAATTATTTGGACTGGAAAACACAATATTGAGTAACTCGCAGTCACTTTATCAACTGTTAGTGGCGTGCTTTCCTACAATCTCTGTGCGAGATTGGAAAATATCCTCACTCACAGGGCTGTCAGGTGGAAGTTATTTGCTGCAATGTTTTTTGCCTGGCAGCGAAGTCAAGCTTATCGCGCGTGCGGATGGAACTGCACAAACCGCGTTGTATGTTAATCGAAAGAAAGAAGCGCGAATATTACAGCAATTACGCGCTTTTTCCTTTACGCCGAAAGTGATTGGCCGAAATTCACAATGGTTATTACTCGGATGGTGTGAAGGGCAACATCCTGATAATAAAGCTTTTTTGCTGCCTAGTTTTCAGTGTGAGCTTGCGAATATAGTCGCACAATTACATCGGGCGCCACTGTTGGGGTATCGCTTACAACTTTGCGATGAAATATCGCATTATGGCTATTTAATCGATAAAAAACGTTTTTCACCTCGTTGGAAAAAATTACATCGTCATTTTACCTCTGCAGACTTCCCTAAGACGCTAAAACTTGCCCCTGCCCATATGGATATCCATGCTAAAAATATTGTTTGCACATCAGCAGGGCGTTTAATGCTATTGGATTGGGAATATGCGGCCAATACAGATATCGCATTCTCTTTAGAAACCTATTTTCAATTTAATGGTCTGAGTGATATTCAGCGAGATTTTTTCTTGACGCAATATTGTGACATTCACGGTGCTTATCGAGACAAACAGCAATTGGCCGAAAGCTGTCAATTATGGGCACCTTGGGTAAAATATATGACATTAATGTGGTATGAAGTGCAGTGGCATGAAAGCCAGTCATCGGACTTTTTGTTACACTCACAACCATTACGACAATATTTTGGTTTATTAGGTTGATGGCCGAAGGCTATCAGAAAACAGTATCGGATTAAGTTAATTAGTTTAATAAGTGAGGCATGTTATGGGTCCTATAATGCTAGATGTTCAGGGTTATGAATTGGACAACGAAGAGCGCGAAATATTGGCTCACCCATCCGTGGGGGGCTTAATACTGTTTACCCGTAACTTTCATGACGCAGCACAATTACGAGAGCTTGTTCGCCAAATTCGTGATGCATCAAGACACCGGTTGCTGATAGCCGTTGACCAAGAAGGCGGTCGAGTACAACGTTTCCGTGATGGTTTCACCGCATTGCCTTCAGCTCAAGCATTTGCTGCACTCAATAGTGAGATGGATGGCGCTAAGCTTGCTGAAGAGGCAGGCTGGTTAATGGCATCAGAGATGATAGCCATGGATATTGATATTAGCTTTGCACCTGTTTTGGATCTTGGCCATCAAAGCATTGCGATAGGTGAACGTTCATTCCACGAAGACCCAGAGATTGCGATGGTTATGGCGGAGCGTTTTATTAGAGGTATGCGCAGTGCAGGGATGAAAACGACAGGTAAACACTTCCCTGGTCATGGTGCAGTGAAAGCCGATTCGCATAAAGAAACACCTCGGGATGATCGTGCTTTGGAGAAGATCCGCGGTAAAGATATGCTGATTTTTAAAGACTTTATTCAACGAGAGCTACTCGATGCAGTTATGCCAGCCCATGTTATCTATACCCAAGCTGATGACCGCCCTGCGAGCGGCTCACCATTTTGGTTAAAATCGGTATTGCGCGAGCAACTTGGTTTTCATGGTGTCATTTTCTCTGATGATTTATCTATGGAAGGCGCGGCAGTGATGGGGAGTTACCCTGAGAGAGCACAGGCCTCACTGAATGCGGGGTGTGACATGATTTTAGTTTGTAATAACCGTGAAGGTGCCGTTAGTGTTTTAGATAACTTACCGAAGCAATATGATAGCCAAGCTTCTAAGCTATATCATAGTGGCCGACAATACAGTTTGACAGAATTACAGGCCGTTGAGCGTTGGAAAGAAAGTCATCGGCAACTGGTTGATTTGCATGAGCGTTGGCAAGAACACCGCTAATAATTTTGATTACATTTAGTATATCTAAAAGCCAGTATTTTATTTACTGGCTTTTTTTTGCATAAATACGCATAACAAAGGGGTACTATTTTTCATAAAGAAGATGGTGATATCATTGCTCATATTAAAAGTTACCCGTAACGTTATCAATAATTGCACAGTTAATCACAATAATATATCTAATCGTATTAGATAAAAATCAATCAATATTTATTTTGCTCTCTAAAATAATTAGAGAGTATTTTATTGATTTAATCATTTTAAGGTTCATTGTTTGAAATAAAAAAGTGAAATTGTTGATAGTTTGACTTATTGGTATTTGTATTTTTAGTTTATATGAAATAATTAACTAATAATTTGCATTGCAACTTGCTTTTCATGCGATTAAAAGCGTCCAATATGACTTTGAGCCATTTAATAATGAAATAGGTTACTTTCAAAAGTTAAAGAAAATTTAAATAAATGAAAAGTAAGATAAGTAAAACAACATTTGATAGCTAAATAATATTTATCATTTATCCGAGATTTACTTGATTGCAATTGGCCTGTAGGGAAATGTACTTTCTCTTGTGATGTGCTATATAGAATAATTGTGGATTGAATATATATCTACAAACAGTATGTATTCATGTGAAAATTTTTATTAGGTTATATTTTATTCATTACTCTTTATATCTATAAAGAAAGCAGTTTGCAGATATCCATTTAAATTTATGTTTTAACTGGTTATAAATGAATTGATTCTGAAACCCTATCCAAAATAAAGGTTTATACCTTAAATTCCCCTAAAATGAAGTGTGATTGTGATCACTGTTGGTGGGTAGTTTAATGCAACTTATGTAACGTGTTGTGACAGCGATCGTTTTAATTGACATAAAATTACGATAGCATTCATATTATGAAAGATTTATGACAATTTAGAGCGATAAGTAATCAGTTTAAAAAAACAGCAATTTAATGGTTGCACTTTAAGTTAAATATTCAAATTTATTTGAGATGATTATTTCTCAGGGGAACACTTTGTCATAAAAAATAGAGTGAAAGTTTTTTCTTAATGAATTAATGCGGTGTCGGTAAATACAGTACCGTAATGTGAGGCTTAAGCTAAACAAACACCAAATATGAGTATTTATCGCTATTGATTCAATAATGTACTTTGGAATTCCTATAAGGAATATTTCTATTCATAGTAATAAGTAAACACAAATACAGGGAAATACTGTATTGAATTTTATATTTAAAATGACTTATGTGTTTGAAATGGATGTGTCTGTTTGTCTTTAAGTGAAATTGTTTTATTAAGCTAAAAATAAAAAATGGTGTTTTGTTGTTCATGGAAACATGGCACAGCATAAAATTAATTCAAATAATCATTAACTAGGTTTATTCCAATGAAAGTTAAAAATATTGCGTTATTAATGCTTTCTCCTTGCTATTTAGCGGTAGCAATGGCAAATGCCAGCAACTGGGAAAATTCTATCAAGGAAAACTCATTCATTGCGGATTCGGAACTCGAGCTGTCAACCCGCAACATGTGGAAATACTTAAAAACAGAAAACCGTTTTGATAAAAACGAAAACCGGTATAGAAAACAAGTCGCAAATGCTTGGGGGCAAAACTTCCAAGCAGATTTCAAATCAGGTTATTTCGCAGATGTCATTGGTTTTGATGCATCTTATTACGGTGGTATCAAGTTGGGTGCAAGTAAAGACTTCGCCTCCCGTGCAATTTTATATAACGATGATGGCCATGCGAAAGGGTATAACAAAATTGGTCAACGTTATGCAAAAATAAAACTTGACCTTGAACCTGTAAAATTTAATGCCAAGGCTGGTTGGTTTACACTGAAAAATACGGGTATTTTCACGAATTCACAGCGCTTATCATTGAACAGCTATAGCGGTTACTACACGAATACGGCGATCAGTGATTGGAGTTTGGACTTATTATATCTCGATAAAAAAGTTATGCGTCGTGATAGCCCAAATATTGATGCCATGTATTTTACTGATGCTAACGGTGTTCGACACAATGTTAATCATGTCATCACGGGAGGGATTAACTACAATACTAAGCCATTGAAAGTTTATTATTTCTATGGTCAAGCCGATGATTTATTCCGTCAACAAGGTTTAGAAGCAAAATATAAACTGACTTCAGATGTGACACTTGGTACACAAATCTATAACCATGAATACGGTAGTGACGGTAAACGTACTGAAACCGATAAACAAAAAGGGAAGCGTAATTTTGACAAACGTGCGTGGCACTATGCAGGGACGGCAGAATGGCGCATCCCAGAATCGCCTTGGACGCTAAGCACAGGCTTAACTTACACCCAAGCGAAAAAAGCGAACGGCGTCGGACAATTTGCACGTAACCCAATTGGTAACACGCGTGGCCGTTTTAACTCCCCAGCTTATGCAGATATCGACTACGTACGTGATGGTGAAACCATGGTCGCTATGGCCGCAGAGTATCGTATTAGTAAAGAGCTTTCTGTTGGCGCACGTACTAACTATTCAGAATTTAAATATGAAGGTGAAAGATTAAAACAAGGTCAGTTTGGTCTGTTTAGTTATTGGAAACCAACTGAAAATCTTTCTGTTTCGTTAAGTGGGGGTCTGGGCTGGCACCATCGTCAGGAAAACGACTACACGACCCCAAAATTATATGATGGTCAATCACGTCGCGCACACTCGTTATCTGGTTCAATGACAACGACTTATCGTTTCAAAATGTAGCCGATAGTTGAAAAGGATTAAAAGGTAAGATAAATGAAATACAAAATTGGATTACTCACACTGCTCATTTCCGGTGCACTTTTGGCGGGTTGTGCTTCCAAAAATACGGATACGGTAAAAGTACAAGTCATTGGTATAAATGACTTCCATGGCGCTCTACAAGCACCGGGCGATGGTAAGTTAGGTGGAATTGAGTCAATTGCGACACTGGTTAATCAATTAAGAGCGCAAAATGATAAAACTATCGTTGTAGGCGCGGGTGATTTAGTCGGCGCAAGCCCACTATTGTCATCAATGTTCTACGACGAACCCACTATTGAAGCGCTAAGTGCGATTGGTATGGAAACCAGTGCAGTGGGTAACCATGAGTTTGACAAAGGTAAAGAAGAGCTGCTGAGAAAGCAAAATGGTGGCTGTCACCCAACGGCCGGTTGTGTGGGTAAAGATTCCTTTTCAGGGGCTGACTTTAACTACTTAGCAGCCAACGTTATTGTTAAAGAAACTGGTGAAACACTGTTCCCATCTTACTTTATTAAAGAGTTTGATGGTGTTCCAATGGCATTTATTGGTTTAACGTTAGAAGGTACGCCGGCTATCGTAACACCAAGTGGAACCGCAGGTTTAGAATTCAAAAATGAAGTTGAAACTATTAATAACCAAGTGAAATTATTAAAATCACAAGGTATTAACAGTATCGGTGTTCTGATCCATGAAGGCGCAACACAACAAGTTGATACAAAAGTTAAAGATATTAACCGTTGCGATAATATCAAAGGCCCAATTGTTGATATCGTCAAACAATTAGATAGCGCGGTAGACTTTGTCGTTAGTGGTCATACACACCAAGCTTACAATTGTGAAATCAATGGGATGACTGTGATTTCTGCCCAATCTAACGGGACTTTATTGTCTCAATTAAATATTGAGATTGATAGAAACACGAAAGATATTGTTAGCATAAATGCAAAAAATATCCCTGTTGAGACGAGTCGCTATGAGAAAAACCCTGAGTTAACCACGTTCGTACAAAAATACGAAAAAATTGCGTTACCTATTTCTCAACAAGTGATGGGGTCTTTGACGGCTAATGTGGATAAAAAATTATTACCAGCAGGGGATTCTACCTTAGGTAAGATTATTGCTGATGGTCAATTATATGCAGCTTCCAGCAAAGAAGCGGGCGGTGCTCAAATTGCATTTATGAATAGTGGCGGTATTCGTGCTGACATGAAAGCAGGTGAATTGACGTATGGTGATATTTTCACAGTCCAACCATTCTCTAACGTGGTTGTCACACAGTCGCTAACAGGTGCACAAATTAAACAAGCGCTTGAACAGCAATGGGATCGTGCTCGTCCACAAGTCATGCCTGTTTCTAAAGGTTTTTATTACGAGTGGGACGACAGCCGCCCAGTGGGTGACAAAGTTATTCAAAAATCAATGAAATTAAACGGTAAGCCGTTAGACATGAACAAAAGCTATCGTGTTGCTGCGAATGAATTCTTAGCAACGGGTGGCAGCCGTTTCTCTGCCTTCAACCAAGGTAAAGACCGTGTTTATAGCCTGCCAGATAACGAAGCGTTAATGCAATATTTTAAAGATAACTCACCCGTTTCAGTTCCTACGGATGTGCGTATCAAGAAAATTAAATAATAAAATTTAATATTTAATTAAAAACTCTGAGGGTGCTTTTCATCCTTGGAGTTTTTTTTTGTGCTTTGTGTAGGTTTAGCTCAACAGCAGGGAATTGATAGTACACACCAATTTAAAAATGATAGAATAATAGTTCTCATTATCATTATGGTTTATGTGGATTTAAACAATTGATTGATATGAATACCAAAAAGCTGACTCGATTCGTTCGGAAGAAAAAATGATTTGACGAATGTGATAGTAGTCATAATAATCAACTAAATTGATATGAATCAATATTTGGTATTACCAATAGACCACGCATGATATTCTAATGGGAATGGAAGATAGCTTGGCTAATTATTGTTATATAAGACTTTTCTAGGTGAGAAACCTTAAATAACATTAATATATTTTGTTTCGAGGGATTTATGACCTTATCTCAACCCAAAATCATCGTTGTCGGCGGTGGTGCTGGCGGATTAGAACTGGCAACACGTTTAGGCCGCAAGTTAGGCCGTAAAAAACGCGCACAAATTACTTTGGTTGACCGCAACCCAAGTCATTTATGGAAACCACTATTACATGAAGTGGCAACAGGTTCGTTAGATGATGGTGTCGATGCGATAAGCTATCTGGCTCATGCACGCCATAATGCGTTTAATTTCCAGTTAGGTTCGCTTACCAATATTGACCGTGAAAATAAAAAAGTGGTTCTCGGTGAGCTTTATGATAAGCACGGCGAATTATTAGTCCCTCTGCGTGAATTAGAGTACGATATTTTAGTGATGGCACTAGGTAGTACGTCGAATGATTTCGGTACACCTGGCGTCAAAGAACACTGTATTTTCTTAGATAATCCACATCAAGCACATCGTTTTCATGACGAAATGTTAAATCTCTTTTTACGTTATTCAGTGCGTGATAACGCAGAAGAGAGCGTTAATATTGCTATTGTTGGTGGCGGTGCAACGGGCGTTGAGTTATCAGCAGAACTTTATAACGCAGTTGAGCAACTGACCAGTTATGGCTTCAAAGGGTTAGATACGGATGCATTGAATGTGACATTAGTCGAAGCTGGCGAACGTATCTTACCGGCCTTGCCTCCTCGAATTTCAAGTGCAGCTCACCAAGAACTTAATAAGCTAGGTGTGAATGTCTTGACAAAAACCATGGTGACCAGTGCTGATGAAGATGGTTTGAATACGAAAGAAGATGGTAAAATCTATGCGGACCTCATGGTTTGGGCTGCAGGGATCAAAGCACCTGACTTCATGAAAGATATCGCTGGGTTAGAAACCAACCGCATTAACCAATTGGTGGTAAAACCAACGTTACAAACATCTCGTGATGATATGATTTTTGCCATTGGCGATTGCGCATCATGTGCTAAGCCAGAAGGGGGCTTTGTGCCACCAAGGGCGCAGTCAGCCCATCAAATGGCTAGCCTTTGTTATGATAATATCGTCGCATTAATGAAAGATAAGCCTTTAAAAGAGTATGTTTATAAAGACCATGGCTCATTAGTATCACTATCTCGCTTTAGTACCGTTGGTAGCTTGATGGGTAAT
The DNA here is from genome assembly GCF_028484875.1 of Providencia sp. PROV032. Classification (NCBI taxonomy): domain Bacteria; kingdom Pseudomonadati; phylum Pseudomonadota; class Gammaproteobacteria; order Enterobacterales; family Morganellaceae; genus Providencia; species Providencia sp. PROV032. The sequence goes on from NZ_JAMPSX010000010.1 coordinate 146,010, forward strand.
TTAATGCGTGGGGATATGATGGTAGAGGGACGCATTGCACGCTTTGTGTACATTTCTTTATATCGTATGCACCAAATTGCATTACATGGTTATATTAAAACTGGGCTAATGATGCTTGTTGGTAGTATTAACCGAATTATTCGACCGAAGTTAAAATTGCACTAATTTATTACTAATTAGTTGTTTAATCAGGTTTTAGTAGCGGTATGCACCTGTGTATTCGTATAACAGGTGCATTATTTCTTATATTTATAATGATAAATATGCCATTAATAAAATATATTAACTAAATCTGTCAAGATTTATCTGTATTAAATATTGCATAGAAAAACTATTTAGATCAAGAGTAATAGATTAAATATCGAGTATATTGCCATTATTGCTTATTCATATATTTTATCTAAATCAAATTTAAATCGAGGCGTTAATATAAAATAAGTGATTAGTATATTAAATACCTAGGGTATAAATAATTAAGGTGTAAATTTGGTTATATAACGAAAAGTTGAAAAATGAATGAGATCTTAGTGTATCTTATTGATTTTAATGGTTATATCAATCCCCCTCTAATAGAATTGTGAAATTACACTAATAGTAAAGTTTCTATTTTCCAAAACAGTTATAATAAACCGTTTTTTGATGATGACTTAAGATAATTCTAAAAAACAATACGATTAGTACGTAATTATCGAATTATTCTGAGTAGTGGTTACAATAGATACGGCATATTTTAATAAGGGTTAACGCGATGAAGCTAAAATTTAAGTTGTTATTAGCAACAGTAGTGGTATTCCTTATTGTCTTGCTCGTGGCTTTATTCAACCGAGCCCCTGAAATTAAGTTGGCTACGGTTTTATCTGTTGAACCAATCCAATCCAATCGCCTTGTGGAGTATGAAAATTGTACAGTTACTGGGGTTCTAGGTTCTTTTAATCAACAGTCTCTTTCTCGCTTTCATCCTGCGCAAAGTGAATGCAAAATGGTTTTCATGATTGAAGCGCTGCAAGGGAAAGGCTTTCCATCGCTGTTTGATATGCAAGATCAAACCTGTGTGAAGACACAAAAAATGGAATTAGTTGTTATTGGGTATGATGTTGTGTACCAAATAGGTAAAAATATTGGAAAAGTTAGAACATCCTATGCACCATCAATGTTTATTCCATTAGATGATGAAGGGCGCCTAGTATTAACATCATCTAATTCAGTATGTGAAACCATTCGCAGTGATATAAAAGAGTTATTACCCTTTTATTGCCTACAGCAAAATGAATTACCAATCACAAAAAACGCATCAGTAGTCTTAGAACTGCAACCGAATAAAAATACATTTGGCTTTATGGAATAATTTTTTCTATAAATATTATAGAGATAAAAGGCTACAAGAGTAGCCTTTTATCATTTTAGAGCATCAAACTTAGCTAATTTGATGCTCTTCAAATCCAATGAGTAATTGTTTAATAAACTCTAGTCGAGAAACTCTTTCGGTTAAATCATGGAAAAATTTTAGTCTAACAGGGCCATCTAACCGATAAGTTTGTGGCTGGTTTTGTAATAAGCTTATTAAGAAACTTGGGTCGACTTTATTTTTATCACCAAACTCAATGAACCCGCCTTTTTCATGAGCTTCAATTCGTTTAATACCAAGGGCTTGAGCTTGTAATCGAATAGCCGCATTCGTTAGTAAGAATTTACCTGCATCTGGTAGGCTACCAAAACGATCGATTAACTCTGTACGTAGGTCGTTGAGCTCTTGGCTTCCTTTTGCACTGGCTATCCGCTTATAGAAAGATAAACGGATATTCACATCATGAATATAGTCGTCAGGCAACAGAACAGGCATGCGCAACTCAATTTCTGTTTGTTGGTTAGTTAAATCTTCTAATGAAGGCTCACGGCCCTCTTTTAGCGCATCAACCGCACTTTCTAACAGTTCCATGTAGAGGGTAAAACCAATCGTGGTCATTTGCCCACTTTGATCTTCACCGAGTAATTCACCCGCACCACGAATTTCCAAATCATGAGTTGCTAAAGCAAACCCAGCTCCTAAATCTTCCAGTGAAGAAATGGCTTCAAGACGTTTATGTGCATCGGAAGTCATGGCTTTTGGATGCGGAGTGAGCAAGTATGCATAAGCTTGATGGTGAGAACGACCCACACGGCCACGTAGTTGATGGAGTTGTGCTAACCCGAAATGGTCAGCGCGTTCAATGATAATGGTATTTGCCGTCGGTATATCAATACCAGTTTCAATAATTGTTGTGCATATCAATACATTAAAACGTTGATGATGGAAATCTGTCATTACGCGTTCTAATTCGCGCTCACGCATTTGGCCATGACCAACAACAAAACGGGCTTCAGGGACTAACTCTTCAAGGCGTGCTTTGGCTTTTTCAATGTTTTCAACATCATTGTAAAGGTAATAAACTTGGCCGCCACGTAAGGTTTCGCGTAAAATTGCTTCACGGACAACTAAGTCATCATATTGGCGCACAAAGGTTTTTACAGCCAAACGGCGTGCTGGTGGTGTGGCGATAATAGATAAATCACGCATACCACTCATGGCCATATTGAGCGTCCGAGGGATAGGTGTGGCAGTCAGCGTTAAGATATCAACGTCTGCACGCATGGCTTTGATGCGTTCTTTATGACGGACACCAAAGCGGTGTTCTTCATCGACGACAAGTAAGCCTAAATCTTTCCATACTAAGTCACTTTGTAGCAATTTGTGGGTACCAATTAGAATATCCACTTTGCCTTCAGCAGCTTGGGTAATAATTTGTTGTTGCTCTTTCGCTGTTTTAAAGCGTGACAACATTTCGATACGGACAGGCCAGTTAGCAAACCTATCTTTAAAGTTATCGTAGTGCTGCTGCGCAAGTAGTGTCGTGGGGACTAACACGGCAACTTGCTTGTTATTATTAATCGCAAGGAATGCGGCTCGCATTGCCACTTCGGTTTTACCAAAGCCCACATCGCCACAAACCAGACGATCCATCGCTAATGGCTGGCACATATCACTGAGAACGGCATTGATGGCGGCTTCTTGGTCAGGCGTTGTTTCGAATGGAAAACCTTGACAAAACTCTTGGTATTGTTGTTTATCATGCTTAAATGCAAAGCCAGCTTTAGCGGCTCGTTGTGCATAGATATCAAGAAGTTCTGCCGCAACATCGCGAACTTTTTCAGCCGCTTTTTGGCGTGCACGCCCCCAGCTATCACTGCCTAATTTATGCAATGGGGCATTTTCATCCGCGCCACCTGCATAACGACTAATTAAATGAAGCGAAGAAACAGGAACATACAGTTTATCATTGCCAGCATAGGTTAAAATTAAATATTCCGCTTTAATCCCACCCGCTTCTAAGGTAGTTAGCCCTTGGTAACGGCCCACACCATGCTCAATATGGACAACTGGTTGCCCCGTGCGTAATTCCGCTAAATTACGAATGAGGGTATCGGTATTAATGGAACGGCGGTTATCTGACCGGCGGCGAACAACACGCTCCCCAAGCAAATCGCTTTCACAAATTAATGCTTTATGGATATCAGATTGAATAAAACCATGTTCAGCGGCACCAATGGTGATGGCAAACCGGTTATCAGCAGGGCTAGTATAGCTTTGAATAATTTCAGGGCGAATTTTTAAACGAGCTAATAGTTCGGTAACGGTTTCACGTCGGCCTTCGCTTTCAACAGAAAAGACGATAGTTCCATCGAACTGTTCAGTAAACTGCCGCAATTTTTCGAGTGGCGTTTTGCTTTGCCCTTGTGTGCTGATATCCGGTAATGGCAGATAATCTAAATTGGTATTTGCCGCTTTTTTGGGCAGAGACTCAGGTGATAATTGAATACGTGGCCAGTTTTTTAATGATTGATTAAGTTGTTCAACGGTTAGCCAGAGTTCAGATGGCGGGAGCAATGGGCGCATAGGGTCGACACCGCGGCTTTCATACCGTTGTCGAGTATCAACCTGAAACCGTTCAGCGGCTTCTTGTAAGTTCTGCGAAACAATTAAGCTTGATGGTGGTAAATACTCAAATAAAGAGGGCAGTGGCTGTGCAAAGAATAAAGGCTGCCAATACTCAATACCTGCTGGTAAGGTATTTTTACTGACTTGTTGGTAAATATGCTCTGGGTCACGGCGAACCTCAAAACGCTCCCGCCATTGGCTGCGGAAACGTTCAATCGCGTCTTTATCGGTCGGGAACTCATGCGCTGGGAGTAAATTAATTTGCTCGACTTCCTCGAGTGTTCTTTGTGAGTCTACGTCGAAAGTTCGCAAGCTATCAATTTCATCATCAAAGAAATCAATACGAAATGGTAATGAACTTCCCATTGGAAATAAATCGAGCAGCGCTCCGCGTGTTGCATATTCGCCATGTTCTAAAACTTGTTCAACATGGCGGTAACCCGCGTTATCGAGCTCATTCCGTAAGTTATCACGGGAAAGTTTATCACCTTTTGCCATCAACAAAGCATGGCTGGTTAAAAAGTCAGCAGGGCAGACTTTTTGCATCAGCGTATTGACGGGAAGAATTAATGCGCCTTTTTGTAAACTGGACAAACGGTACAGGGTCGATAAACGATGAGAAATAATTTCCTGATGGGGGGAGAAATTGTCATATGGCAATGTTTCCCAATCAGAAAGTGTCTCTATAGGGTGTTGTGTAAACTGTTGAATTTCATCTTTTAAACGTAATGCATTTTGCATGTCACGTGTCACGATGATAACAGGCCCTTGATGACGTTGTATTATTTCTCCACATTCAAGTGCACCAGCCGCCCCGATAAGGCAACCTAAATGGCGAACATCGCCACTACGACTAGGGAGTTCATAACGAAATTTTGACAACATAGAAATCTTCGGTATCTCACAGCGATTAGTAAGCAGTTAAACAAGAGTTAGCACAAACATAGCCAAATTTTGCACGAAAAATAGTTAAGTTAATCAATGGATAGTTAAACTACAAAATTCGGAACAAAACAATCAGTTTTAACTCGTAATTCGTCTGAAAGTCAGACAAAAAGGCACTCAAAGCAGAAAAAAAACCATCGAGTGGTTCCATTCATCAATCGTACCCTTTATTATCGCTGAACACTTCGCTTTGGCAACAGGGGCATCATAGATTTCATGCACCAATCTGTCTCATTATTTATAGGCCTACGCTATTTACGTGGGCGCGCCGCAGATAAATTTGGGCGTTTCGTTTCCAGTTTATCTGCCATTGGTATCACACTGGGGGTGACGGCATTGATAACCGTCACTTCAGTGATGAATGGGTTCGAGCGATCTTTACAAGATAGCATACTTGCTTATATGCCGCAGGCAATTTTAACCTCTGCCTCTGGAAACATAGACCCAGCAAAATATCCAATAACCGACCTACAACATTTAAACGGTGTTAGCCATATTGCACCTATTGTGCAATCTGACGTGGTATTACAAAGCCGAACCAATGTTGGCGTTGGTGTCATGGGGGGGATTGAACCTGAAGAACCTTCGCTATTATTGGATAAACTGGTTGTTGGGCAACGCAGTGATCTTAAAGAAGGCAGTTACAATGTTTTTCTGGGGAACAAACTGGCAGAAACGCTTGGCGTAAAACGTGGTGATGAAGTTCGCTTAATTATTCCTGGGGTGAGTCAGTTAACACCGATGGGGCGTATTCCAAGTCAGCGCTTATTTACCGTTGCAGGCATTTTCCAAACGAATGGGGAAGCGGATACGAGCGAGTTGGTCGTCGCACAGCAAGATGCCGCACGTATGCTACGTTATCCAACAGGGCACATTACTGGGTGGCGTTTATATTTGGATGAACCTTTACAAGTTGACGTTTTGAGTCAGCAAACGTTACCAGAAGGCTTGGTGTGGAAAGATTGGCGAGAGCGTAAAGGGGAGTTTTTCCAAGCGGTTCGCATGGAAAAAAATATGATGGGCTTATTGCTCAGCTTAATTATCGCAGTGGCGGCATTTAACATTATTACCTCGCTATCGTTGTTAGTGATGGAAAAGCAAGGTGAAGTGGCTATTTTAAAAACCCTTGGTCTCAAACGTTGGCGTATTTTAATGATATTTATGATCCAAGGTGCAGGGGCGGGGGTGATTGGTTCACTCATTGGCACAATATTAGGCACAATACTTTCTAGTCAACTGAATGTCATTATGCCGCTGATTGGTTTATTACCTAAAGGTGTCTCTCTGCCTATTGTGCTTGATTACTCTGGTATTTTAATTATTGCACTGAGTGCAATGCTGATTTCTCTGCTGGCAACGCTTTATCCTTCTTGGCGTGCAGCAGCGGTTCAACCTGCTGAGGCTTTACGTTATGAATAAACAACCACTTCTGGTCTGTGAAAATTTGAGTAAAACATATCAAGAAGGGACATTGTCGACGCAAGTGTTGAAAAATGTCAGTTTTTCCATGGGGCTTGGGGAAATGATGGCTATTGTGGGAAGCTCGGGTTCGGGTAAAAGTACCTTATTACATTTACTGGGGGGCCTAGATACCCCATCAGAAGGGAATGTCATTTTTCGTGGGCAGCATATTAATCAATTATCTTCAGATGAACGTGCGGCTATTCGTAATAAAGATTTAGGTTTTATTTACCAATTTCACCATCTTTTACCGGATTTTACCGCCTTAGAGAATGTGGCGATGCCTTTATTGATTGGCAAGGTTGCGAAAGAAACTGCATTTTCGAAAGCGACCGAAATGCTAGAAGCGGTCGGGCTAGCGCATCGGGCAGGGCATCGTCCTTCTGAATTGTCAGGGGGAGAGCGTCAGCGTGTTGCTATTGCAAGGGCGTTAGTGAATGAGCCAGCATTGGTTTTAGCCGATGAGCCGACAGGTAATCTGGACTTACGCAATGCAGACGCCATTTTTGAATTGCTGGGGGAATTAAACCGAACACAGCGGACCGCATTTTTAGTGGTCACTCATGATATGACACTAGCTCGCCGGTTATCTCGTCAATTGGAAATGCGTGATGGGCATTTACAGCAGGAAATTACCTTGGGGGCTCGGTAATGTCTAAATTGCCTCTTTCACTACTCACAGCGCTGCGTTTCAGCCGTGGTCGACGTCGAACCGGGATGGTCTCGTTAGTCTCGATAGTTTCAACGTTGGGTATTGTTCTCGGGGTTGCAGTGCTCATTATCGGTTTGAGCGCGATGAACGGCTTTGAGCGAGAATTAAATAACCGCGTATTATCTGTCGTTCCCCATGGGCAAATATATGCAGTTAAACCGCCCTATAAAGATTTGGAATTTGCTGAACAAGTTATCCGAAAAACGCCGGGTGTAGAAGGCGTTAGTCCTTACATCAATTTTACTGGGTTGCTTGAGCGTGGCGCAAATTTAAAAGCAATCCAAGTGATGGGAGTTTCACGAGAAACGCAATCACAAGTCAGCGCATTACCACAGTTTATTCTCAATGACGCTTGGCAGCATTTTGAAGCGGGTAAACAATCAATTATTTTAGGCCAAGGTGTGGCTGATGCATTGAATGTGAAGGTTGGGGATTGGGTGACAATCATGATCCCAAATACGGATGCTAGCTTAAAAATTCAACAACCTAAGCGTATTCGCGTGCAGGTGACAGGGGTTTTTAAACTGAGCGGCCTGCTAGATCACCAGTTGGCACTTGTTCCACTCGCAGATGCACAGGAATACCTCGACTATGGGGATGGTGTGACAGGGTTTGAAATCAAAGCCACAGACCCATTTATTGCCGATCAAGTTGTTTATGATGCAGGTTTGAAAACTATGCATCACGTTGTCGTAAAAAGCTGGATTGGTGATTATGGCTATATGTACAATGATATTCAAATGGTTAGAAGTATCATGTACTTAGCTATGATATTAGTCATTGGTGTTGCCTGTTTTAATATTGTTTCTACGCTTGTTATGGCCGTTAAAGATAAAAGTAGTGACATCGCTGTATTGCGAACCTTAGGAGCAAAAGATAGGCAAATCCGCGCTATTTTCTTATGGTATGGTTTGTTGGGGGGCCTTGTTGGTTCTTTGATTGGCGCGGTACTTGGGGTCGTCATATCCTTAAATTTAACGTCAATGATCAAGGTGATAGAGGCTATTGTTGGCCATCCAATTTTGTCCGGTGATGTCTATTTTATTGATTTTTTACCGTCTGAATTGCATGTTATGGATGTAGTTTATGTTTTAATTACAACCATTGTGTTAAGCCTGTTAGCCAGTTGGTATCCAGCTCGCCGAGCGAGTAAGTTAGACCCAGCTCGGATCCTCAGTGGCCAATAGTCATTAGGGCAAAGAGCCAATTATTTTTAGGGAATGGCGCTAAAAATTTATTGGCTCTTTATATGATGGCTGTGCAGTTAAAAACATCTGTTTATAGCTACGAGTTTCGACCATTTCTTCTGTAAATCCATACTGTTTGGCCGTCGCCATCAACCTTTTATATAAACTATCAAGTAAATCTTGTTCATCAGTCATGATGGCAAACTCAGCGAACCAACCGATCCCACTAAGATGGTCAATTGTTATGTGTATGTCATTCAGAAAATAAATACTTCTTACCTTTGTCGTGGTTAAGTAGCAATGGTATCCCAGTGTCGTCAACATGTTTTGTACATGATGGCAGTCATCAATATTAATGGCTTTGCATTCAGAAAGCCCAGGGCCTTTAACTATCCATAATTTTATGCCTGATGGCACCATTTCACGGACACACATACTGACGTTATTGTCGGCCAGTGGTAAATGTGGGTTTTCATAGAAATAATCTGTTTCTATATTATTTTCCGTAAAGGGTTCGGCCAAGTCGGCTCTTATTTTATGCAAAAAAGTGTCAGGGTCTGGTAATTGAAATTTAATCTCAGCTTCATATTTGCCGACAAAATGTTGGCTCATGTTGAGTATCCTTAGTACGGGTCTTCAGAACAGTGATGGTAACACAAAGCGGAAAATGAAAAGGGAGATAAAGATAAGATTAGTCAACTGATAAGTGCCTATGCGTCGAGGCTAGGCACTTTGAAAATAAATTCAACTGTTTATTTTTTGGTCATTTTATCGAGGTAACCCATAACGAATGCAGATAATACAAAGGTTAAATGGATAACGACATACCACATTAGTTTGTCATTTGAGACACTTTTTAAGTCCATAAAGATTTTTAACAAGTGAATTGAGGAAATTGCAACAATGGAAGCCGCGACTTTATTTTTTAATGATGAAGCGTCCATTTTTCCAAGCCAGCCAAGTTTTTCGCTGTTGTCAGGAATATCCATTTGTGAAACAAAGTTCTCATAACCTGAAAACATCACCATCACCAATAACCCACCGACTAATGCCATATCAATCAATGATAATAGCGTTAAAATTAAGTCTGCTTCAGGAATTGAAAAGATATTTGGCAAAATATGGTATAGCTCTTGAAAGAACTTAATGGTTAAAGCCAATAGTGTCAGTGAAAGCCCAAAATAGATAGGCGCTAAAATCCAACGTGAAGCATACATCGCTCTTTCAAAAAACTTTTCCATGAAATCCCTTGTAGTGGTGAGTTAATAACACAGTAAAATCTGCGAGGCGTATTTTAACTGCACTGAGAGTGAACGAGAAAGGTTTTTTTATTGTTTTCCCATTGTGGCAGTTTTATGGCGTATTTATGAATATATGATGTCATTTTCATGAACAAAAAGTGACAAAATCGATACCTTCGATATTTTTATTTGCATTCAGCATGATGATGCGTTTTAGTATGTTAACATTTAGATAATATCATCAGTTGTGGTAAGGAAATGGTTAATATGCCAATAAAATACACACTTGAGCTTGATTGTTTTAAATAATTTCAAACAATCAAGGTTTATAAATTCATGTCGTAATGACATGATAGAAAACAATTAATATTTAATACGGTATAAATTTTATTGGTGATATGGATGAAAGGAAGTTTTGATGTTGCGATTTCGTTATAGGTTGAAAAAAGCTCGTAAGAATAAATGTATACGCCGCCAGCGACTTCGTAACCGGTCTTTTTATATAGATAATAGATTGGATAACATGAAAAATGTCAATATCGTCGTTTTGACGGGGGCTGGAATTTCAGCTGAATCTGGGATCCAAACATTCCGTTCTGCGGATGGATTATGGGAGGAGCATCGCGTTGAAGATGTCGCTACTCCTGAAGGTTTCGAGCGTGATCCTGAATTAGTACAACGTTTTTATAATGAGCGGCGTCGGCAGTTACAGCAAGAAAATATTAAGCCTAACGCCGCTCACTATGCACTTGCACAGCTTGAAGAACTTTTTGGTGACCGCTTTTTGTTAATTACGCAAAATATAGATAATTTGCATGAAAGAGCGGGGAGTCAGCGGGTTATCCATATGCATGGAGAGCTATTAAAAGTTCGCTGTAATTGGTCAAATCAAGTATTGGAGTGGAAAGGGGATTTATCGGTCGATGACCGCTGTCATTGTTGCCAATTTCCTCAACCGCTGAGGCCCCATATTGTTTGGTTTGGTGAAATGCCAATTGGAATGGATTATATTTATCAATCCATTGAATCGGCGACTATTTTTATTTCTATTGGAACGTCTGGCCATGTGTATCCTGCGGCAGGTTTTGTGCATGAGGCGAAATTACATGGGGCACATACCGTCGAACTGAATTTAGAGCCTAGCCAAGTGGAAAGTGAGTTCGATGAAAAACACTATGGTTTAGCCAGCAAAGTCGTTGTTGAATATATTAATAAGCTTATTACTGAGTTACAGGTTAAAAATACCGCGCAATAAGCTTTTAATATATAACATTATAGGGGAAGCGTATTGTTTCCTCTTATAGGTTAGACGTTTGTATCCATCATGGCTGGCATCGTAATCTCTTTGACACAGGTTGCATTGCTGGTATTGGCGATAAAACGCACGGCGTTGACAACATCTTGTAATGGGATTAATTGCCCATCACTTTTTTCAATGACCTCATCGACAGAAACAGTTAATGGGAACTCAGTTGCTAGATAACCTAAGTTTATGACTGATATTGCTATTTTATCTTCCCGTAGTGTTTCTCTTAATGACTGGACTATCCCTCTGAGGGCATATTTGGTGGCAGAAAAGGTGACTTCCTTGCCATTATGATTATCTAAACCCCATGTGGAGCCAATCAATATAACCTTACTGTTTTTTGCTAGGCGCAAATTAGGTAAGAGCGCTTTTAGATTTAATAAACAGGCACTTATATTGGTTTGAACCATATTGAGTAACTCTATGTCATCAGTCGATTCAAATTGGTACTCTTCATTAAATGCCAATTTTTCCCATATGCCAACGTTATAAATTAAAGTATGAATAGGTTGATTTTGAATAACATGCTTAATGGTATTTGCACTATTAATGTCATTTAAATCAGCAGGGATCCACGTAAAATTAGTTTGTTCAAAAGGAGGTTTTGAGCGAGAAACACCATAAATATGGTCTACTTTTTCAGGGAATCCTTCGACTAATGCCTTGCCTAAGCCTTTGCTCACACCATAAATTAAACATGTTTTTGACATAGATATTCCTATTAACGAGTTAAACTTCGTTTTGTTTATTAATTAGATAATAAATAAAAAAATAATAGGTCATATATAACATACTATTTCAATTCAATAATTGATGATCTGTGTAGTGGGAGAGTGAAAGTTAACCAAGAGGCGTGTTTTTAGGTAACTAATAATTTACTAATTAATGTAATTTAATTATTACCCCTATTAATTATAGGTGCTGATTGTGACTATGACAGTTAATCACCCAAAAAATACGCTAAAAAATAAATTTTATTAAAGATTTACTATAAAAATAGTGCGCATTAACAGGAAAGCTGATTTGAGACAATAATTGAATCTGTGATCTTTCCCATAATATAAACATTGATATTTTAGGGGGAAGGGTATGGACAAACTCTTAGAGCGGTTTTTTGAATATACCGCTTTCGATACACAGTCAAAACTAAACGCAAAAACCGTACCGAGCAGTGCGGGGCAGTTAAAGTTTGCTCGCGCATTAGTTAATGAACTGAACGAATTAGGTTTTGAAAAAATAACACTAAGCGATCAAGGTTGTGTGATGGCCTATTTGCCGTCAAACGTTGATTGGGATGTTCCCACTATTGGTTTTATTTCACACTTAGACACAGCGCCTGATTTTTCAGGTAAAAACGTGAGTCCACAAGTCCTTGAAAATTATCGAGGTGGGGATATTGCGTTAGGTATTGGTGATGAAGTGTTATCCCCAGTAATGTTTCCGGTACTCCATGAAATGATTGGCAAAACCCTGATCATGACTGATGGTAAAACCTTACTTGGTGCCGATGATAAAGCGGGAATTGCAGAAATTATTACAGCATTCGTCCGTTTAAAGGAAAAAAATATTCCTCATGGGAAAGTCTGTCTTGCATTTACCCCTGATGAAGAGATAGGACGTGGGGCTCGCCATATCGACTTTAAACAATTTGATGCATTGTGGGCCTATACCGTCGATGGTGGTGGTGTTGGTGAATTAGAGTATGAAAATTTTAATGCGGCCAATGTTTCGATTAAAATTGTCGGCAATAACACCCATCCAGGTACAGCCAAAGGGGTGATGGTGAATGCATTAGGGTTAGCAAATCGTATTCATGCAATGTTACCTCCCGATGAAACACCTGAAAGTACAGATGGTTATGAAGGGTTTTATCATTTAACCTCGTTAAAAGGTACAGTAGAGAAGGCCGAGTTGAATTATATTATTCGTGATTTTGACTTAGCAGGATTTGAAGCTAGGAAGAAAAATATCATTCGAATTGCTGAAAAAGTTGGCGAAGGGCTACATCCAAGTTGTTATATCGAACTAACGCTTGATGATACCTATTATAACATGCACAAAGAGGTCATGAAGTACCCACACGTGATTGAACTAGCCAAGCAAGCGATGCTTGATTGTGGCATTGAGCCCATTATTCAACCTATCCGGGGCGGTACTGACGGAGCTCAGCTTTCACATCGCGGCTTACCGTGCCCAAATATTTTTACAGGTGGATATAATTTCCACAGTAAACATGAGTTTATAACCCAAGAAGGTATGGAACAGGCTGTTAGTGTGATTATGCGTATTGCGGAGCTAACGGCTATCCACGCACGGCAATCCTGATATCTTGCCATAAATAGAGTGCTTACTGCGATAAGCACTCTAATTTTTCTATTGAAATAATACAGAAATACCACTAAGCGCCAGTAAAATACCCATGACTAAATTAAATCGTTTTAATATTTTAGGTTGTTTTAGTCTTTCTCTTAATTTACTGCCAAACATCGCCCAGATAGCAACACACGGCCAGTTGATGGCTGAGAAGATGACGGCGACCTGAAACATCGATAAATAGGGGGCGTTTGTATTGGTATACATGGCCATTCCAGAAATAGCCATCATCCATGCTTTAGGATTTATCCATTGAAATAGTGCCGCTTCTAAGAAAGTTAGCGGTTTAATCTCTTGGTTATTTGTCTGTGCAATGGAATGGCTAATCGTGGTTTTCCATGCAAGCCAGAACAAATAAACAATTCCAAAATATTTTAATATCGAATAAATCATAGGGGATGATTGGATCAAGGCTCCGATTCCAAGCCCTACTGCAACGAGCATAATAAGAAAACCGATTGATACTCCCAATGAATGCGGCAATGTTTTTCTAAATCCAAAATTAATGCCTGAAGCAAGTAACATAATATTATTGGGTCCTGGCGTTATGGATGTCACAAAGGAAAACAATGATAAAGCCAAAAGTGTTTCTATGTTCATGTTGTTATCATCTTTAAAAGGGGTAATTAACGCTGTATAGGATTGGCGATGTTGAAGTAAAAACAGTTTAGAATTGAATCAAATAAAATACGTTATCTTTGCGTGCTGATGAGTAAATCAGGCTCATAAAGGGAGTATGTGACCGTGAAATAAAATACAGACTAAAATAAATAACTTAGTTATTAATGAAGGTATTTTAATTACAGTCAGCGGTTTTTATTAATGGGGTAGGAGAGAGTTGCTATATCATACTAATAGAATTCGTTTAAAGAAAAAGCCCATAATTAATGGGCCTTTTCATAAAATACACATTTAATATTATTGGTATCGATTAATCATCAAAATACCAGTAGCCGTTATTGACGAGTGCAGTAAGTAGTGCGATAAAATTAACGTCATCAATAGCATCAGCTAAAAGTTGGCTATTAACGGCATCATAGCGACACAAACTATCTGCAGCTTCATAACACTCAGTTTCTAAGCATTCTCCATTTACAAAAAATTGGTCGCCAACGCGTAATGCTCTGAGACCATTTAATTTGTACAAGGTTTCTTGCTGAGTTTTCAGTAAATCATAGATTTCTTCTTGCTCATAAGGTGGTTCAGGTGGCGCAATGTCTAATTCGTGGCGTGATTGAGAGATAAACTCACCTAACCATTTGCGAAAGAGCTCGGGGTCATTAATTAGTGATATCATCATCTCACGCAGCTTAATTTGTTCACCTTGCAAGATCTCCGCAGGGTTATCACGGAATGATAAATCAGGGTCACTATAACGGTAACTGCCTAAATCGTTAGAAATTAAGTGATCGGCAAAGCTACTGACCAATTCACGAGTATTTGGTGCACGAAAGCCAACCGAGTAATTTAATGAAGGCTCAATGGCGTAGCCTTCATGTGGGAACCCAGGTGGAATGTACAATATATCGCCGGGTTCCATTTCTTCATCAATGATGGCATCAAAGGGTTGTACTTGCAGTAAGTCAGGGTGTGGGCAATGTTGTTTCATTGGAATTTTTTCGCCCACTCGCCAATGACGACGGCCTTCGCCTTGAATAATAAACACATCGTATTGGTCTAGGTGAGGGCCTACACCACCGCCGGGGACCGAGTAGGAGATCATTAAATCATCCATTCGCCAGTCTGAAAGTACACGGAATGGTTTCATCAACGCAGAGCTTGGGTGATGCCAATGGTCAACAGCTTGAACTAAAATAGACCAATTCTCTTCGCCAAGGTGTTCATAGCTTTCAAATGGGCCATGGCCAACTTGCCAAATTCCTTCTTTATGGCTAACCAAACGGCTATCAACCTCATCTTCCATCGCCAGACCTGCAAGTTCGTCAGGCGAGATAGGGTCAATAAAATTTGCAAACCCTTTTTTGATAAGCAGTGGGCGCTTCTGCCAGTGACTGTCGAGGAAACTTTGCCAGTCGAGATTTAGTTTGTAATCCATCTTATTGTCCCTTGGAGCTGCTAAATATAGCTAATCAGTTTATTGCAATATACCCGGTCTTAATACCGAAAAATGGCCGATATACAATAGTATTATGCTAAATAAACTTTATGAGAAACGTAGGGGGCGGTTTATCTTGAGAGTAAACAAGTCAGCCACCTTAAACTACTTTTCATAAAACACTTCATAAATAGTATACCGGAAATGGTTCGTAAAATAGGGGACAAACGGACTCATATCACAGATTAACTATCTTCAATCATAGATTGCTGCCTAAATGTGACGGATAAACGTGCACCGCCAAGCGGGCTATCACTAATTATGATTTCCCCGTCATACTGGTCGATAATATCCAAGGCAATGGATAAGCCTAAGCCTTGGCCTGGACGCAGGGTATCTGCACGTTGCCCTCGAACGAAAATTAAGCTGCGTTTGCTTTCAGGTACGCCAGGACCATCATCATCGACAATTAATGTTAAGCTATCAGCCCCCGTAACAGCACTAACCTCAACGAATTCAAGGCAATATTTACACGCATTTTCCATGATATTGCCCATAACTTCCATGAAGTCATTAGGTTGACCTAGCCAGGTTATTTCAGGAGAAACGTTAACCGTAATAGAAACCCCTTTGTGTTGGTAAACTTTATGCAGGGCACTTGCAAGGCTGTCTAATATTGATGGAACAGATGAAATTTCACGTAGCATCATGTTTTCATCACCTTGCGTTGATGCGCGGTGCAAATAATAGCCAACCTGCTGAGAAATACGGCCAATTTGTTCAAGCATGATAGGCTCAGCTTGTTCTATATTCATTTGTTTGCCTGAGCGAAGCAGGCGTAATGTCGACTGTAAAACGGCTAAAGGCGTTTTTAAACTGTGTGTTAAATCCGAAAGTGTGGTGCGATATTTACTGTAGCGCTTTCGTTCATTCGTTAACAAAATATTAAGGTTGCGTACTAGGCCGCGAAGCTCATACGGTGGGTTCTCGTCCAGTGCATCCCGTTCACCTTTTTCTAGGCTACTGAGTTGTGATACTAATGATTTAATTGGCCGTAGGCTCCAATAAGCGGCCAACCATAATAAGGGGATGACTAAAATTAAGTTAGCTAGTAAAACGTAACCAAACCATTCCCAAACTAAACCGGTATTTTGTAAGTCTTGTGGTAGGGTATCAACAACGACGATGGTGAGAGGAGGCAGGTTTTCGCTTGCGGCATATTGGTTCACGGACACGGAGTGAGTCAACGGTTCGTCATCATTACCCATGTCGTCTAATTTTGTGTTGAACTCGGGGTTGTCGTCTAGGAGTTGGCGAGTTTCACGAATGTCCGTATCAATTTCATATAAGCCTTCTTTTTTTAGCCAATCATTACGGATCAGCCGTTCAACGCTAGGTACATCCCGTTGGCGCCATAATACGAGACCTTGTTCATCATAAATAATAACCAAAGTAGGGTTATTTAATGTGAAATTTGGTGGAACACGAATATCAATTTTATTATTTTGCCATTGGGCTAGGCTGTAAATTAAGTTACTTTGGCTACGTAATAGAGTGTAAGTTGTTTTATCGAAACTAATTAGATACCCCAAAATTGCAACGATACCGTAGGACAAAGAAAGCGCCAAGATCACGGCTGATGTGGCACAGAGAAAACGTGCTCGTAGCGAAAGGGGCTTGAACTTAAATTTACGTAGCGTCATATTAGCCATTCACATCAAAACGATAGCCTTGGCCACGTACAGTGACAATCACATCATCACTATGGAATTGTTGAATTTTTTTGCGTAATCGGCCCATTAAAACATCGATAGTATGACTTTCTCTAAGTTCGGCATCTGGATAAAGCTGGCGCATTAACGAGTCTTTGCTAACCACTTTCCCATTGTTGCGAAGCAGTGTTTCAATAATGGTGTACTCAAAAGCAGTTAATTTGACGGTTTCACCGTTAACTGTAAATTCTTTACGTGAGAGGTCAATAACGAAATTGCCTAATTCGAGTACTTGTGAAGCGAGACCGCTATTTCTGCGCATTAAAGCTTGCATGCGGGCGACCAGCTCTTCTAGCTGGAAAGGTTTCGTCACGTAGTCATCTGCACCACTGTTTAGTGCTTGTACTTTTTCTTGCCAACTTTCGCGAGCCGTCAATACTAAAAGTGGAATATTGACGTGCTCACCACGCCAGCGTTTTATCATGGAAAGCCCGTCTTCATCAGGTAAGCCCAAATCAACTACCGCGATATCTGGGCAACTTTCGTGTAAAAAGTAGTCAGCTTCTTTTGCATCTTCAGCGGAGTCAACCTGATGACCAAGCTCTTTAAGCTGTACGGTTAAATGGTGACGAAGTAACGCATTGTCTTCGACAATAAGAATACGCATCGGAAACCCTCATATTGAAAAAAGATAGCTACACTTATTGCAAATAGTAGCACTAGATACGCTATGGTAAAAAGAGTTCTGAATAACGACAAGGGATTAAGTAAATATAAATCAAACAAAGCGGAAATATAATTTATCTTTGTTTATCTTCAGGCAGTTTAGGGGGGAACAAGCAGAGGCTATAGGGTAAATAAAAAGTGGGGGACATAGAGCCCGCCCACTTTGAATGTATTAAGTTAAAAGCTTGAGGTTATTTTAGCTCATCAATAAAAGTGACAGCGTAACCGATGTAGTTGGCAGGCGTCATCTCTTTCAAACGGGCTTTTTCATGCTCAGGCAAATCTAAACTATCAATGAATTGTTTCATCCCTTCAGCGGTAACGCGTTTGCCGCGGGTCAATTCTTTGAGTTTTTCGTATGGTTTTTCAATGCCATAACGGCGCATTACAGTTTGAATTGGCTCAGCCAAAACTTCCCAGTTTTGGTCTAATTCATCCAGTAAATGCTGTTCATTAACTTCTAATTTATTTAAGCCTTTCATGGTTGATTGATAAGCAATCAATGCATAACCTAAGCCGACACCGAGATTACGTAATACTGTCGAGTCTGTTAAGTCACGCTGCCAACGAGAAACAGGAAGTTTGCTCGCTAAATGACCTAAGACGGCATTTGCTAACCCTAAGTTACCTTCAGAGTTTTCAAAATCAATCGGGTTCACTTTGTGTGGCATAGTGGAAGAGCCAATTTCACCAGCGATTGTTTTTTGTTTGAAGTGATTTAATGCGATATAGCCCCAAATATCACGGTCGAAATCTAACACGATAGTGTTAAAACGAGCGACACAATCAAATAACTCAGCAATATAGTCATGAGGTTCAATTTGTGTGGTGAATGGGTTCCATTGAATGCCTAAAGACGTAACGAAGGTTTCGCTAAATTCGTGCCAATTCACTTCAGGGTAAGCGACCATATGTGCATTATAGTTACCAACAGCACCATTGATTTTACCTAAAATTTCAATCTGTTGTAGCTGGCGGAATTGGCGTTCCAAACGATAAGCAACGTTGGCAAACTCTTTACCAATGGTGGAAGGCGTGGCAGGTTGACCATGAGTACGTGATAGTAACGGCAAATTGCGGTACTCATGAGCCATTGTTTTTATTTTATCAATAATTTGACGCCATTGTGGTAGCAAAACTTCTTCGCGAGCGGTTTTCAGCATCAATGCATGAGAAAGGTTATTGATATCTTCTGAAGTACAAGCGAAGTGAATAAATTCAGAAACGGCATGAAGAGCAGGGATGTTTGCCACTTTTTCTTTTAGGAAGTATTCTACGGCCTTCACATCATGGTTGGTTGTGCGTTCAATTTCTTTGATGCGCATTGCATCTTTTTCACCGAAGTTCGCGACAATTTCATCTAAGTAAGCGATTGCGTCAGCATCAAATGAAGGAACTTCTTTGATTTGAGCGGTTGCAGCCAGTTTTTGTAGCCAGCGGACTTCAACTTGCACGCGAAATTTCAGTAAACCAAACTCACTAAAAATAGTGCGTAAAGCGCTGACTTTATCACCGTAACGGCCGTCAATCGGGGATACAGCGGTCAGTGAGGATAATTCCATTGGTAGCAACTCCAGATTTAAAGGTGAGACAAAATATCTTTCGCCTGATTAGCCAGACGATTGCGAGAGAACATGAGTTGAATACGACTTCCGCCAACTTGTTGCCAAAGCACCGCACAGCGAATACCTGCGAGTAAAGTGGCTCTAACTTTTGCTTGAACTAACGTATTCTTTAGAATATCAGGGGAGCCCGTGACTTGAATTCGAGGTCCCGCAGGGCTAACTACGTCTACGTAAATACCCGCAAGCGCGTTAAATACACCTTCAGAAAGAGGCTCAAAATAATCAGCTTGGCGTTCGAATTGCTCAATACGTTGGCCGAGTTGGTTCATCGCTTCTTGGTTTTTATTGAGACGACGCTCGAGTGCCATAATACTTAACATATAGCGTGTCATTTCAGCGGATAAACCATTGTTGCCGCCTGTTAACATGCCTAACAGGGCACTGAGTCCCGTTTTTAAATTTGCGGTATCATTACCAAAGACATCCAAAGTGGATTTTGGATTCATATTGGTGAGGCAGTTGACCATGGTTTCCGTGTCTTTCTCAAGACAAACACCTTCATGTGCAAGTTTTTGAACCATTGCGCTTGCTTGGCAGATACCCGCTAAGGCAAGCGTAATGTCATAATAGTTTTTTGCCACATTTACTCCTGAATACGGGCTTCAATAATACCGCCACCGAGACAAACTTCATCGATATAAAATACAGCAGATTGACCTGGAGTGACAGCCGCAACTGGATAATCAAAAGCGACTTCAATGCGCTCATCACTCAGTGGGGTAATCGTACAAGGAATATCCGCTTGGCGATAACGTGTTTTTACGACGCAACGTAGCGGCTCAGTCATTGTTTTTCGGTCAACCCAATGTAATTGCTGGGCAATTAACCCAATAGACATTAAACGAGGGTGTTCATGGCCTTGCGCAACGATAAGAATGTTGTTTTCAACGTCTTTATCGACAACATACCAAGGTTCTTCTGACCCCTCTTTTGTACCGCCGATACCTAAACCTTTACGTTGACCTAAGGTGTGGTACATCAAGCCTTCGTGTTGGCCAATGGTTTCGCCATCGACAGTCACAATAGGGCCGGGTTGAGCGGGTAAGTAGCGGCCTAAAAAGTCGCGAAATTTACGCTCGCCAATAAAACAGATACCAGTAGAGTCTTTTTTCTTCGCTGTGATCAGGCCAATTTCCTCTGCGATGCGACGAACTTCAGGTTTTTCCAGTTCGCCAACAGGGAACAGACTTTTAGCAACCTGTTCATGGCTTAATGTATATAAAAAATAGCTTTGGTCTTTATTGCCATCTAAACCGCGCAATAACTGGCTTTTCCCGTCAACATCGCGACGGCGAACATAGTGACCTGTGGCGATGTAATCTGCACCTAAGTCTTCAGCAGCAAATTCTAAGAACGCTTTAAACTTGATTTCTTTGTTGCAGAGGATATCTGGGTTTGGTGTGCGACCTGCTTTATATTCAGTTAAAAAATGTTCGAAAACATTGTCCCAGTACTCAGCAGCGAAATTAATGGTATGAAGTTCAATACCCAGTTTGTCACACACGGCTTGCGCATCGGCAAGATCAGCCGCAGCCGAGCAATATTCTGTGTCGTCATCTTCTTCCCAGTTCTTCATAAACAGACCAGCAACCTGATACCCTTGTTGCTGTAGCAAGTAAGCGGATACAGAGGAGTCAACACCACCGGACATCCCGACGATGACTTTTTTTTGGCTGTTATCTGACATGGTACTATTATTTGACATGGAAATATCTCACTGCGGAAAAATCAAGCCCCATACTTTAGCATGTTGTTCCCGCATTACACCAGAGTTAGAGGGGAATATTATTGCTTGGTGAAGATTTCACCAAGCAGACGTTAAGGGGTTAAAGGTAATGGTCACCGTAAGCCGTTAAGATATCTAAAGGATAATGCTTTCCTGTGAGAAAACAGCGCAAACTTTCAGCTACTAATGGCGACCGCAAGCAGTTGCTATGTAAAATTTCTTCGGCTGTTAGCCAGTGACATTTGCTAATATCACTGTCTTGTGGCTGTGTTTCACAAAGGGAGCCAAGTTCTACGGCGAACAAAAAGCGGATAAACTGGGTTTTATCTGGGGCAATCCATTGGTGAATTTTAATTAATTGCGTTGGTGTGGCTTTTATTCCCGTTTCTTCTAGTAACTCACGTTCAGCGGCCTGTAAAATAGTCTCATTCGCTTCTAAATGCCCAGCAGGTTGATTCCACGTGGGGTTGTTATTTATCCACTCTTCTACCACTAAAAACTTGCCTTGAGCGTGTACGACAGTTGCTACAGTCACATTGGGTTTAAACAACAGTTACCTCCTTCCATTCGCCAACTGAAAGATTTCCCAAATTAAATTCACCAATTTGATAGCGAATTAGCCTAAGTGTGGGAAAACCTATATTTGCCGTCATACGACGAACTTGCCGATTACGTCCTTCATATAAGGTGATTTTTAACCAACTGGTCGGGATATTTTTGCGTTCCCGTATAGGTGGGGTTCTTGGCCATAACCATTCTGGTTCGCCAACTAACTCGATGCCTGCGGGGAGCGTTGGACCATCATTTAACACCAGCCCTTGCCGAAATTTTAGCAATGCGTCTTCATCAGGGATCCCTTCTACTTGAGCATAGTATATTTTCCCTGTTTTTTTCTGTGGTTGTGTTAAACGCGCCTGCAGCTTCCCATCATTGGTTAAAATTAACAGCCCTTCACTGTCCCTATCAAGACGGCCCGCTGCGTATACATCGGTGATTGGAATATATTTTTTTAATGTATCGCGGCCTTGTTCATCAGTAAATTGAGGTAAAACATCAAAGGGTTTGTTAAATAAAATGATTTTAGTTGATGTTTGCGAACTAACGGAAACCCGTTTAGCTTTATGTTTTAAAACGGTAGGGTTCGGTGAGTAACGGTTTTTCTTCAAAACGGATTTCGAGTTCGGTCTGTTCATGGCCATTCAATAAGAATTTATAATTTGTGGTTATTTACCGCATATAGTGTAGGAGATTTAACGGTTGGATCCTAGGACGTATTTTTTATCGCGATGTAATATTTAATTAACAACTTTAAAAACATTTAAATTAATAAAAATAATTTTCCATTTAAAAATAAGTACATATGAGTTTGTTTGGATGGCGATAGTGTGAGCAAAACGTATTTTTAATTTGAGTTAACTTGCTAGTATTATTTTTTGTAGGGAAGTACTTTAATCAAAATCAAGTCACTCGCTCAAATGAGCCTTTGACAACTTTTCATCGCGGTTTGATTTATTTTCAATAATAGAATACTTAAATTAATTTATTGATTTAAAAGTGTTTATAAAGAGTTAGTTGATTAACTTACAAGATAAAACAGTACGTTAAATGCGATCGGCATTGAAGCTTAGATGAGTAATCATTGGCGTTCGACGCAGATTGAAGTAGTATTGACACGTCTCTTACAAAAAATTAACAAGCAAAATACGCAAGTGAAAGGAGAGGTTAATGGAAAGCAAAGTAGTAGTTCCGGCAGAAGGCGCTAAAATTACCATTGATGCAAAAGGCAAACTAAATGTTCCGAACAACCCAATTATCCCTTATATCGAAGGTGACGGCATTGGTATCGATGTTACACCAGCAATGTTAAAAGTGGTTGATGCGGCAGTTAAAAAAGCCTACAACGGTGAGCGCAAAATTTCATGGATGGAAGTTTACACCGGTGAAAAATCTACACAAATTTATGGTAAAGATGTTTGGTTACCAGAAGAAACTCTCGATTTAATCCGTGATTACCGCGTTTCAATTAAAGGCCCTTTAACAACGCCTGTTGGTGGTGGTATCCGTTCTTTGAACGTTGCACTGCGTCAACAACTTGACTTGTATATCTGTTTACGTCCTGTTCGCTACTACAAAGGCACTCCAAGCCCAGTTAAACAACCTGAACTGACTGATATGGTTATTTTCCGTGAAAACTCTGAAGATATCTATGCGGGTATTGAGTGGAAAGCCGGCAGTGCAGAAGCTGATAAAGTGATTAAATTCCTGAAAGATGAAATGGGTGTGACTAAAATCCGTTTCCCACAAGATTGTGGTATTGGTATTAAGCCTTGCTCAGAAGAAGGGACAAAGCGTTTAGTTCGCGCAGCAATTGAATATGCTATTGATAACGGCCGTGATTCAGTGACTTTAGTTCATAAAGGTAACATTATGAAATTCACTGAAGGTGCATTTAAAGATTGGGGATACCAATTAGCACAAGAGGAATTCGGCGGTGAATTATTAGATGGCGGCCCATGGGTTAAAATTAAAAACCCTAAAACGGGCAAAGATATCATTGTTAAAGATGTTATTGCAGATGCTTTCTTACAACAAATCCTGCTGCGCCCAGCTGAATACGATGTTATCGCGTGTATGAACCTAAATGGTGACTACATTTCTGATGCATTAGCAGCACAAGTTGGTGGTATCGGTATTGCTCCAGGTGCGAATATTGGTTCTGAGTGTGCATTATTCGAAGCAACGCACGGTACTGCACCAAAATATGCAGGCCAAGACAAGGTAAACCCAGGCTCTATCATTCTTTCTGCTGAGATGATGTTACGCCATATGGGCTGGACTGAAGCGGCTGACCTAATCGTTAAAGGTATGGAAGGCGCAATCGAAGCTAAGACTGTAACCTATGACTTCGAACGTCAATTAGAAGGCGCTAAATTACTGAAATGTAGCGAATTCGGTGACGCAATCATTAAACACATGTAATTTATTATATTGTGTGATTAATAACGGGAGCCTAAAAACTCCCGTTTTATTTTGTCTAGAAAAATTCTTCTGCAAAACTCTTTTGCAAAATAGACTACAAAATAAGCGTTATTTTATAGCTAAAACCTGCCAATTTTTCCCTCGATCATCATGATATTTATCGGTCATCGCTTGGCTCTTATGGCCTAATAAAGTTTTAGTAAAAGAAGAGTTACAGAGTCGGTCAGACGGCATATAATAATGAGGTTAGGTGATATTACTGAAGTTTATTATTGAAATGGGATGATCAAATGAACCGCAGTGAACTGATTGATTATATTCAGAATAATTATGGTGTAGATCCTGATACTCCGTGGGCAAAGTATCCTGATTATCTTGTTTTTAGGCGAAAAAATAATGCAAAATGGTTTGCAGTTATTATGCGTATTTCATCTCGTAAATTAGATGCAAATAAGAATGAAGAGATAGTTAATATTGTCAACCTTAAAGCCCAACCGGAGCTCATTGGTTCATTGAGATTAAAGGATGATATTTATCCGGCTTATCATATGAATAAAGAGCATTGGATTACGATAAAGCTACCAGGGAGCCTTACAGAGGATGAAATTAAGGAGTTAATTGAAGATAGTTATAGGTTAACGGCATAATTATTTATTATATGCTAGATTTTCCCATCCATGGGAAAAGTTTCTATATTAGCTAGCTAGCTAAGCTTTCTAGTGATGATAAATAACCGAATAAATGGCATTAAAAGATGGCCACTGACTTGCAATTGTGAGCCTTATTTTTTGTTAAATATGTATTATTTGCGTATCGATCATGGCTGCTTGGCCGCCAACTTTCACTTGAGTAATATTTTTTGCTTGTGAATGAATAGTGACATGAATCAAGGAGGAGCATCCCATTGCACGACCTTGCTCAAATAGAAATTGCGTTTCGTTCGGTAAGATATAATTGACCAAATAGCAGCCAAGTGCTCCACTAGCGCTGCCAGTTGCTGATTCTTCATTGATCCCATAGAGCGGTGCAAAATTTCGACAATGTGCTGTGATTGAAGGGTCTTTACTTAACTCAAATACATGAAAACCGATAGCATTTGATTCTTTGCTGATTCTCGTTATTGCTTCATAATTAGGCTGCAGTAAATCTAAATAACCGGTATTAACTGGAATAATGATGTCAGGTAACCCAGTTGAAACTATCATGATAGGTAGGCCTGTTTCAGTAATCATTTCACGAGTTATGCCAAGGGCTGCTGCAACTTCATTGATATTAGGCCCAGTTCGTAAGGTTGGTAGCGCTTGATCCATAACGATATTGTTTGGGCTAACAGACACACTTAAAACACCGGCTTTGGTTTTTTGGGTGTAACACCCAGAAGAAATTAGCTTAAGTGAAGCTAAAGTGAAAAACACCGCTAATGTTGCATGACCACAAAAATCGACTTCACCTTCAGCGGTATAAAAATCCACTTCAAAATCAGTGTCTTCACTATTATAGACAAACGCTGTTTCTGAAAAACCGACTTGTTGTGCAATAGCAATTTTTTGTGAAGTGCTGAGTGCTGGCGGATTTAGAACGACACCCGCAGGGTTACCCCCAGTGTTATTTTGTGTGAAAGAATTGACAAGATACACCAGAATATCTTGCTCAATTGAGCCGGTATTTTTAGTTGGCATTTATTTTCCCGAGTTATAAATAGATATCTTAAATTTTCAGAGTGTACTTTACTCATCGGTTCAAATTTAATGAGAAGTGCAAACGCTATATTAGTATAACCCATTGTGTAATAGCGTAAATATGATGCTATCCTTTATTGATAGTTTAATGAACCAACTAATAAAGTATTGATAATCTGCTTAAGCTGACTAGACGTTTAGTTAAGGAATTCTCAGTGTGCTCAAAAAGATGGGACTGGGCTATGAGGTTGGCAATGACTTTTTTCATTATATATCATTGTTTAGCAAAAAAAGCCCCTGCAAGCAGGGGTATCTAATGGAAATGTATATTTATAGTTATTGTTATAAGGCGTCTATTGCTTAGATAGACCACTAAATAATACCAGTTCTTAAGCCTTAATCCAAATCGGCGTAAGCATAAAAGTTAAGTTCTTTATAGGGGATTCAATTACGCATAAAGTGTGTTAATGAGTAATTAATTGAAAACACCAATAAAACCAAACTAAAATTGATGAATAAGAAATAAATTTTTGATTGTTTACGCAAAAATTTATCGTGATATAGAAAAGGGACAAAAGCATAAAATTAAGTGCCATCCTTCAGGTTAAATCACGGATAAATTATTAGAAGATAGTGTAAAGGTGAGAATTTAAAGATAATAAATTCTATTTTGACTTGAAATGAAAAATAATACACCCATAACAATTATAAATAATATTTTTATAATAAGGGATAAAATATGACTAATGCACATATGACTAACGCACAATGGGTTATACAGGCACTGAACGCAGTATTGGGTGAGGACATTGGTTCATTGTCTGTGGCGAAACAATATTTTTCAGATAAATACATTCAAGTTGTTGATGGTAAACAAATTGATTTTAATGAGTTTATTACACACTTGCAGGTATTGAAGCAAGCCACTGAGTCGATCGTTATTACCATTAAATCTATCGCGGAGGGGGATGGGTGTGTGCATACTCAACATCTGGCAAAAGCGACTAAAAAAGATGGCTCAATAAGTGAATTTGAGGTATTTGCTTGTTTTCAAATAGAAGATGGGAAAATTATCCGTTGCGAAGAAATGACAAGAATGGTTAAAGGCAGTAATAAGGATGAAGATTTAGGCTCAAGAACTTAAACCTTCACTATTTGTCAGGTGTTTAATATTATTAATTTAGGTAAAGTCTAACAAAAACCAGATTTTACCTTCTCTGCATGCTGTATTAACTTGGGTAAGTCAGTTGCAATCCAGTACCGACTTCTTGTACCGGGGCATATTTTGCTAAATGTATTTTTGCGTTGAGATCTGTACAATGACATGGGTGTATAAATTTTAAATCCTGCTGGTGAAAGTAATTCCCCGTCTGTTCCAAAACCTCTTGTGAAGCTTGTTGTAAATGAAACCCGCCTATCACGGCGACAATGTTATTTATACCGGTTACATGTTTTGCATATTCAGTAATATTGCAAATTCCAGAATGAGAGCAACCAGTTACCACAATTAAGCCTTCCGACGTTTTAATTGCAAGTGCTGAGTCATCAAACACATAATCGTCAACAATATTATGATTGAAGTCTAGGGTAGTACCAATTGGCTCCTTCCCTTCAAAACGATTAATTCTAGGAATTTGGCCTAAAAATATGATGTTTTCAGAAAGATAATAAGGCTTGGTCGTTTCTATGCAATGGAAGTAGGAGGCTAAGATATCCTTAGACGTATTGGTTCCGATGACTTTAGATTGAAATTTTTTAGGAATTAATGCATCCGGGTGGTATATCAGGTGCCTAGTTTCAGGTGTTTCAATGTTGCGACGGTCAAAATGTTGGATTAGGTGGCTTAAGCCCCATGTATGGTCGTTGTGGCCGTGAGAAAGAACCAGATCAGTGATATTCGCAAGTTCAATATGTAAAATATGTGCATTATCAATAAATATATCTGAATAGCCGGTATCGAATAATATTTTTTTATTATCGGCTTCGATATAGTAGCAGACACCAGGTTCACCGCAAAAGTAACTATCGATTAGGGTATTATTGTCGACAAGAACAGTAATTTTTATTGTCATCATGAACTCATGTTTAATAGAAGTAATTGTAATCGTTATATCAGATAAACACTAAAAAGTATTAAATGGCTATAAATACAGTAACAAAAATTGAGGAAACGATGGAAGTAACGCAGAAAACGATAAAAATGTTGGAGGCGACGTTCGAAAGTCAACCCCCTAAATAAAATGCTATATCTTGTTAGACAAACTGTTTTACTTTTTTAACCTCTTCAAGAGTATCACTATCTATTTCATGTTCACTTTTGGGTTCAATGTGAAAAATAGAAATAATATCCTCTAATAAATCTGATTGGGACTCCAAAGCTCTTAAGGACGATTGCAATTCACGAGTCATGGTTGCATTCGCTTGTGT
Organism: Providencia sp. PROV032; assembly: GCF_028484875.1. Lineage (NCBI taxonomy): Bacteria > Pseudomonadati > Pseudomonadota > Gammaproteobacteria > Enterobacterales > Morganellaceae > Providencia > Providencia sp. PROV032. Next base: position 174,138 of record NZ_JAMPSX010000010.1, read on the forward strand.
AGTGTTGTCTAATTCATTGATTGCTAGGTGTATTTGGCTAACACCATGGGTTTGTTCATTTGAGGCAAGCGCAACACTTTGGATCATCTCATTGATATTAGATGTATCTTGTGCAATTGAAACAATATTGTCATTTGCATCTGCAGCTAATTGGAAACAGTGATTAATTTTATCATTTGAATTATTAATTAATAGCTTGATTTCTTTGGATGCTTGAGTGCAACTAATGGATAATTCGCGGACTTCATTTGCGACGACGGCAAACCCTTTGCCATGTTCGCCTACTCTTGCTGCCTCTACAGCGGCATTCAATGCTAATAAATTAGTTTGAAACGCAATGTTATCAATGGTTGAGGTGATTTTACTAATTTCTTTCGAAAAATCGACAATATCATCCATATTTTCAACAACATCAGAGATAAGCTCATTACTCTTATCAATTGTTACACTCGTCTCTGACATTAATTTGCATGATTGATTAGTGTGAGCGGTGTTTAATTTAAAAGAGGAATCGAGTTCTTCGACGCTGGCTGCTGTTTCAACAATGGCGGCGGCTTGTTGATCTGCTCGAATAGAAAGGTCATGATTCATCTGGGTGATATCACCAAGTTCAACTTTTATATGGTGAGTGTTGTCATAAATATTTTTGACGATATCAATCAGTTTGCTTTGCATATTAGAGACATGCTGTTTAAGTAATTTGATTTCATATAAACCTTTGTTATCAAAGCGATGGTATAAAACGCCATGGCTAACTTTTTCAATACCATCAATAACTTGGTTTAGTGGGCGAATAAAGAAAAGCTGTAGAATAAAGCGAATAAACAGAGTTACGAGGATAACGATTGAGATAGTAACGATTAAGCCAATCAAACTTTGTTTATATAGCTGCTCACTTGCGAGAGCAATATCATGATAGCTACTATTTAATTGTTGATGATATTTTACGTAGTTTTTCTCAAATGTGTCCTGAAATCCCTGAGTCGGCTGGTTTAAAAAGTCATATGTTTTTCCTTGAACTAAAAAAACGGAAAGCTCATTTAATGCAGCGTATAACGCGTTATAGGATTTTTCTAACTCAGCAAATTGGTCACCATTTTTGTAGATGGAAACGGTTGTAAATGCATCCCAATAATTAGCCGTTTCAGCTATTTTTTTATGATAAAACGCGATGAGGCTATCTATGTCAGTATTTGATGTTTTCATCTTATTAATAACTAATAAATGGCGAGAGCTAGCCCGATTTAATGTATTTCGTGCTTGTAATAAAGATTGCCATGTATTGTTTAGTTGAGTTTGTTCGTTATAGATAGTATCGAGTTGGGTTAATGTCTCTTGATATTGTTTTAAAGAACTAAAGAAAAACCAACAAGTTGAAAGAAGAAGGGCGATCAGCAGGCCTGAAATAAACCAGACTAGAGTTGTTGTCTTAAAACCAGAAAAAGAGAACTTAGTTGAACTAAAATTAATTTTTTTTAAATTACCAGACATCATTGATTATTTCCTTTCATACCATCGAGTAGTGTGTTTCACACATACTAAATACGACGTCTAAACATAACGTGATTAACCATGAGCAAATCGAAGCTGTCCGATAGCTAAAAAGTTATATGTAGTCACGCGAAAGCCTCAAGCGCAGGGACTAAATAAATGTATCGGCACTCGTTCTGGATACTTTATATCCAACAATTTGACTTAGCTCATAAAATTGAAGTTAATTAAGTGTTTTTACTCATTTGGGGAAGTGAAAGGACACAATAGTTGTACATTGATAGCGACAATACAGTTAACTTACAAATTATTTGTGATAATAATAGTCAATGTTTAAAATTTAAGTATTGAGTGCGGTATGTTTTCTTTACTCTTTAAATGCTTTTTAGGTGCTTTAGCTGTATTGGTTATTGCGCTATTTTCGCGTAGTAAAATTTACTACATTGCCGGATTAGTTCCTCTTTTCCCTACATTTGCATTAATAGCACATGTTATCGTTGTTCAAGAACAAGGTGCGGAAGCTCTCAGAAAAACTGCACTGTTTGGCTTGTGGTCTCTCATTCCTTATGCAATGTATTTATTAACGGTATATTTATTAGCAACAAAAATCACAGCTTGGGGAAGTTTAACTATTGCAACGGTTATTTGGATAATAACAGCGGCAATATTAGTTTATATGTGGCAACTCACTCAATAGATAACATTGGGAGATATAATTAACTGAAAGCGATAATAAAAACTAAAGAAGTACGATAAGCTGACGGCTTAAGCACACTTGGGTAGAGTCGCAAAAATTTAATTATTAACTATAATGATAGCCAGTGTTTTCTATTGAGCTGTATTATTAAAATGTTATTAAGAGCCTTGGTATTATTGTTAGTAGCTGGGTGTGCATATATTGCAGGAATTATGACTGAAGTTACACTTGATCCTGAATTAGATACAGAGAGCCGAGTTAAAAGTTCTGTCGAAGATTTTCTTGCCTACCCATCAGCCGCGAGTTATAAAAATGTTCAATATTATGTATTGACGAAAAGTGAGGAAGGGGATGAAACGGGCTATTATTGTGGTGAAGTCTTTGGCTTTGAAAATGAATTACCTCATGGCTATAAAAGGTTTATCGTTAGACTTCATAAAAATAGAGCTGGTAAAGTAATGATATCCATTCCTTTTGTGGAAAAAACTGATGATATTATCCCCGCAGAGCAATTTGAAGCGGTCTGGGATAGGTACTGTAAAAGAAGCTAAGTTAATAACTGCTCGTTGAGTGCCTAACACAACGAGCGTTAATAATATTAATTGGCCTTAATTGCCATTGTCGTTAGGAATGTTGGTAGATAATTATCGATAACGAACCGTGGATTAGGTTGCCAGTCTTCTTTAAAACCTGTGATAGAAAAGCCCGCTTTTATTTGCCCACCAATTAGATCTGTCAGTGAGTGACCGAATACAAACGCTTCTTGTCTTGCCTGTTTTTGTGCTATTTGCTCTGTTGATAAAGTAGATAGCTCGGAGTACGGCATAGTATAGCTTGGCTTTATTATGCCTTGCTCATCATAGTGTTTATCTCGTTCGCCAATAAAAAGAATCGGGTTATAAAAGCTAGATAATAGGCGCCCATTGGTTTTTAATACACGGTGGCATTCTTGCCAGACAGGGTTAACATCTGGAATATATAAATTAGAAATAGGGTGGAATATGATATCAAAGGTTTCATCCGCAAACATGTGTAATGAGCGCATGTCACCCTGAACAATCTCTAATGTTAAATTATCCCTTTCCGCCACCATTTTGTCTTGCTCAAGTTGTTTCTGAGAAAAGTCAAATACAGTCACATTTGCTCCCGCTGCGGCGAGTACTGGAGCTTGTTGTCCTCCCGCTGAGGCTAAGCAGAGAATTTTTTTATCTTTTATATCACCTAACCAAGCTGCATCAACAGGTGTCGGCGTTAAATGAACCTGCCATTTACCTTGTTTGGCATCATGGATAGTTTTGGAATCAACAGGTTTTGACCAAGCAAGTTGTGATTCTGCTTGTTTATCCCATGCTTTTTGATTTGCACTCGTGTAATCGGTCATAAATATACCTCTGTATACAATAATTTGTCACAGTTTAGCAAAAAATAAGTAAGTTGAAACTAAAAAGTGTACCAATTGGTACATTTATTTTCCGATCATTAAATGATATGTTGTACCATCAAATTCAAAATCAGTGATATTACTCATACCTATTTTTTTATGTGCGAAAAGAGACCTGAGATTATCTGCATTGATAAAAGCAACGGGTTTTCCTTGATTGTACGAACTAATTTCATCAAAAAGGTTTTTGAGAATATTCTTCCCCCTATAATCATTATCAATACAAACAGGGCCATAAAACCAGTTGCCTCGTATGATGTCTGCATGCTGTTGAATAATTAAATGAGCTATAGGGGGTAAGGATGAAGAGTGATAGTCAAAGCTAAACACAACCGCAATAATTTTATTTGCATCCCGAGCTATAATGGTGGTTAGACTTCCTGCAAACATTGCGTTAACTTTGGCTTGGGGATATTCACCAAGTAACCCACCTTGTTGGGATTCAGAATTAGATTGCAATAATTGAGCGACAGCGGGACAATCAACCTGTGTCATTAATTCATATTTAATATTCATTATTACCTCGTAATGATTGCTAAATACGCTTAAATTTGTGATATGAAGAACCAGGGGTATTTATGGGAGTCTATGGCAATATATTAGTTCTAACTCCATAATATCGATTATCTATTCTTTGTCTATTGAATCAGCATGTTAATTAAACTTTACCCAGTATTCTTACTTATTATTTCAAATGTATTTATGATGTTTGCTTGGTATGGGCATTTAAAATTCACAACAAAACCGTTGTATGTTGTTATTTTCTTTAGTTGGTTAATCGCCTTGGTTGAATACTGTTTTGCGGTACCGGCTAATCGGTTAGGACACCAGTACTACAGTGCGGCTGAATTGAAAACAATGCAGGAGGTGATAACGCTCTGTGTATTTGTTCTTTTTTCGGTATTGTATTTAGGTGAAAGTTTTACCATTAACCATTTAATCGGTTTTATTCTTATTTTTGCAGGCGCCTTTTTTATATTTAAAGGGCCATTTTAAACAGAAAGAGCAGCTTGAGCTGCCCTTTCTGGGGGACTTAATTTATACCCATCCTTTTTCATGGAATTGTTTTAGTATCACAACAAATTGCTGCATTTCCTCAGGGGTGCCTAGCGTTAATCTATTCCAGCCAATCGCTGGTGGAAATTCACGGCCAACCATTACATGTGCCTCTGCCATACGCTGCTGATAGGTTTTTACATCACCTTTGACTTTATGAAAAATAAAATTAGCCTGTGATGGAGCGTATTCTAGCCCAATTTCATTTAATGCCTTTTCCACAATTTTTCTCGATGTATTGTTAGATTTCAGGCTGTATTCAATAAAGGGTTTGTCCTTTAGCGATGCTATTGCAGCAACAGCTCCTGCTGTATTGGTGTTATCAATAGATAAAAACTCGTCTACAGCAGCAATAACGTCGGGAGTTGCAACACCATAGCCAACTCTTAATCCTGCTAAGGCGAAAATTTTTGAGAAGGTGCGTGTGACGATCAAGTTATTCTGGCCTTTTTTGACTAACTCAATGGCACTGATAAAGTCTGGGTCTTCAACAAATTCAGCATAAGCTTCATCAACGATAAAAAATGTGTTGTCAGATTTTTTACTCATCCACTTATCAAGCTGGCTGTGAGGTGTGATCATTGCCGTCGGATTATTTGGATTGCAAATATAAACCATTGATAGACCGCTAAAATTATCAGCAGCTTGTTCCATTTTTTCTAAATCAAATGATAGATCGGTTTTTAAAGGCACTTTCGTTATCGTTATATTCAATGGCAGAGAATAAAGTTCTGCATAATTGAATGTTGGATCAGGGGTGACTAATTGAATTTTTTTACCGAGTTTATTTGCTTTAGCAGCTAACATGGCAACAGCAGCTTGAATGGTTTCAGATGAACCATTACCTATGCTGATGTGCTTATCAGACAAATTGTAGAGCTCACCAATATTCTGCTGTAATTCAGCACGAGCATCATCAGGGTAGCGAAATGCATTAGGTAATGCCTTGATGATAGCTTCTTTAGCATTTTCGGACATCCCTAATGAATTTTCATTGAAATTCAATAGTAATGGGTGTTTTTCACTCGGTAAGACAATGTTATTATTTTGTGCAACTGCATGATTAAACAATGAATTAAGTGCAAGCCCACCTGCAACTAATGATGTGGATTTAAGAAACGAACGGCGATCCATAGTTATTCCCTAAAGTTATTATTATTGAAAGTAATAGATTACTTAAAATCAACCTAAAGTAAATAATTATTTACTTATTATGACTAATTATTCGCATTGGTGGTGTGGGCTTTATGTGTTGAAAATCTATTTATTGGAAACATGAAGGGAGAACGTGTCATGCTAAGGTGGTAGAGGGCAACTCATTGGGGTATAGCATTATTGAGGATATATAAATAAAAAAAGGGTAGTGTTTTTCTACCCTTGGTAAAGATTACTGGCCTTGTGCAGGGACATTAGGTGTAATTTCTACAACTGCAACTTTAACCATATATTGTTTACCATTTTCTCCTTTAGGCACATCTGCAGCAATTTTTTTCAGTGTTTCATCTGGTTGAGCTGTTTGAATTGATGTCGAGTATTGCATCATTCCACGGTGACGATTTGCATAATTAGAGTGGCGATAATTATCGCAAGGCCTATCATTATATTGGTGTTGGTTTTGGTATCCGCCACGGTGCCATGAACCATTACCATCCCCTGGGTAAGCGAGCGTCGAAAAGCTAATAGCGATTAAACTCGCACTAAGAATTAATGGCTTTAATATATTCATGAGATATCTCCTTTAGATATTTGTTAATTATCATTCTGCCATTGTAATTAATTAATTCAATTGTATTTACTTATCTAAATGAACAAATCATAATTCAGCCACTTTTATTTCATTATTTCCTCACAATGAAAATAATTTGTTAATAAAATGAAGTTAACGTTAAGTTATTATTTTCTGTTGGTTTTGTTCTATTGTTTTTCATTGAAGAATTTAGCGAGTTTGCTGATTGATATAATTGATGCAACAGCAATGTCTTTATTATAGTCATCACATAAAACAAGTAGCCTATCGATGGCGGCGTCTTGTTCAATTGAACAAATATAATCGCCCAATGCATTTATCGCCGCTATTTTAACATCATTGTTGTTTCCATGAGTCAAGTTAACAAGATTTTTAACGATTTTTTCTTTCATAAAAATATATTAAATCAGTTTCATAGTATAGAGGCTATTATAAAACTAGCTAAGAAAATAAAAAATGTTTTTTTTATTAATGCTAAGTTAATAAATATAAATAAAATCAATATTGATAGGTGTTTTTAGTCAATTATTAGGATTGAAAAATAACCGTTATAATCTATTATCAATTGGTTAGGGTGAAAACTAAACAGTTGAGGCAAAAGCTCAAATTGTTTACTCAAATTGATATAATACATTTATACTAAGTGAATTAATCATAATATAGGAAGGGTGATGCGTTGAAGCGTATAAAAACAAAATTATTGATAGTATTGCTATTGGCTTTAGGCGTATTTGCGTACCATTCTTATACGAGTATTGGTGATTCAGATGTCAAAAATGAAGCACAAAGCATGGTGGAAAAGAAACTCGGCAACGCATCTGTGGTTGAGTTTAGTGATGTGGAAATAGTACAAAAAAGTGAATTTAAGGAAGGGGAAAGTTATCGGGTTTGTGGTTTATATCGTCTACCTTCCCAAGAAAATTCGCTGCCATTTGTTGCGAATGTAAGTATTAAAGATGGACGTCTCTCTGAACATGGGCAACTGATTATCAGTGAAACACCTGAATTACAATTTTCGATTGAACAGTTGTGTGTTAAAAAACAAACTAATTGATAAAAAAGCGCTCAAATTTTAGTTTGAGCGCTTTTTACTCGAAAATTAAATCTTAAGATTTATTCAAAAGAAGTTCAGTTTGGATTTTACAAGCTGAAACAGAGTCATTTAATGATTTATTGAAATCAGCTTCATTAGCAAACTTAGATTTATTGCTGCGTACTGCATCAATCGCTGAAGTTAGATTTTCGCGTAAGTCTGACTCAACAGTCGCTAATTGCTTGAGGTCGACATTTTCACTTTTCAGTTTAGCAATGGTTGCTTGGGTTAACTCACTGCTAGTTTTGTCAGTGCTGTATGCTTCACTTAGTGCTTGACCTGTGATTTCGCAATAATCGTTGGCTATCTCACTAATATTTAATGGGGCATTATCAGCCATAACAAGGGCTGGGGTCAGGCAAAAAGCCAGTAATAAACGCTTCATAGTCATACCTCTATTTTGCACTCAATGAATAATAACTCTATCTAGTATTAGAGAAATACTATAGCAGATTAGGCCTAAAACGGGGATATCGAATGGGTTTTTAGCATGATTTCATAAAAAAGAGCCAGTATAAATACTGGCCGCTATAATTAGCAAAAGCAATGTAAATGAAAATTACGCTATATACATTATCATATAACGGTTAAAGGTAAAGCAAATTTGGCTTGTTTTGAGGATAGTTAAGTTTAAGTATGATCTTGATCAGACTTTGAGTAAATATTGAGGTGGAAACGTTATTGAAATACGAGAGGAATATTACAAATAACCAGCTAGAGCCATGCAGGCTCACGGCTGGTTTTATGAATGTAATTTAATAAGGAAATTACTGTTTTAACCAATGGCCATGTTTTAAGACATCTTCGACAAGTTCATGTAAAACAATATGTACTTCGTTATCATCATGAAAGCCTTTAGTTTGAAAAGTCGTTGGGCCATTATCATGAGTGATCAATAGATAGCTGCCAGGATAGACTTCCAAAACACGTGCTTTCAGCTCAGCAGTGAAAGCATCATATGATTTTTCAGAGAACTGAGAAAGTGCCTCATCAGATAACTTGATATTAATTTCCATGTGTTAACCTCTTGTCTATAAATTTATTAGGTTCAGTTTATTGTTAAGTGAAAGCATAAGCAATCATCTAATTAAGACGATTGTAATTGGATTAAATTGTTGTTGTGCATTAATGTACGCATTGATGCAATACTTCAAAATAATGAATTAAATAAAAGAAGTATTATAAAGTTTTTAGTTAAAGGATAAGCTAATTAAAAGTAGGTATATGAAATGAATAATGAGTTTTTATTTGTTTAATTAACTGATTGGTTAAAATAAACGCGACAAATCAATCATTTGATTTACTTCCCATGAAATGTTGAGAAGATTTGCCATGGTTAGTTTTTTCAAAGGGTTATACGTGTTCTTTTGTAATTATGTAACATGTTTCTATTAAAATTGAATGTAGTTAATGATTAATGAATCGAAAATTAATTTACATTAAAGATAAAAAAATATAATTTCTGATAATCATATTAAGATGAGTTGGCTCTTGCTAGCTAAACTCCTTTTCTGGAGTTGTGATGTAAATGTGAGTATTTAATTTTCGATTGGTTTTTATTAATCGTTTTAATAAAAAAGGAGTGTAATTTGATAGAATTTATAAACTCAATAACTAATTTCATTTGGGGTTCTTTACTTATTTATTTATTACTGGGAGCTGGTCTATATTTTACGCTTCGATCTGGTTTTATTCAAATTAGGCATTTTGGCCACATGTTTCGTGTTTTAAAAAACAGTAAACAATCTGATAGCGCAGGTATTTCATCTTTTCAGGCATTATGTACAAGTTTAGCGGCTAGGGTTGGTACAGGAAATTTAACCGGTGTAGCAATAGCCCTAACAGCAGGCGGACCTGGAGCTATTTTTTGGATGTGGGTGGTTGCGTTATTGGGAATGGCAACCTCTTTTATTGAATGCACTCTAGCACAGTTATACAAAACCAAAGATGATAAAGGAAATTATCGAGGTGGGCCGTCATATTATATGCAGAAAGGCTTAAACCAGCGCTGGATGGGCGTGTTGTTTTCAATTTTCCTAATTATTGCCTTTGGTTTAGTATTTAATGCAGTACAAGCGAATTCGATTGCTCAAGCAACCGCGGTCGCCTTTGATTTCAATCCAATTTATGTTGGCATTGGCTTAGTTTTATTAAGCGGGGTCATTATTTTTGGTGGATTGAAATCCATTGCGAAGGTTGCTGAATTAGTTGTTCCTGTTATGGCGTTGGCCTATTTGCTATTGGCATTTTGGGTTGTTGGGCACCATATTGAACGATTACCTGAAGTTTTCATGCTGATAATCCGAAATGCGTTTGGTCTACAAGAGGCGGCTGGCGGGGCTGTTGGTTATGGTGTTGCTCAGGCGATGACACAAGGAATTCAGCGAGGATTGTTTTCTAATGAGGCAGGGATGGGGTCAGCACCAAATGCAGCGGCATCGGCAGCACCTTATCCTCCACATCCTGCATCACAAGGGTATGTACAGATGCTTGGTGTTTTTATGGACACCATCGTTATTTGCAGTGCGACAGCAATTATTATTTTATCCTCTGGTGTTTTAGAAAGTGGAATGGAAAATATTAATGGCATTGAATTAACACAACTTGCACTTTCTTCTGCTGTCGGTAGTTGGGGAAGTACGTTTATTGCGATAGCTATCTTCTTTTTTGCATTCACATCAATTATTGCGAATTATGCATATGCCGAAAGCAATATGATTTTTCTAGAGAATAACCATACAGCGGGTTTATTTATTTTCCGTTTAGCTGCATTAGGTATGGTGATGTTTGGCGCACTTGCTGAAATGCCATTTATTTGGAAACTTGCAGACTTATCGATGGGCCTAATGGCGATAACTAATCTAATTGCGATCCTTCTATTATCGGGTATCGCTTTCAAACTTGCTAAAGATTATAACCAGCAATTAGTTGCAGGTAAAATACCAACTTTTGATATTAATCAGCACCCTGAATTAAAGAAACAGTTTGAGGAGGGGATATGGGAAAAAGAAGAAGTCGATAAGTGGATTGAGAAAGAAACATCTCGCTAATATAAAAAACGTAAAGCATAAAATTCTTAGGTGAAAGCCTGAGAATTTTTTTATGAAATATTATCAAGGTTTAATAAGAATAAATACTTGTTTTATAATTCTTTGAGCTATAAGGTTTTTTAAGATGGTGAAATAAATGTATTATCACCATATATATCATTTTCTAATTTAAATAGCCGAGAGAGTTATGAAATTGAATCAGTACGCCGCAACGCTGTATGGAGTTATTTCAATCTTGTTGTGGAGCACAATGGTAGGACTGATCCGCAGTGTAAGTGAAAATTTTGGGCCTGTTGGTGGTGCAGCATTAGTTTATACGGTCGGTTCATTGGTATTAGTACTTACCATGGGGATGCCAAAAATAACGAAATATCCTAAACGCTATTTGCTTTGGGGAACAATACTGTTTGTTAGTTATGAAATTTGTTTTGTGCTTGCATTAGGTTTAGCCAATAGCCGGCAACAAGCGATTGAGCTGGGTATGGTGAATTATTTGTGGCCAAGTTTTACTATCGCACTGGCTGTATTTTTTAACCGTCAACGTTTCACTTTATTATTGGGTTCAGGACTGGTTTTAGCTTTTATGGGGCTGATTTGGGTAATTACAGGAAATCAGCCATTATCGGTACAAACTATTTTAGTGAATATTCAAAGTAACCCACTGAGCTATTTTTTAGCTTTTATCGGGGCTATTGTTTGGTCGTTCTACAGCAATGTGACCAAACGTATTTCTGGTGGTCATAATGGCATGGTATTATTTTTTATCATGACCTCTATCGGGTTATGGATACTGTATTTTTTCAGTACACCGATACCATTTATTATCAATAGCCAAAGCCTGTTATTATTACTCGTTGCTTCAATTGCGACTGGTGGCGCGAATGCATTGTGGACATTTGCGGTTATTAAGGGCAATGTGGCGTTTTTAGGAACGCTTTCTTATTTTACCCCAGTTATTTCGACAGCATTCGCGTCAATATTGTTAAGCACGACACTAACGTTAAGTTTTTGGCAAGGTGTGTTAATGGTGACCATGGGGTCGGTCATTTGCTTTTTAGCGACTAGGCAAAAAACAATAAGCGGCTAAAAGTGGCAGCGTAGATGAGTGCAGGCGCTGCCATGGGATCATGTTGATAGTAAATCTTTTGTGGTTATACATTAATAAATTTATTGATGGCCACAGCAACACCATCTTCATCATTGGTCGTAGTGACAAATTTAACCATTTGGCGAATGGGTTCTAACGCATTGCCCATTGCGACAGAAACACTGGCATATTGCAGCATTTGGATATCATTATTTTGGTCACCAATACTCATGACTTTATCCGGTGTAATACCCAACTTTTCACAGATATATTGCAACGCAGTCCCTTTATTCGCAGTTTTATTTGAGACCTCAAGGAAATAGGGGCTTGTTCGGGTTAAAGCGTAATTGTCGAAAACATTCTCTGGAATATAGCTGATACCAATATCTAATTTTTCTGGATGGTCAATTATCATAAATTTAGTAAATTCTAGAGACGAGTCCATTTCATTAACGGGGCAATAAATAAGCGGAGTGTGCGTTAAATAGGCATCTGCGACCGTATAGTGGCTAATATGGCGGTTAGCTGTGAACATGCAATTATCCGCAAGAGCATGCATATGAACCCCAACATTTCTTGCGAGCTCTTCAAAATATTGGAAGTCAGCGAAATCTAACAAATTTTCTGCGAGATGGCTGCCATCACTGGCTTGGTGAATGACACTGCCATTATTACTAATACAATAATTATCCGTTGTATTTAAATCTAATTCACGCAGGTAGGGGGATATACCAGAAAATGGCCGGCCTGAGGCTAAGATAATATGAACACCTTTTTGCTTAGCTTGCGTGATAGCCTCTTTTACGACGGGAGATATTTGGTGTTGAGAGTTAAGTAATGTGCCATCTAAATCAATGGCGACCAGTTTTATTGACATCCAATGCCTCCTAAAATTCGTGCTTTCTGTCAATACCTTACTCTAATTATTCAGAATGTAAATTATACAAATGGTTATAATTTTAGTTGCAATAGAATAATGTGTGTTTGATGTGAAATTGAACAGAATATAAAGCAGGAACTCTGTTCAATAGTTAAAGGTTGAAATGACAATGTTTTATGGCATTAATATATAAATCAAAAGGTTAATGCAGCTAAAATATTCTCACTCATAATCATGAATTAGGTGAAGCGGTTGCTTAACATCTAATTGGATTTGGTCATTCTGCCTAAAATCAAATGGTGTGATGCCATATTCTTTGCGGAACATATAGGTAAAGTGGGATTGTGATCCAAAACCAAAATCCAGAGCAATATCGAAAATGGACTGGTTACTATTACGGAGTAAATTGACCGCGCCAGCAAGGCGGCGTTGGCGGATGTATTTACCCAGTGAAATCCCGGTGACTTCTTTAAAAATTTTCTGCATATGCCAAAGTGAATAGCCTGAATAAGCCGCGAGCTCTTCTAAGTGGATCACGCGGCCTAAGTGTTCTTCTATCCATTTACTCAAAGCATAAACAAGTGCTAAGTGGTTATCTTGTGGCATCTCAAATGTATTCTAGTTTTACGGTAGCAGAAGTATACACAACTTCATTTCATCATGACAAAGGCTGCTTGTGCGGTATTTCTCATTTTTAGGGCAAAAAAAGCACAATCAGAATAAGTTAGTAACCAATAGCACCAAAAATGAGCAAATTTTTGTAAAAAGAGGTGAATCGCATATTTTCCTCAAATTTGATGCTCTAAATTAGAGTACTATCTATTTCATTAACGCATTATCTGCAATGCCATAAATGGTACCAAACATAAAATGGCAGTACCTCAATATTGTAATCATTTGAAAAATAAAATCATCATAGAAATATGAAGGAATTGTCAGTGTTTGGTCGTAAATTAATTATTGCTATAAGTACAGTTTTGGCTTGTATCTTTTTCTATCTTTTAGCGATGGATAACCTGTGTGATCAGGGGGGCGAAAACTTTATTTTTGGTATTTGTCGTGTAACTGCCTTGTTACCATTTTGAATTTGCTTTTTAATGCTCAATCCATGATATTGAGTCAGGGTAGCCATCCTGCGGTATCATTTTGCTATGTGATAAAAAAATAATGAATAGCATCTGCTTTTGGGGCGTAAAATATACTGAAAACGGCACCAGAAGAATGTAGTGTTAATAAGAAAATTCAAATAAACTTGTGTCATTATCATTGTTTGGGAAGATAAAAACAAGTAAGGGGACGAAAGGGTAAAGTTATGGCGCAACAGCAACAGACGCTAAAGCGGGGATTAAAAAACAGGCATATCCAATTGATTGCATTGGGAGGCGCTGTTGGTACAGGGTTATTCCTCGGAATAGCAACAACCATACAAATGGCAGGGCCATCAGTTTTACTGGGTTATGCGCTGTGTGGGTTTATTGCTTTCCTGATTATGCGTCAGTTGGGCGAAATGATTGTTCAGGAACCTGTCGCAGGTTCGTTTAGCCATTTTGCATTTAAGTATTGGGGTGGTTTTGCCGGGTTTCTTTCAGGCTGGAATTATTGGTTTATGTTTATCCTCGTTGGGATGACAGAGCTGACCGCTGCAGGTAAATATATGCAACATTGGTGGCCTGAGCTGCCTATATGGGTGTCTGCCGCGGTGTTTTTTGTTGCGGTAAATGCAGTTAACTTGATTAATGTACGCTCTTATGGAGAGACTGAGTTCTGGTTTGCATTAATTAAAGTTATTGCCGTCGTTGCGATGATTATTTTTGGCTGCTACTTATTACTCAGCGGTCATGGCGGCCCACAAGCGAAAGTGAGTAACTTATGGGAGCACGGCGGTTTCTTTGCTAATGGCTTCAATGGGCTAATAATGGCGTTAGCTATTATTATGTTTTCATTTGGGGGTTTAGAGCTGGTTGGTATTACCGCAGCAGAAGCGGAAGACCCAGATAAAAGCATTCCAAAAGCGATTAACCAAGTTGTATATCGTATCCTAATTTTTTATATTGGCTCATTAGCGGTACTGTTAGCTTTATATCCTTGGGTTGATCTTGATGGCGAAACAAGCCCATTTGTATTAATTTTCCATGAATTAGGGGACTTACTGGTTGCTAATTCGTTGAACGTTGTCATTTTAATTGCTGCATTATCTGTGTATAACAGCGGGGCTTATGCGACAAGTCGTATGTTGTATGGCTTGGCACAACAAAATAATGCGCCTAAATTTCTTGCAAAAGTGAATAAAGGTGGCGTTCCAGTTATGGCATTACTTGTATCAGGTATTGCGACATCTGGCGGTATTTTAATTAACTTTGTGATGGAAGGTAAAGCTTTCGAATTGTTAATGTCATTGGTTGTGACAACGTTAGTTTTGAACTGGATTATGATTTGTGTTTCAAATTTGAAATTCAGAGCAGCAATGAACAAGCAAGGTGTCGAAACGAAATTTAAGAGTATTTGGTATCCATTTGGAAACTATTTGTGCTTAGCATTCTTACTGTTAATTTTGGGGATTATCCTGACGATGGACGGCTTGCGCATTTCCGTATTAATTATGCCATTATGGATAGCGGTTCTGTGGATTGGGTATCAATTCTCAGGGGCTAAAAAGCAGGATTTAGCTAAAAGCTAACAACTCAGTTAAATTTAATTTTTTCTTATAATAAAAAGGCCGGTAGGGTATTCCCTCCGGCCTTTTTATACAGCCATGAAATTTTATATAGCCATGAGATGGCTAGGTCACCATTGCCAACGTAACCACGCGAATAATACGTTGCCGTTATTATAAGTCCCCGGAATGTAAGTGGCTTGCAGTGAAAGTCTATCATATTCCACTGATACCAGAGGGAGTGGTGCTGGGATCGGAATATAATACATATCCTTACGGGCAGTGACGCTCAGAGTGAAGCCTGCTCCCATACGGAAACCATCAATATCTCCCGGGATCCACATTTTTTGGAATGCATAACCCGCAATTGGCTCCCAATCATTATGTGAATCTTTAAATGCCATTGCATAGATAGCATGCCAGTCATTGTCTTCATCATAACGATATTTACCAAAGCCCAGCCCCCAAGGGCGCTCGTTATATTCATCTGTTTTTTTCTTGTCGTACATTGCACGGTTGTGCCAAGTCACCGCGGGGATATATAGCTCATATTTGTCTGAGTCCCATGTGGTACTGACATTGCCTTTAAATTTATCCCATAAATTTTCCGATTGCTCTTGAGCAATGGCAGGCGATGATATGCAGATTGAGGTGCTCATGAGTAACGATGCACCTACGGCCAACTGTATGTTTTTATAAACTCTCATTGTAAATCCAGTTTTGTATCGCAGATATATAAATGATGATTAGCTCGCTAATAATTATCAGATTAGCATTATTATTATAATTTTGAGCGGAATTATTTTAATTAAGATACATATAATATAACAGTATTTATCACATAATTGAGGATAATAACTGGCTGGTCATATTAGAACCGTTTAATTTTGCCTGTTTTTATGTGGGATAACCGATTATCTGATTAAATAATAACGTATCAAATTAGTTGTTGAATAGGCTAATACTCCTAAAGTAGCTGATAACAGACGAGGTGTTTCATTTTCAGGTTGGATAAGACGGTTTTTTGATGAGAGAAAACGAGAGGGATTTTTAAAAAGATAAGAAAAATAAAGTGCCATTCATTATTTTTGTAGTTAACATTATGTAATAAAAAGATATTTTTCATTATCTAGGTGATTATGACTAGGCATGTTGATAGAGCAGACATTTATGAAAAATAACGTGCAAGCAAATCCAAAAAGTATGATGCACATCAAATAATGGCACGCCTCAATGGGATGAAATAAATGCTATAGGCGGCAGGTATGAGCTGCGGCATGTCAATACAGGTAGGAGCGAGTTTTCGAAGGTTTATGGCATATACATTGCTGTGTGTAACCTTGGCTTCTAACTAAAAAAGGAACGTCCCTATGATGAAACGCCAAGAACCACTGACTGAATACCAAGCTAAATGCTTGGCTATCGCCACTGACAAAATATTATCACCAAAACAAAAAGCCAATTTTCTAGCGGCGGAGGCAGATAGTCATATTCCATATCTTGCGATGAGCCAATCCCTAGCGGATGCGTTAAATGAACGTGTTATTTGTGATATGTATGAAGGAAATGCGCCGTATAAGCCACGTTATGTATTGCCTGACTACGTAAAATACCTCAAACAAGGCTCAGAATACTTAGAATTAGCCCCAGCTGAGGATTTTGATGACGCCCTTAATCATCTGATGATTTTGTATCATCACGTGCCGTCGGTAACCAATTTCCCCGTATTTTTAGGGTATTTAGATAAACTTCTCATGCCATATGT
The DNA here is from genome assembly GCF_028484875.1 of Providencia sp. PROV032. Classification (NCBI taxonomy): domain Bacteria; kingdom Pseudomonadati; phylum Pseudomonadota; class Gammaproteobacteria; order Enterobacterales; family Morganellaceae; genus Providencia; species Providencia sp. PROV032. The sequence continues at coordinate 191,098 of NZ_JAMPSX010000010.1, forward strand.
GGGGGAGTTGACAGAAGAACAGCTGTATCCAAAGCTAAAAAGGTTCTGGATACAGCTAGACCGAACACTGCCGGATGCTTTTATGCATGCCAATATTGGGCCGGATGACAACGTTATTTGCCGCTTGATTTTACGCATTGATGCGGAACTGAAACAAGTCGCACCTAATCTGACATTTGTTTATCATCCACAGTGCACACCGGAGTCACTTTTCTTACAAGCGATTGAAAGCATTTGTGAATGCAGTAAACCGCATATTGCAAATGATATCATTCATCGTGCGGCATTTGATGAACAAGGTTACGGTATTGTCAGTTGTTATAATGCGTTACCCGTTGCAGGTGGGGGAAGTACTTTAGTTCGTATTAATTTACGTGAAGTTGCGCTACGCAGTCAAAATTCAGCTGATTTTCTAAATGTGCAATTGAAAAAATATTGTGAGTTACAAATGGAACTCATTGAAACACGTAGCGCATTTTTATTTGAGGAGTCTAATTTCTTCCAAACCAGTTTTTTAGTACAAGAAGGGTTAATTGAGCCTGAACGTTTTGCGCCTATGTTTGGTATATACGGTTTAGCAGAAGCTGTGAATCTCCTGATGGAAAAAGACGGGGTGAAAGGCCAGTATCAGGCAAATTCGCCTGCCTTGCCATTGTCTTATCAAATCAGCGAGCAACTCGCTAATTTTGTTGAAATGACCCCCGTTAAATATGGTTATAAAGGCCGTGCGATGCTCCATGCTCAATCAGGGATCAGCTCGGATATCGGGACGACACCGGGGGCTCGTATTCCATACGGTGAAGAGCCCGATCCGGTATCGCACATTCAAGCAGTAGCGCCGCATCATAAACACTATTTGTCTGGGATCAGTGACATTTTAACCATCGATGAAACGATTAAGCAGAACCCGCAGGCCCTAATGCAACTGTGTAAAGGCGCATTTAATTGTGGAATGCGTGAATTTACCGCAAATGTGGCTAGTAATGATTTAGTCCGTGTTACGGGCTATATGGTACGTTTATCAGATATAGAGAAATATAAAGAGCAAGGTTCTAGAAGCAACACAACCTGGTTGGGGGAAGAAGCAACTAAGAACTGTAAAATTACAGCCCGTCAGCAGCGAGTCATCAGCAATGAGCAATCGATGCGCTACACTGAATAAGGTTATTCCTTTTTCCTGCGTAGATGGGCCGGGTAATCGACATGTTATCTTTTTGCAAGGTTGCAATTTACGTTGTCTGAATTGCCATAATCCATATACCATGGCGCTCTGTGACCATTGTGGGGACTGTGTTTTAACCTGTCCTCACAATGGGTTATCGTTTGTTGACGGCAAGGTGATATGGGATAGCGATGCTTGCCAGCTCTGCGATACCTGTTTACAAACGTGCACTAAGAATTCAAGCCCGATGACCGTATCATTAAGTGTTAATGATGCCGTCAATGATTTAAAGAAAAATGTTGCTTTTCTGAATGGTGTAACCGTCAGTGGCGGAGAGGCAACAACACAATTACCCTTTATTATTGAACTGTTTAAAGCGATTAAAGCGGCACCGGAACTCAAGCATTTAACCTGTTTTATTGACAGTAATGGGCACCTTGCTTCTGCAGGGTGGAATAAAGTGATTGAGTATACTGATGGCGTAATGATTGACTTGAAATCATGGGGTGATGAGTGTGCCTTAAGATTAACTGGGAAAGATAACCAACGTGTATTTCAATCAATTCAATTTCTGGCTCAAGCGGGGAAATTGTATGAATTGCGTTTATTATATATTCCTCAGCAAACGGATTACCTAGAACATATTGATAAACTTGCTGATTTCTTAAATCAACTACCTGCAAATACACGAATAAAAGTTAATGCATTTCAGCAACATGGCGTAAAAAATGAAGCGGTTAACTGGCCTGCGGCAACCCAAACGGAAGTAGAGGCATTTGCTCAACAGTTACAATCGCTAGGCGTGGGTAATATTCATTTGCCTAATGTGTACTTATAAGCCATGCTGATTTTTCCTTTGTGAGATATTCCCTCTTTTTATCTAAGTCATTAAAATTCATTCACTAACCGCTGGCATTTGTTAAATGTTATGAGACAATCAAGGCGGTTTTATTGTTTGATTTAAAATGATTTCAGTAAACCTCGCTTATCAATCTATTCTATTGTTTTAGCCGAAAAGGGGAGTCACTCATGAGGATCAATGCGTTAACCATCGCCGGAACAGACCCATCGGGTGGGGCGGGTATTCAGGCGGATTTAAAAACTTTCTCTGCATTAGAGGCTTATGGTACGAGCGTGATGACGGCATTGGTGGCTCAAAATACTCAAGGCGTGCAATCTGTCCAAGACTTACCCCCTGAATTTGTGGCGGCACAATTAGACTCAGTCCTCAGTGATGTGCGAATTGATAGCGCAAAAATCGGCATGTTATTCAACCAAAGTAATATCACTGTTGTGGCGAATGCGCTGAAACAATATCCAATTCCGTATGTGGTATTGGATACTGTAATGGTGGCTAAAAGTGGCGACCCGTTATTATTACCGGATGCCGTTGATGCACTACGCCAACAATTATTACCTCTTGTTTCGATTATTACACCGAACCTCCCTGAAGCTGCGGTATTGCTAGACGAAAAAGTTGCACAAACAGAAAGCCAAATGTTGACTCAGGGGTATAAATTACTGGAAAAAGGTTGCCAAGCGGTATTGATGAAAGGCGGGCACCTAAATGATGTGGAAAGCCCGGATTGGTTAATCACACCAGAGGGTGAATGGCGCTTTACCTCTATTCGTGTAAATACTAAAAATACCCATGGTACTGGATGTACTTTGTCGGCGGCTCTGGCTGCATTGCGTCCTCGTTGCACTGATTGGCAAGAAGCGGTTACGCAGGCTAAAGCCTATTTACAAGCTGCGTTAGAGCAAGCGGACAGTTTAGAAGTCGGGAAGGGGATTGGCCCGGTCCATCACTTCCATGCATGGTGGTAGTCTGTAATGATTGAAAGCCCGAATACTAGGGCTTTCTCGCTATATTTTAAGCTAATAAGTTACATTGAGGTGGTAACCGACACTGAATAGCATTCGGCTGCACTGCGAACGTAAAGGTATCTCCCGATAATGGCTCACCATCAAGGTTTAAGATCATATCGTGAGGGGATGAGATTTTTACCCATGACAAGTTTTTTTCAACTAAGTGTTCGTTTTTATCGGTTGAAAACAAATTCGATAAAAACGCGGGTATGACATCTCTTGACGGAATGATCAGTAAATTCAATGCGCCGTCATTAATCAGTGCTTGCGGTGTTAGTTGCTGCCCTCCGCCCGCCTGGCGGCCGTTTCCGACTGCGATGACCAACGTTTCACCTTCCCAACTAAAGTTTTCACCCTCAATACGGCAAATATCCGTTTTCAGCGTATCAGGGCGCAGTAAGCCATTTATCACGTAAGCAGCTCCGCCTAATGCTGATTTCAATGCTTCAGGCGTTTCGGTGGTAATACGCGTCCCAAAGCCACCCGTTGCCATATTGAGAAAATAATATTGCTTATTGACTTGCGCAATATCAATGGGGATGGCTTTACCTTTTAATGAAAGTGCTAAGGCGGCTTCAATATCCATAGGAATATTCGCGCTGGTGGCAAAATCATTTGCTGTACCCATAGGAAGAATGCCTAAAATAGGGCGAGAGTCACTCGGGAACTTCATCAGAGTACTGGCAACCGCATTCACTGTGCCGTCACCGCCTGCGGCAATGATAGTATCAACACCGTTTTTTATCGCCTGAGAAATAAAATAATACGTGTCATTCAGTTCCCACGGAATACGGACTTGAATTTGATGGCCTTCATTACGTAAGTGAGTAATGGCCTTTCGCAGCTCAGCGTGATTGGCTTGCTTACCATTAAGGATAATCATGGCTGACTGATATTGATTCATATATACCCATCCATTCGGTTTAACATATGTCAAATATTCGTTAAAATGAGTATAAATGGATTTATAAGATATTGATGAGCTTATTTTAGATTTTTTACAGTAATAGCGTTAACAAGAGAAATGAAATAAAAATTGCAGATAAAAGAAATGGCTAGCTCAAGGGAGATTGAGCCAGCCAAGGAGGTGGTTCCTAGTCTTATTTTATGACTTTCTAGTTCTTCGTTTTCGATAGTGACTATACGATATTGAATAGCCAATTGATGTGATCTGTTGCATAAAATTGGATATTCAGCGCACTTTTTAATGTAAATGTCAATAACGCGAATGATTCTCATATAAGAAAAAGCATATAAAGTAAAATAATATCATATTATAGATAAAAAAAAGCCAAAATATCAAAACGTTAAACGATGAGATTTTGGCTTTTAGCGAACAAACTATTTAAAAAACAGGGAGTGGCGGTTAGCCTACAATTTGCTTTTCTGCCTGAGTTTGGTGAGGTGCTCGGGTCGTTGTGCCTGCTAGGTTACGGATCAACAAGCCAAAATTAACATCGACATCTTCAGGGATAGGGAGGTAAACCACATGGCCGTTACCTGGTGCAACATCAATTGCTTCACCTTTGCGGTTTACTAAAGCGTCTAAGGTAAAGACGATATTCCCTGCTGGGGTCATCATTTCTAGGCTATCACCGACACTAAATTTATTTTTTACATCAACTTCAGCCATACCATCAATACGTTTACCTGTGAATTCACCCACAAATTGTTGCGTTTCAGAAACAGAATAACCATATTCATAAGTTTGGTAGGCATCATGGGTGTGACGACGTAAGAAACCTTCAGTATAACCGCGGTGTGCTAACCCTTCTAAGGTGGATAGCAACGTTGGGTCAAAGGGTTTTCCTGCAACTGCATCATCAATTGCACGCCGATAGACTTGTGCTGTACGAGCACAGTAATAAAATGATTTTGTACGGCCTTCAATTTTTAATGAGTGAACGCCCATTTTTGTTAGGTTTTCAACGTGCTCAATTGCGCGCAAATCCTTCGAATTCATGATATACGTGCCGTGTTCATCTTCAAAGGCGGTCATATATTCGCCCGGACGTTTGGCTTCTTCTATCATAAAGACTTTATCTGTTGGCGTACCTGCACCTAAGGTTGGCGCGACATTTTGGACTGGGATAGGTTCATGAACATGAACAATGTTACCGACATCGTCTTCTTTACCTTCTTGTACGTTGTATTCCCAGCGGCAAGCATTGGTGCACGTCCCTTGGTTTGGGTCACGTTTATTGATGTACCCTGACAGCAAGCAGCGGCCAGAATAGGCCATGCACAGCGCTCCGTGAACAAATACTTCAAGCTCAATTTCAGGCACGTGTTGGCGAATTTCAGCAATTTCTTCAAGGGATAATTCGCGGGATAAAATCACCCGTGTTAAGCCCATCTGTTTCCAGAACTTCACCGACGCCCAGTTAACAGCATTCGCCTGTACAGATAAATGAATATCCATCTCAGGAAACGCTTCACGAACCATCATAATAAGGCCAGGATCTGACATAATCAGTGCATCTGGACCCATTTCAATGACAGGGGTTAAATCACGAATGAAGGTTTTTAATTTCGCATTATGGGGCGCAATATTCACGACCACATAAAACTTTTTACCCAGCTCATGGGCTTCTTGAATGCCTTTAGCTAAGTTTTCGTGATTAAATTCGTTATTGCGTACGCGTAGGCTGTAACGAGGTTGGCCTGCATAAACGGCATCTGCGCCATACGCAAAGGCGTAGCGCATATTCTTTAAAGAACCGGCAGGGGACAAAAGCTCTGGTGTAAACATGGTTATTCTCTATCTGATATCAAGTCAGCACTCACTCTTAGGAGAGAGTATTTTTAAAGGATGAGGATTTTACTCCTATTTGATAAAAAAACCAAATATCCCACAAGAACAGTATGTCTATTGGTTGATTAATATTCATCCCAACGGTAGCCAAGGCCATAAATTGAGCGAATAAAGGTTTTTTCGTTATCGAGAGATTCCAATTTACGGCGTAAATTTTTGACGTGGCTATCAATGGTACGATCAGTGACTACTCGGTGGTCGTCATATAAGATATCCAGTAGCTGATCACGAGAAAATACCATACCCGCATTATCAGACATAAATTTGAGTAACCGAAATTCAGCGGGTGTCAGTTCAAGTAACTGTGAGCCATAGCGTACTTGAAAGGCATTTTCATCAATAATCAGTTTGGTTTGATTATCATTATTCGTTTGGCTGTTGTACGTCGCCATATTTGGCTGGCAACGACGTAAAATGGTTTTGACACGAGCCACAACTTCTCGCGGGCTAAAGGGTTTACAAATATAGTCATCAGCCCCAATTTCTAACCCTAGCAAACGATCAATTTCTTCTGTTTTTGCGGTCACCATAATAATGGGAACATCACTAAATTTTCGCAATTCACGGCATACGGATATGCCGTCCATACCGGGCAACATTAAATCTAATAAAATAAGTGCAGGTTGATGCTGCTTAACATAATCGATGACTTCATCACCACGCGCAATTAATGCGGGTTGATAGTTTGCAGCGTGTAAATAGTCAAACAGCAGTTGGCCTAATTTGGGTTCATCTTCCACAACCAAAATAGGGGTATTACTCTGTTCAGCCATGATCATAACCCTTTATCTTTTAATTGAATCGGTAAATTAATGGTAATTTTGACACCACCTAATGATGACGGTGCCGCAGAAATTGTACCATGGTGAGCCTCAACAATATTATAGCAAATGGCCAGGCCTAAACCGGAACCACCACTGGCGCGATTACGAGAGCCTTCAGCGCGGTAAAAACGTTCAAATAAATGTTGGCATTGTTCAGCAGTAAGCCCTGGGGCGCTATCTTGCCAAATGATATTGAGCTGGTTTTGGTCTTGTGTGACTTGAACGTCAATTTTACCCCGAGGATCCGTATAGCGTAAGCTGTTTTCCATCAAATTATAGAACAACTGGGTGATGCGGTCAGGGTCTGCAAACACGTTGCCTTGTGCAATAAATTTTCGTTCAACCGAAAGTTGTTGGTCTTCTAACCGCCAGCGAGCTTGGCCTATTGCCATTTCAATTAAAGGAATGATATCGGTAAGTTGCATACGATAGACCAATGAGCCTCTATCCGATAACGAGAGCTGGTGGAGGTCATTAACCAGCTTAATTAAAGTTTGGGTTTCATTGAGTAGGGAATTAATTGTTTCGGGCGTGGCTTGGCGAACACCATCTTGCACCGCTTCTAACTCACCGCGTAAAACTGACAATGGGGTGCGGAGCTCATGGGAAATATCCGCCATATAATCACGCCGCATTTGTTCGTTTTTTTCGAGGGTCGAGGCCAGATGGTTAAAATCTTTAGCCAGTTGCCCAAGTTCATCGCGGCCAGACTCAGGAACCCGTGTAGTGAAATCACCATTAGCGAGCTGATTTGTTCCTTCGAGCAAACGCTTGATGGGTCTTAAAAAGCTACGAGCAAGAAATAATGTGGCAATAAGGGCCACAAATAAAGACAGCCCAGCGATGATCCAACTGGTGTACATCTGTTTGGTATCAAAACGGCGGTCAAGGGCGCTGCTAATGCCCGTTTCATAGCTGGCAACAAGCCAACCGACGGTATCTCCCTTGTTGGTAATAATAGGTTCACGGAGTACTTTGCTAGGTAAAGGTGTATCTTGCCCGAAAATGAGCCTGTTCTGTGTATCATAAACCCAAAAAGTTGTTCGCCAACGCTGGCGCATAGGACCGCGGTGTTGTTGATGCTCTACCGAGCGCAAAATACGAAAAAAAATGCGTTCATTACCAATCAAAAACCGCCAATTGCCCATTTCTTCATATTGTTCCGCAAGGGCGGAAGAAACCAGTTCTACACGCTGCTGGTCATTTTCTTTTATATAATCAATAAAGCCGTGTTGAAAGCTCATGCGTACGCCTTGGTGCATAATCAGTACTAGCAATAAGCATGTTGCAAAAATAGCTAAAAAAAGCCGAGTACTAACACTATTCAACCTAAGCTTCATGGTTATTCTCCACGATTTTCTGCGTCAGTGATTTTTTTCGCTGCCAACGTTGTCTCAAGCTATCAAAACTTAAATACACAACAGGCGTGGTAAATAAGGTCAGTAATTGGCTCATTATTAAGCCACCGACAATCGTGATCCCTAGGGGTTGCCGTAGTTCTGCACCATCTCCGCTACCTAGCATTAACGGTAGCGCACCAAAAATGGCAGCGAGTGTCGTCATGACAATAGGACGAAAACGTAATAAACAGGCACGGAAAATGGCGTCATGGGCCGTTAGACCCGCCGTTCTTTGTGCTTGAATGGCGAAATCCACCATAATAATGGCGTTCTTCTTGACGATCCCAATTAATAGCATGATGCCAATTAAGGCGATTAAACTAAATGGAGTGTCGAATAATTCAAGGGCTAATAATGCACCGACACCTGCAGAGGGAAGGGTTGATAAAATAGTCAGTGGGTGAATATAACTTTCATATAATATACCCAGTACCAAATAAACGGTCACGATAGCGGCTAAGATTAAAAATAATTGTGACTGCAAAGTTTCTTGGAATATCTGTGCCGTTCCTGCAAAAGAGCCTCTTACCGTCGATGGTACGCCAAGTGCGGTCATGGTTTTTTCAATTTCGACAATGGCATCATTTAAGGTATAACCATCTGCGACATTAAATGCGATAGTGGATGACGCTGATAGCCCTTGGTGATTCACGCTTAATGGGGCATTCGCCGGCTGCCAACGCGCAAAATACGACAGTGGGATTGCTTCACCTGCTTTATTGATAACAAACATCTTGTCGAGAGAGCTAACATCTTGTGTATATTCAGGCGCAACTTCCATCACCACTTTATATTGGTTCATTGCTTCATAAATAGTGGAAACTTGGCGCTGACCAAATGCATTGTTGAGCAAGCTGTTGGCTTCACGAACATCGATACCTAGCTGGGCCATTAAGTCCCTGTCGTAGGTGATCGCCATTTCTGCGCCTTTGTCTTCCTTATCGGAGTTCACATCGGTCAGCTGTGGTAACTCACCGAGAGCTTTACGAATAGCAGGTTCCCAATCACGTAATGCAGAAAGTTCATCCGCAAGCAGGGTAAACTGGTAGCTGGCATTGGCTTGTCGACCACCAACGCGAATATCTTGCACTGGCATCATAAACAGGTTAGCCCCCGGTTCATTGGCTAACTTCATGCGTAATCGATTAATGACTTCAGCTGAGCTTTCCGTGCGTTCACTCAGTGGCTTTAATGAGATATACATAAAACCACTATTCACACGACTACCGCCCGTAAAACCGGTGACATTATCTGTTGCTGGGTCGGCTTTAACTTGCTGCATAAAACGGGTCATTTTTTCTTTCATCGACTGGAATGAAATACTTTGGTCTGCGCGAACAAAGCCTAGTACTCGGCCGGTATCTTGTTCAGGGAAGAAGGTTTTCGGAACGGTGACATACAGGTAAACGTTTAAGCCGATTGTGGCAAATAGCACCGCGAGAACACTACGACGATGTCCAAGTACCCAATTTAAAGCGACGCCATAACTTTCTTGCAAGCGCAATAACACACGGCCAAACCCGCGATGCTTGGCTTTGACGTTGTGAGGGCGTTTCTTCAGTAAATAAGCACACATCATGGGGGTGAGCGTTAGCGAAATCACCAACGAAATACCGATAGCGGTTGCAAGGGTAATGGCAAACTCACGAAATAAGCGACCGACGAGCCCATCCATAAGCAGTAGCGGAATAAAAACAGCTACTAAGGAAATACTCATGGAAACGACGGTAAAGCCGACTTCATGAACGCCTCTCACTGCAGCAATAAACGGTCTTGTGCCATTTTCAATGTGGCGCGAGATATTTTCTAATACGACAATCGCATCATCGACCACAAAGCCTGTTGCAACTGTTAATGCCATCAATGACAAGTTATTTAAACTAAAGCCACATAAATACATGGCAGTAAAAGTTCCAATCAATGAAACGGGGACGGCAATTGCAGGGATCAACGTCGCGCGACCTGAACGCAAGAACAGCAGCACTACGAGGATCACCAAAGCAACGGCAATCAGCAAGGCGCGTTCCACTTCAGCTAAAGATGCGCGGATGGTCGGTGTCCGGTCTTGTGCCACTTTTAGCTCAATGGCGGCTGGGATCATGTCATTGAATTCAGGTAATTCATCACGAATTCGATTCACTGTTTCAATGATATTGGCACCCGCCTCGCGGCGAATAACAATCAAAATAGCCGGTTTACCGTCTGCCATACCGGCAGCGCGTACGTTTTCAATGGAATCTTTTACATTGGCGACATCGCTGAGCTTTACAGCATTGCCTTGGCTATAATGAACAATAATCGGCCGATAATCGGCGGCTTTTTTTAACTCATCATTGGTCTGCACCTGATAACGTTTTTCGTCATCATTGATGTAGCCTTGTGGTTGGCGAACATTAGCACTACTAATGGCTGAGCGAACCGCATCAAGGGAAACCCCTTGATTAAATAGGGCGGTTGGGTTGAGTTCAACCCGAACTGCAGGGAGCGAACCTCCCCCGACTGAAACTTCACTAACCCCCTCAATCTGCGCAATTCGTTGGGCTAAACGCGTCGACGCTATATCATAAATTTCGCCAGTACCCATAGTATCTGAGGTCATGGTTAAGATCATAATTGGCGCATCAGACGGGTTTGACTTGTAATAACGTGGACGGCTTGGCATACCGCTGGGCAATAAGTTTTGTGCAGCATTAATCGCGGCTTGCACTTCACGTGCCGCGTTATTAATGTCTTTGTCGAGATTAAACTCAAGGGTAATAGTGGTTCGCCCAAGCGCACTGCTTGAGGTCATTTCGCTGATCCCCGCAATACTGCCTAAAGAGCGTTCAAGTGGCGTCGCAACCGAGGACGCCATGGTTTCGGGTGATGCGCCAGGAAGTGACGCTGTCACGTTGATCACAGGGTAATCTACTTGAGGCAACGGAGAAACCGGTAAAAACAAAAAACTCAAGGCACCACACAAGGTAATCGCAACGCTGATAAGCGTGGTCGCTACCGGGCGGCTAATAAATAGAGCAAAGAAGCGCTTCATTATGACACCTGTGCCTTCTTCGCTTGGCGACGGTCTTTAAAGTAATGAGAAAGGCGGTCGAACAATAAATAAATCACTGGTGTGGTAAATAGGGTAAGGATTTGGCTCATAATTAAGCCGCCAACCATACAAATACCTAACGGTTGACGTAATTCTGCACCGACACCGGTACTTAACATTAATGGCAAGGCACCCAGTAAGGCGGCCATAGTGGTCATTAAAATTGGGCGAAAACGCAGCAAGCATGCTTGGTAGATGGCATCATAAGGGGACATTCCCTGTTCACGCTCTGCCGCAAGGGCAAAGTCAATCATCATAATGGCATTCTTTTTCACGATACCAATTAGTAAGATGATGCCGATGACCGCAATAACATCAAGGTCTTTCCCGGCCATCATTAAAGCGAGTAGTGCACCAACCCCGGCTGTCGGTAGGGTAGACAAAATAGTAATCGGGTGAATGAAACTCTCATATAAAATGCCCAATACGATATACATTGCCACAATTGCAGCTGCAATTAGCCAGATAGTACTGCTTAACGCAGCTTCAAAGGCCAAAGTCGCCCCTTGGAATTGCGTGGTAATGGATTTTGGCATAGCAATTTGTGATTCGGCCAATTTCACGGCATTGACGGCAGACTCAAGCGAAGCGCCATCCGCCACATTAAACGAAAAGGTCACTGCGGGAAATTGGTCGAGGTGATTAATGGCTAATGGCCCATTACCTTCTCGAATGTTCACTAAGGTGCTCAATGGGACAATGGCACCATCAGTCCCTTTTAGGCGGATATCATTCAGCGCATCCATACCATCACGGGTTTGTGTGTCATGTTCTAATATCACTCGATATTGATTTGACTGCGTATAGATAGTCGAAATCATTCGCTGCCCAAATGCATTATATAAAGCGTTATCAATGGCTGACATCGTGATACCAAAACGGCTTGCTGTATCGCGGTTCACATTCACATAAGCAACTAACCCTTTATTTTGCCAATCACTACTGACATCAGTGAGTTCAGGTTGTTGGTCTAGGGCGTCTAACAAGCGTGGAACCCAAGTGGTTAATTCCTCTAATGAACCGGCTTGTAAAGTGAATTGATACTGCGTTCGTGCCACTTGCGTATCGATAGTGAGATCTTGCATGGGTTGCAGATATAAATTCACCCCTGCAATGTTATCCACGGATTGTTGTAGACGGTCAATAATCGCCACAACCCTGTCTTCACGCTCATCAAGGGGTTTTAAGGTAATTTGTAAGCGTGCATTGTTTAATGTTGGGTTGCTGCCATCAACTCCCACATAGGTGGTGACATTGTCGACCGCGGGATCGGCTAATAGTTTTGATGCGACTTCTTGCTGCTTTTGCGCCATTGCATCAAAAGAAATGGATTGACGGCTTTCAATTGAGCCTTGAATAATTCCACTATCTTGTAATGGGAAAAACCCTTTTGGGATCCACATATACAGCAAGACAGTCAGTACCATGGTGCCTAGCGCCACTGAAAGCGTTAACCATTGGTGGTTGAGAATACGTTTTAACCAAATTGCGTATCCAGCAACCATACGGTCAAAGAAACGCTCGCACGCTAACTCGAAACGATTATGCTTATGTTGTGATTCCGGTTTTAATAAACGCGCGCACATCATTGGCGTTAACGTCAAAGAGACGACCGCGGAGATCAAAATCGCCACAGCCAAGGTAATGGCAAATTCACGGAATAACCGACCGACAATATCCCCCATAAATAACAGCGGGATTAACACCGCAACCAAGGAAAATGTAAGGGAGATAATGGTAAACCCGATTTCACCCGCCCCTTTGAGTGCAGCGACCAGAGGTTTATCGCCTTGTTCTAAGTAGCGGGAAATATTTTCAATCACCACTATCGCGTCATCGACCACAAAACCGGTGGCGATGGTTAAAGCCATTAGGGTGAGGTTATTGACAGAAAAACCGCAAAAATACATCACAGCAAAGGTACCAACGAGCGATAGGGGTACGGCAATGCCCGGTATCAAAGTGGCAATTCCATTGCGTAAAAACAAATAAATTACCATCACCACGAGGGCGATAGCTAACATTAACTCAAATTGTACATCATTAACGGAAGCACGAATGGTACTGGTTCTATCGGTTAAAATATCGACATTAACCGATTTAGGTAAACTTTCAATCAGTTCAGGCAGCAGGGAACGAATGGTATCAGTGGTTTCAATGACGTTAGCACCGGGCTGTCGTTGAACATTGATCACGATCGCTTGTTCATTATTAGCCCATGCCCCTAAATAGGCATTTTCAGCCCCTTGTGCAATCGTTGCAATATCGCCCAAACGCACTGGTGCCCCATTTTGGAAGGCCACAATAAGTTGACGATAGTCGTCAAGTGATTTCATTTGGTCGTTAGCAGACAGCGTTACCGCCCGCGTTGGGCCATCGAAACTCCCTTTTGCGGAGTTGACGTTCGCATTGTTAATGGCAAGGCGGATCGTTTCGCTATCTAATCCTTTGGCTGCCATGGCTTGCGGGTTGATATTCACGCGAACAGCAGGGCGCTGGCCGCCCGCTAAGGTGACTAAGCCCACCCCATTAACTTGGGATATTTTTTGGGCAATTCGCGTTTCAATAATATCCTGCACTTGCGTTAACGGCATCGCATCAGAGGTAACCGCTAAGGTGAGAACAGGCGGGTCAGCAGGGTTAACCTTATTATAAATAGGAGGATAGGGTAAGTCAGAAGGGAGTAAGCTACTGGCGGAATTAATCGCGGCTTGAACTTCCTGTTCCGCGACCTCTAAAGGTAACGTTAATTGGAACATCAACGTGATAACTGATGCTCCTCCTGAGCTTTGCGATGACATCTGTTTAAGACCTGACATTTGCCCAAACTGGGTTTCCAATGGGGCAGTCACTGCAGAGGTCATCACATCAGGGCTGGCTCCTGGGTAAAGGGTAACAACTTGGATCGTCGGGTAATCGACTTCGGGCAGGGCTGAAACAGGTAAGAAGCGATAGCCGATGATCCCTGCAAGTAATATAGCCACCATGAATAATGTGGTAGCAACAGGGCGCAAAATAAATAAACGAGAAGGCCCACCGCCTTTTAACATTTCAGGCTGCATTACGCTTTCTCCGCGCTATTCGGTTTACCTTTGCGGGACTCTTTTTTGGCAATGCTTTCAGGGGTAACGACTTCAACCGTTGTGCCATCCGTGAGTTTATCAACACCATCGGTGATGACTTTGGTATTTGCAGCAAGTCCGCTTTCAATAACCACTTGTTGGCTGTCTTGCATACCCACAGTGACATTGTGTTTGCTGACTTTATTATCATCACTCAATATCCAGACATAATGGCCTTCATTGCCCATTTGCAGGGCAGCGGTTGGGATCACGACGGCATTTTGCAGCGTTTCAACTTGCATTTTTACGTTAACAAATTGATTTGGAAAAAGTTTTTCTTCTTCGTTAGTAAAGCGCGCTTTTATTTTAAGCGTGCCTGTTGCCGCATCAATTTGGTTATCCGTACTGAGTAGCTCACCACTTGCGATAAGTGCGATATTGTTTCTGTCCCAAGCTTCAATCAACACTTTCTCACCGGAGGATTGGGCCTGCTGGATCGCAGGAATATCGCCTTCAGGTAACGCAAAAAGGACATCTGCAGGCTGAGTTTGCGTGATAACAACAAGAGGGGTTGAGGTCCCCGCAGAGATAAAGTTTCCGACATCCACTTGTTTTAAACCAACACGCCCTGAAATGGGGGCGGTAATTTTACTGTAGGTTAGCTGCAGTTTGGCGTTGTCGACGGCTGCTTGGTCGACTTTAATACTGCCTTGCGCCTGTAAGACCGCCGCTTTTTGGTTATCTAGCTCTTGTTGCGAAATCACTTTCGTGCCAGCAAGTTTTTGATAACGAACTAAATCTAATTGCGCATTCGCTAATGTTGCTTTGTCTTTAGCTAGTTGGCCTTCCGCTTGTGATAGCTGAACTTCAAATGGGCGGGGGTCAATCTGTGCCAATAAATCGCCCTTATTAACGTGTTGCCCTTCAGTAAAATACAACTGCATTAACTGGCCTTCAACACGGCTGGTTACGGTGACAACATTTGCAGCTTGTACTGTGCCTAAACCCGATAAAAAGCGTGGAACCACTTTTTGCTCAGCCACGGCAAACTGCACAGGGGCTAAAACACGCGGTGGGCGGCCCATCGCGCTTCGTTGTGAATTTGGTTTTGCTACAGCATTAGTAGATTGTGTATCTGATTGTTTTTCTTGATGATAAAAATACCAAGAGGCGCCAGCTGCCGCAATAATGGCAATAAAAATGGCAGAGCGAATAAAAGGTTTGCGTTGTTTTTGTTTATTCATTTTGGGTAATTCGCTTAACTCAAAAAAGTGGATGAGATCCATTAGACAGTATAATAAAAAACTAACAAAAAAGAGTCAGTTAGACATATTAGTAGTTTAACGTGATAGGTACAAAGAAAAATGGAGGAAATATGAATAAGTGTCAATTTTTGTACTTATCGACTTCTATGCTTGTAAAAGCGGGGGAGGGGAAATTAACTGCTTTCCTGAAATAAGGTTTGCACCCTAATTAATAGGGTGCAATAGATTTTACAGACTAGAAGCGTTTAGGACTGCAGATTTTTCGCTTGAAGACTCAGAATTGACTGTCCAACCCTTCCAAGATAATGGGATAAAGGCTACGGCAACGGCTAATAATGAGACGCCAGCGACATAATAAGCCGGTGCCATGTGAGACTGCTGCAACCAAGCACCAGTCAATATTGGTGTTAAACCACCAAAAATTGCATAAGCCACATTGTAAGCGAATGACAGGCCAGAATAGCGAATTTCAGGTGGGAATGCGCGTGTACTGATAATCGGTGTGGTTGCAATCGCACCAACAAAGAAGCCCATTAATGCATAGTTAAAAATCAACATACTTGCAGCGATATCAGAGGATAATGACGAATAGAAATAAATTGCGGTTACGGCTAATCCGCCCCACGATAACGTCATTGATGTACGTGTGCCGGTTTTATCGCCTAACCAACCCCAGAAGATACAGCCTAATGTTAAGGTTAAAGTTGCTGCGCAGTTGGCTTGCAATGCAATATTACGGTCAATGTTATAGATCCCTTTTAACACGACGTCAGGTGTCATTAAAATAGTGACAACGATGGCTGTTGATAATGACCAGGTCAGCGCAGCGGTGATCATACAAGCTTGTTTATGGGATTTAATGACGGTTTTGACTGGCAACTCTTGTGACAAGGCCTTTTTGGCTGCCAGCTCTTTGAATATCGGAGTTTCTTGTAAAAAACGACGTAAATACACAGAGATAAACCCAAAAACACCACCAAGAATAAATGGAATACGCCATGCAAAATCATGGATCTCAGTTGTGGTATAAGAGCGCTCAATAATAATGGCAACGATAGAGCCTAATAAAATACCACCGGTGATCCCAGAAGTGAGTGTACCGACAC
Source organism: Providencia sp. PROV032 (assembly GCF_028484875.1). NCBI lineage: Bacteria > Pseudomonadati > Pseudomonadota > Gammaproteobacteria > Enterobacterales > Morganellaceae > Providencia > Providencia sp. PROV032. Next base: position 207,692 of record NZ_JAMPSX010000010.1, read on the forward strand.
CTAAGCCATAACGTTGTTTTGGTGTATGTTCTGCAATAAATACCCAGGCACCTGGCATTTCGCCACCAATCGCGGCACCTTGCATAATGCGCATTAACAGCAGTAATAATGGCGCTGCAGCACCAATGGTTTCAAACGTTGGTAAAAAACCAATGACAAATGTTGGGAATGCCATTAAGAAAATACTGAGGGTAAACATTTTCTTGCGGCCAATTTTATCCCCGAAGTGAGCCATGATAATGCCACCAAGAGGGCGAGCAAGGTAACCTGCTGCAAATAGACCCAGTGTTGCCATTAGCGCGAGAAATTCGTTATCCCCTGGGAAAAATAGTTGGGAAATAATTTTTGCGTAAAAAACAAAGATAACGAAGTCATAAAACTCAAGAGTTCCCCCTAAAGAGGATAAACCTAATGTTTTATAGTCTTCTTTGCCCAAAGGCCTCGCAGAGGGCTGGCTGGCGGTTTGCGGTGTCATTATAGTTTCCTTCTAACTACCTGAAATACTAAATTTACATAAATTAAAAATAACAAGTATTGGCTCATATTAATGAGCTAATGTTTATATTGGCACAGATAAGAGGTATAAAACGTTGGATGGGTATAACTTAGTTTAATACACAGTATCTTTTTTGCATGTGTATATTTATAGCAGGAAATTCTATATTCTGTAAACCTCAACCCCAAAAACAAGCTCAACATTCCAATTAGTTTGTTTTTGTTGGTCTATTAGTTTATCGCGATGATAAATAACCTTATATGATGTCAATAATATTAATTTTGCAGAATATCGTATATTTAAATTAGCTAGTTATAGTGTTAATTATATTTAATTTAATAAATTCTTACTGAATTACCGCAAACAAATATAACCTAATTATTTTTTATTATTATTAGTTTTATTAATCTAGATAAACTAAATAACTATGAATTTATTAAGTTAATAGATAAATAAAATGGCTGTTTGCGGAATTTTGGTTTTTTAGCTGGGTTTTGTTATTGGCGGGAGTGTTTTATAATTCGCACGCGCCCAACTGAAAAAAAAGCGCGTGCAAAGCAAATTTAAACGAGGAAAAGAGTGGCTAAGCCAAGGAAAATAAAGAAACCGCCTGTATCTGTGATAGCGGTGATCATCACACTTGAACCGATAGCAGGATCTTTGCCCATTTTCAGCATAATGAGAGGGATTAACACCCCCATAATCGCGGCCATTAACAAGTTTAAAATCATCGCTAATGTCATGACTGCGCCCATCGCAATATCACCATATAGGAAATAGGTGACCACGCCCATTATTCCTCCCCAAACAACCCCATTAATAAAGGCGACGCCAAGCTCCCTTAACATTAAAAAAGAGAAACTGTTGTTTTGTATTTGGTGCAGGGCAATGGCACGAACAATCATGGTAATGGTTTGATTCCCCGTATTACCGCCAATTCCGGCAACAATAGGCATTAATGTGGCTAAAGCGACTAATTGGGAAATGGTATCTTCAAAAACGCCAATCACACGAGAAGCGACAAAAGCGGTACATAGGTTAATGGCTAGCCATGTCCAACGGGTTTTAACGGCTTGGCCGACAGGGGCGAAAACGTCTTCTTCAGGGCTTAACCCCCCCATACGACGAATACTGTTATCGTTTTCTTCACTAATGTTATCAACGATATCTTCAACCGTCAGGCGGCCCATTAGTAGGCCGTTGTTATCAACAACAGCCGCAGAAATTAAGTCATAACGTTCGAACGCACTCGCTGCGTCTTCCCCTTTTTCATCCGGTAAGAAGGTGACAGTGTCAGTTTTCATCACATCAGCGACTATCTTTTCAGGGGATTGCGTTAAAATAGTGGTTAGTGGTAATTCACCTTGCAGATAATTATTGTTATCGACAACGAAAATTTTATCGGTTGCTTCTGGGATCTTGCCGCGTTGACGTAAATAACGTTGAACGGTCTTGAGCGTTACATTTGGGCGTACCGTGACGAATTCAAAATCCATCATTTGGCCGACGCTATCTTTCGCATATTGTAAAACTTCGCGAATGCGGCTACGTAGGCTAGGCTCTAAATAGGTGAGGAGCCGGCGCATGGTGTCACGAGGTAAATGCTCAGCAATATAAGCTTGTTCGTCAACATGCAAATTAGCAACGGCGCGAAGCAGTTCTCTGTCAGACATATCCTTAATTAGGCTATCCCAAACAGAAACAGAAGCTTCAACTAACACTTCACCACGCTCGTTATTATCAACTAGGCGCCATAATGCTAAACGCTCATCATAAGGAAGCATTTCTAAGATATCGGCGATATCTGCAGTATGTAAATCAAGTAGCAATTCTTTTACAAGACTAATTTTTTCACTAATTGCTTTGTCATCAATACTGACGTGTTGGTCATTTTCAACAAGCGCATGGACGAACTCTTCGTCATCTAAAAATAGCGTCAGGATTTGCTGACGAATATGCGCCAGTTTTTGAGAATGCGGGTTGACTGTTGGCAACGCATCGGTTGAGAAAGCAGATTGTGACATTTTAATCCTTAAAGCAATAGCAGCGCAAAAGCGCTTTTTATGAATTCGTCTGCGAGCGGACGAAATTTATTATCATTATTGTCGCCTATTTAAATAATATATCAAATAGTTGAGTCAAATAAGCGGTGATCTTAAAGTCATCAATGATGAATAATAAGAATAAATCACTACAATAATGGCCGCAACTCACTCATTTTCTGCGCAAATAGTCAACGACCAACCGGGAACGTCTTCCCAATAGCCACTCTCTTTTTCTAAATCTAATAACATCAATGCATTTTGCGCGAGATATTCAGATGGTAAATAGAGAGTCCAGTGCCCATCATCCGTTTCTATTCGTAATGAAGAGGGGATCGTTGTAGATTGGCGTTGATTATTTAGCAAAATGGCTAGCCGCAAAATTTGAATAAGCGGCATAAATTGTTTTCTTTTAAATAAGTTAAATTTAGGGATATCGTCATACTTGATAGCCCTTCGATGGTTACGCACTAATGTTGCAAGTAATAATTGCTGTTCTTGGTTGAAACCCGGTAAATTGGTATTTTGCAATATATAAGCAGAATGGCGGTGCATACCGCTATGATTAATGCTTAAGCCAACTTCATGGAGCATAACTGCCCATATTAAAATGGATTCCAGCTGGGGATTGAGCTGTTTGGGGTTTTGTTGCCCCCACTGGAAATAAAGCTCTTCCATCGTTTTTAATACGCGTTTAGCTTGCTCTCTGTCGATATTATAATGTTCAGCAAGGCTTAATGCAGTACGCTGACGGATATCTTGGTGGCGAAAGCGGCCTTCCATTTCATATAAAACGCCTTCACGTAATGCGCCGTCAGATAAACGTAACTCTTTAATTTCTAAAGAATCAAATACAGCAAGTAAAATGGCTAAACCGGGAACAAATACGCGTTTACGTTCGTTAGATAGACCTAATATATTCAACGAGCTAAATGACTTATATTTTAATGCCATTTGCTTGATTTCGATAAGGCGTTCCCGAGTGATAATGCCGTCTTTATAGCCTAATTCTTGTATCACACCATGGGCGGCTTTGATGGTACCAGAAGCGCCCATTGCGACGTCCCATGTTTGTTTTTTAAATAAAATTGCGGTGCTTTCTAATTTTAAGCAAGCCCCTAGATAAGCGCGACTAAAAAATTCAGGGGTAATTTCTTCATTTGGAAAATAAGTACGGGCAAAACTCACACAGCCCATTCGACGACTTTCAATCAAAAGAGGCTCAAATTTTTCACCAATGACTAATTCTGTTGAACCACCACCGATATCGAGAACCAATTTACGGCCTTTTTCGGGTTGAGTGTGTTCAACCCCCATAAAAATCAAGCGAGCTTCTTCTTGGCCTGAAATGATTTCAATCGGGTAAGGGATGATTTCTTTAGCGCGTTGCAGAAACTGTTTTACATTAGTCGCCACCCGTAATGAGTGAGTCCCAACAATACACACGTTCTCAGGGGAAAAACCTTGTAACCGTTCGGCAAACAACGCGAGGCAGGCAAGCCCACGCTCCATGGCTTCTTCGCTTAATTCATTCGTGTCACTTAGGCCATCAGCGAGGTGAACACGCTTTTTTAAACGAGTGAGAACTTGCAATGCACCGTTGACAATACGGGCAATGACCATATGAAAACTATTTGAGCCTAAATCTATAGCCGCAATTTCTTGTGGTCTCGGTGTTGATGCGTTGGTTATTGGCATATTTTTAAGCTCTTGTATCAGGTGTTTCGATTGATTTTAAATAATCATACACAGCAAGTTGGGCCTGAATTTTACGTTTATTTCCGCGGGGAACATAATGATTACTTAAATCTTTGTCAACATAACGTGCTTTTACGGTATCGCTAAATTGCAGCTCTAAAATATCCAACACCCGTTGTTTTAAATGTGGGTCAACTAAGCTAACGGCAACTTCAATGCGGTAGTCAATATTGCGCGTCATCCAGTCAGCGGAGGAAATAAAGACTTTTTCGTCACCCGCATTGGTGAAAACATAGACACGGTCATGCTCAAGGAAGCGGTCAACAATACTGGTTACTTGAATATTTTCACTGTAGCCAGCTTGACCTGCCACTAAAGAGCACATCCCCCTGACTAACAAACGAATTTTGACACCCGCATTGGAGGCATCATACAGTTTGTCAATTAACTCTTTATCGACTAAGTTATTGATTTTTAATGTGATGCCACTGGGGCGCTCAGCGAGCGCATTTTCGATTTCTTGGTCAATTAAGGCCATCAAACGGATCCGTGTATTTTGTGGGGACACCATTAAATTATCAAAAGTCACTGGGCGGTATGGGTTTTCAATAAAGCTAAATACCCGACGAACTTCGTTGGTGATCAGCTCATTTGCAGTGAGTAGGGAGTAATCGGTATAAAGCCGAGCGGTTTTTTCGTTAAAATTACCCGTACCAATATGGGCATAGCGAACGATTTGGCCTTCTTCCATACGTGAAATAATAAATAATTTTGCATGGATTTTAAGCCCTGGCGCGGAGAAAATAACATGCACGCCGGCTTCGGTTAACCGTTTAGCCCAATGAATATTGGCGGCTTCATCAAACCGTGCTTGTAACTCAACGACCACCGTGACTTTTTTTCCATTATGGGCGGCATGAATGACAGAGTCGATAATGCGAGAGTCTTTCGCGACACGGTAAATATTAATTTTAATCGACAAGACATTCGGGTCAAAAGACGCTTGTCGCAATAACTCTAAAGTATGTTCAAAGGTATAGTAGGGATAATACAGCAGCACATCACGTTCACGAATGGCATCGAAACCGTTACGGAAATTATCAAACCAACGATGACGCAGCCTTGGTAATGGCTTGTTTAATAAATTTTTATTTCCCTCATTCGGGAAGTTAATAAAATCTTTAAAATTGTGGTAGCGACCGCCGGCAATCACGGAGTCATCACTGGATAACCCCAGTTTTTCACGTAAAAGAGCAACCATTTCGTCAGGCATATCACGTTGATAGACAAAACGTACAGGCTCTGCGGTTAAACGCTGTTTTAATGTGGATGACATTATCTCAAGTAAGCTCGATTCCATCTCTGTTGCGATGTCGTACTCCGCATCACGCGTCATTTTCATCGAATAGGCATTGAGCTTATCGTAATCAAAGAAGCCTTTGAAAATTTCATCCAGTGTATAGCGAAGGATATTGTCAATTAAAATCATTGACTTGCGACGCTTTGGCATTTCAGGCGGTAGGTTAACAAACCGAGGCACTTTATCGGAAGGAATTTCCAACAGTGCATATTGAATTTGGTTACCATTGATGATTTCAACAGCAAGATACGTGTAGTCATCTTTTAGGAATTCAACGAGATTGGTATCAGGATTAATTAATATTGGCGTAATATGCTGACGCAGATTCTGCCGAAAATATTGACGTAACCAAATCTGTTGGCGTGGAGAAATTTGCCGTTCGTTAATCAAGAATATTTGATTACGCGCCATTTCCAATAGTAAGTCATTGTAGAGAATATCGAATTCTTGTTCTTGTTTGGCAACTCTTGATTGAATTTTTTTTAATAAATGGCGAGCACCGCTTGCCGAACCGCGTTCTTCATTAATTAAAATACGGCGTTTGACGTCGGCGAAGCGGACTTTATAAAATTCGTCTAGATTATTGGAATAAATCCCTAAAAAACGCATTCGTTCAATAAGAGGGTTACGCTTGTCGGCTGCTTCTTGTAAAACACGCTCGTTAAAAGACAGCCAGCTTAACTCTTTTTCATGATAGAGACGTTCTTGGGACATTCTAACTCCGTATTAGACTCTTATTACTTTATGGCTATGATACCAGTCAGTTAGCTAAATGTGTTGTTTAATTGCTTTATCTTGGCTAATAACACTTTCTGGATTGGCAGATTGCTGCTTCATCGTAAAATATTGTTGTTGAAAAATACACATACGGATAGCGGTGTGATAACGGCCATTGACAAAAAACTCGTCGATCAGTTCGCCTTCAGTATGGAAGCCTAGTTTATTATAAATATGGATAGCTTTGACATTTTCTTTATCAACAATAAGATAAAGTTTATATAAGTTTAATACAGAAAACGCGTAGTCCATTGCTAATTTTGCAGCGCGACTCGCATAGCCATGACCTTGATGTCTTGGTGCAATGATAATCTGAAATTCAGAGCGTCGGTGAATATAGTCAATCTCGACCAATTCGACTAGGCCAACTTTTTCGCTGTCGTTCTCGACAATAAAGCGGCGCTCAGACTGGTCATGAATATGTTTATCGTAAAGATCGCTTAACTCAACAAAAGCTTCGTAAGGTTCTTCAAACCAATAACGCATAACACTGGCATTATTATCAAGCTGGTGAATGAAAGCTAAATCTTCACGTTCAAGTGGGCGCAACCTAAACGGATGAACTTGCCCGGTAGTCATAAAAATACCTCTATTTAGTTAGGAAAAATGTTTTGTTCTTCGAAGCTAAGGATAACATTTATTTACGATAAAATAATGACATAGCACAGAGAGATTATCACCTTGTTGAAAAATAATTCATTTTACTTAGGGGGAAGCGGTTTAACTCAATACTGTTCTATGTTATTCCATGTGAAATACGACGAAAAAAGGGTGGAAATCCACCCTTAAAATGCGATTTCGCGTATCACGAATATTATTCGTTAGCGTAACCTTGTTGCGGTAAAATATTATCATCTAACAAAGCCTTACCGTTATCCATCACTAATCGGCCACTGATGAACCACTCAACGACTAATGGATAAATCGCATGTTCTTGGGTTTTTATCCGCTCGATAATATCGTCTTCGTTATCTTGTTCAAAGATAGGCACTCTAGCTTGTAAAATCACAGGCCCGCCATCGAGTTCTTCAGTAACGAAATGAACGGATGTACCATGTTCTTTATCTCCATTTTCCAATGCTTTACGGTGTGTGTGTAAACCAGGATATTTAGGTAACAAAGAAGGATGGATGTTGAGTAATTTCCCCGCAAAGTGGTTGACGAATTGGGCTGATAAAATGCGCATAAAACCGGCTAATACGACTAAATCGGGCTGAAACTGGTCAACATATGCGAGTAAGGCGGCATCATAGGCTTGGCGGTCTGCATACTGTTTCGCATCTAAATAACAGGCTGGGATCCCAGCCTGTTGTGCTCGAATAAGGCCATAAGCATTTTCTTGATTGCTAATGACCGCAACAATTTGAGCGCCGATTGCCCCTGAGTGGCAGTTATCAATCAATGATTGCAAATTACTGCCACTGCCAGAAATGAGGACAACAATTTTTTTCATTAGCGGATCACAACCTGCTCTTCACCCGCGGGTAATGTGCCAATGGTACCGATTTGCCATGCGTTTTCACCAAGTTTGTTCAGCAGAGCAAGCGCATTTGCCACTTCCTGTTGTGGTAGCGCAATAATAATACCGACTCCACAGTTGAAGGTACGGTACATTTCGTGAGTGCTCACATCACCAGCTTGCTGTAACCAGTTAAAGACAGCAGGCCATTGCCAGCTGCTACCGTCAATAATTGCTTGTGTGTTTTCAGGCAGTACGCGAGGAATATTTTCCCAGAAACCACCACCCGTAATGTGGGCAATAGCGTGGATATCGCTGTTTGCGATCAGCTCTAATACATTTTTAACGTAAATGCGTGTTGGTTCTAATAAGTGGTCAGCTAAAGGTTTCCCATCTAATTGCGTTTCTTCTGGGTTGGTTTGACTGACTTCGAGGATCTTGCGAACCAACGAATAGCCATTTGAATGCGGGCCGCTAGACGCTAAAGCAATTAAAGCATCCCCAGCACTCACTTTTCTGCCATCGATGATTTCTGAGCGTTCAACTACGCCAACACAGAAACCAGCCACATCGTAGTCTTCACCATGGTACATCCCCGGCATTTCTGCGGTTTCACCACCAACTAGCGCGCAACCCGATTGTTTACAGCCTTCAGCGATACCGGTGATCACACTCGCAGCGGTATCAACGTCCAGTTTACCGGTCGCGTAATAATCAAGGAAAAACAGAGGCTCTGCGCCTTGAACGATCAAATCATTGACACACATAGCGACAAGGTCAATCCCAATAGAGTCATGACGTTTTAAATCCATTGCTAGGCGTAATTTGGTACCGACACCGTCAGTGCCTGAAACTAAAACAGGCTCACGGTATTTTTGCGGTAGGGAACATAATGCACCGAATCCCCCAAGCCCGCCCATCACTTCAGGGCGGCGGGTTTCTTTTACGACACCTTTAATACGTTCAACCAAGGCGTTACCCGCATCAATATCAACACCGGCATCTTTATAGCTGAGAGAGGTTTTATCAGTCACTACGGCCCCCAAGGCAATTACATTTTTGAGAAAAATAACATCATTGACATTATTCTAACAGGCTAGGCAAACGTTTGCGATAGCTTTGTGTTGGAAATTTTTTTTAGTACTCGCGATCAAAAAAGAGGATTGCTAAGTAGTCGTACAGCAAAATAATAAATGATTTTATTTAAATCAAATTTGCGGTTTAGCCAATTTCAACTTAACTGAGATAAGGTATGATCCTAGAAAAAATTGTGTTAATCGCTGTTGTTTTGACCAAAATCAAGCGTTATCTAGTGGCAACCAAAGCTAAAAGAGGTATAATCCGGCGATTTTTTTGTCCGCCGCCGTCTTAAATAGTAGGAGAAACCCATGAAGATCGTTGAGGTAAAACACCCTCTCGTTAAACATAAACTCGGCCTGATGCGAGATCATGATATAAGCACTAAACGCTTTCGTGAACTGGCCTCAGAGGTTGGTAGCCTACTGACTTATGAAGCAACTGCTGACCTTGAAACTGAAAAAGTGACTATCGATGGTTGGTGTGGTCCTGTAGAAATAGAACAAATTAAAGGTAAGAAAATCACTGTAGTACCCATTCTCCGTGCTGGGATTGGTATGATGAATGGTGTATTAGATAGTATTCCAAGTGCACGTATTAGTGTGGTAGGTGTTTATCGTGATGAAGAAACCCTTCAGCCTGTTCCTTATTTCCAAAAACTCGCCTCTAACATTGAAGAACGTATGGCATTAGTCGTTGACCCAATGTTAGCAACGGGTGGCTCAATGATTGCTACCATTGATTTGTTAAAAAATGCGGGTTGTACCTCGATTAAAATCTTAGTCCTTGTTGCAGCGCCAGAAGGTTTAAAAGCGTTAGAAGCTGCGCATCCAGATGTTGAATTATACACCGCTTCAATTGATGAGTATTTAAATGAAGAGGGGTATATCGTTCCGGGTCTCGGTGACGCGGGCGACAAGATATTTGGTACTAAATAATGATAAGCCGACTGAGAAGTCGGCTTTTTTTTGATTAATTGTAGAGACTCACTGCTTATTCAGTGATTAGCCACTTCGCTAAAAGAGGATAAAGTCACATGACTCGTCGCACCATCAGTGTTGAAGAAAGACCGCCATTATTACAAACTATCCCACTGAGCCTTCAACATCTGTTTGCTATGTTTGGCGCAACCGTTATCGTACCCATTCTGTTTGGTGTAAACCCCGCGACAATTTTGCTGTTTAATGGAATAGGGACGCTGCTGTATCTATTTATTTGTAAAGGGCAGATCCCAGCTTATTTAGGTTCAAGCTTTGCATTCATTTCCCCTGTGTTGATTTTATTACCATTAGGTTATGAGCTGGCGCTCGGCGGCTTTATTATTTGTGGTGTGTTGTTCTGTATCGTTGCATTGATTGTTAAAGTTGCGGGAAGAGGGTGGATCAACGTGATGTTTCCCCCAGCGGCAATGGGAGCAATTGTGGCTGTGATCGGTTTAGAGCTTGCTCAAACCGCTGCAGGTATGGCTGGGCTTTTACCTAAAGATGGTGCAGTGGTTGATTCAAATACGTTAATTATCTCCTTGACGACGTTATCGGTCACTATTCTTTGCGCTGTCGTTTTCCGTGGGTTTTTATCTATAATCCCGATTTTGATTGGCTTTTTAGCGGGTTATGCATTGTCCTATTTTATGGGTATTGTGGATTTCACCCCTGTCATTGAAGCCCCATGGTTTGCTATCCCGACATTTTATACACCACGTTTCGAATGGTTTGCCATTTTAACTATTTTACCTGCGGCTCTAGTGGTAATTGCTGAGCACGTAGGGCACTTAGTGGTCACTGCGAATATTGTTGAACGTGACTTAATGAAATCACCAGGTTTGCATCGCTCAATGTTTGCCAATGGGTTCTCTACAGTGATTTCAGGGTTTTTTGGTTCTACACCGAATACGACTTATGGTGAAAATATTGGGGTAATGGCAATTACCAAGGTATACAGTACTTGGGTGATTGGTGGCGCTGCAATTATCGCCATTTTATTATCTTGTGTCGGTAAGTTAGCCGCGGCTATTCAATTAGTGCCGGTTCCTGTAATGGGCGGGGTTTCACTCTTATTATACGGGGTGATTGGTGCATCAGGTATTCGCGTATTGATTGATTCAAAAGTCGATTATAACAAGCCACAGAATTTGATTTTAACCTCAGTGATTTTAATTATTGGTGTCAGTGGTGCGGTTATCCATATAGGTCAAGCTGAACTCAAGGGTATGGCGTTGGCAACGATAGTCGGGATCTTTATGGCATTATTGTTCCGCTTTATTACGTTTGTTAGGCCTGAAAAGCAATTTGTAACATCTGAAGTGCAAGAGCTTGATAGCAATAAAAAATAAGCCATGTGACTTTCCTTATTGCCGTTCGGTTGTTCGAGCGGCATTTGGTCACCGTTCTTATTCATCTATCCGTATTTTTTATGGTAAACTGCGAGATGAAAATTGATTTGTACAGCCAGAGGCGCTTCTGAACACACCATCACAGCTTTCATTACCACTATATCTGCCAGATGATGAAACCTTTGCAAGCTTTTATGCAGGGGAAAATGGGGCGTTGCTGTCTGCTATTCAGTCTGCTATTAATCAACCACACGGTAGTTATATCTATTATTGGTCGCGAGAAGGTGGTGGAAAAAGCCATTTATTGCATGCAGCTTGTGCTGAACTGTCTGAACAAGGCATCGCAGTAGGCTATGTCCCTTTAGATAAACGTGCATATTTTGTCCCTGAAGTACTAGACGGGATGGAGCATTTATCACTCGTTTGTATTGATAACATTCAGTGTATTGCGGGTGATGAAGAGTGGGAAATGGCGATTTTCAATCTATATAATCGTATTTTGGAAATTGGCCGAACTTGTTTATTAATCACTGGGGATAGGCCACCTCGGCAAATCGAACTGAAATTACCTGATTTAGCCTCTCGCCTTGATTGGGGGCAAATTTATAAACTGCATCCACTCAGTGATGAAGATAAGATTTGGGCTCTTCAATTACGCGCTCGTATTCGTGGTTTCGAATTACCGGAAGATGTGTGCCGTTTCGTATTAAAACGCTTAGATAGAAAAATGGGAACCTTGTTTGATATCTTAAACAAACTTGACCACGCATCCATCGTTGCTCAGCGCAAATTAACGATCCCTTTCGTAAAAGATATTCTAAAACTTTAGCGGGCTAAGCGAGTTGGCAGCTGCACAGCTGCCAAAATAGCGATTATAAAATTTCACTCACTTGCTCAGGTGGACGCCCTAAACGCGCTTTATCTCCATTCACAACGATAGGTCGTTCAATCAACTTAGGGTTCTCATGCATCGCTTTGATGAGTTGTGCTTGAGTTAAAGAGTCATCGGCTAATTTTAATTCTTTATATAACTCGTCTTTGGTACGCATTAATTGACGAGCATCTTTGAACCCTAACATTTCAAGCAGTTTTTTGATTTCAGCCACGCTTGGAGGCGTATTTAAATACTCGATCACGGTTGGCGTAATGCCTTTATCTGTTAAAAGCGCTAACGTTTCTCGGCTTTTAGAGCAACGTGGGTTGTGATAAATCTTAATTGAATCCGTCATTATTTAATTCCTTACGGTTTTGCATTTTGATCGCGTAATTGTAGTTTTCGAAGTGCATCAATGCGAGCGTCATAACGCTGTTGCTCGTAACTGCCTAAACGGCTTTGGCGACTCGCATCACTGAGATAATTAATCGCAATGTCGTAATTACCTCGTAATGCCATCCCTTCTGCGTAAGCAGCAAGTTCTTCAGTACGTTTACCTTGTTTTGCGGATGCCTCTGCCAGTAAATCCCAACCAATTGGGTCATCAGGGTAATCAAATGTGTATTTATTCAGTAAAGTTGTCGCTTCTTTATACTGATGATTGTTAATTAGCGCATTAGCTAGGTTGACCATAAATACGGTGTTTTTTGGTGCTTTTTTCAATGCATTTTGTAAGCGGGATACCGCTCTAGCAACTTGATGCTGTTCAATATCGACATCTGTCATACTGTCGATAAACCAAGGGTTATCGGGTTGTTTCGCTAATAGCTCTGTCAGGATTTTACCTGCTTCTGCGTATTTTTTGTCTTGAGAAAGGAGTAAAGCTTTCCCATATTGAGCCGCAATTTGTTCTTGTGCAGAACCTTTCCCGTAATTTTCAATGATTTGGTCTAAAGCATGTTTTTGCTCGGTGCTATACATGGCCAAAATACGGACTCTGGCTAACATAAAATCCAGTGATGAAGGCACACTCACTTTAGGGTATTGGTTCGAGCGGTTTCTGGCATCCGCTAAACGGCTATCCGGTAAGGGGTGCGTTAGCAGGATTTCAGGGGGCTTAGACATATAGCGGGTTTGGTCTGACATGGTTTGCATAAAATCAGCCATGGCGTGTGGGTCAAAGCCAGAGCGCCTTAATGTTTGCAAGCCAATACGGTCAGCTTCTTGTTCATTGGCTTGGGTAAAGCTTATCATGCCTTGCTGCACCCCAGCCATCGTGCTGGTTAATGCTGCAAAACCAGCTTGAGGGTTTGCCATGACTAACAGTAAAGAACCAATAGTCCCAGCAATCGCGAGAGGCGTGGTGCTCTTTTGGTCTTCCATCATTCGCGCAAGGTGCCTTTGTGTAACGTGAGATATTTCGTGCGCCATGACGGAGGCTAGCTGACTTTCATTTTGGCTGTACCGGAACAATGCGGAGTGCAGCACGACATTTCCCCCAAAATAGGCGTATGCGTTAATATTGGGGTTGTTAACTAAGTAGAACTTAAACGGTGTTTTAACTGAGTCGGCATTTTTCACTAACCGCATGCCAAGTTTGTTAACATATTGGGTTAACAGCGGGTCATAAATAAGAGGGGTGCTGGCACGTATTTGGCGTGTGATAGCATCTCCCATAATAATTTCTTGGTTGATACTAAGAGTGCCTCCCGCCGTCGTTCCTATATCGGGTAAGGTATCTTCAATTGCACTATAAGCAGGTAAAACTGCACCGTTCATTAGCGCAGCGATCATGAAAGCCAATAATGGACATTTTAAATTTTTCTTCATGAAACGTGAGTATCCCATACAACATTTTAATTTAGGGTAAGTACCGACTTTATTTCGGGTGTACTTTAAGTAAGGCACTTAAAAATGCGAAAAGTTTAAAACACATGATAGCAAAAGCTACCGTAAAATCTGTTCTTCGGTATAATTTTCGTTACTTTAGGAACTGTCCTTTGTGTTATTCCCCAGGAGCAATAAATGCTGGAATTGTTTTTACAGTGGTATCGTCGGCGTTTTGCGGACCCACAAGCCATAGCCCTCTTTACATTACTCGTATCGGGGTTTGTGATCATCTTCTTTTTCAGCAGTATACTGGCGCCATTGCTGGCGGCAATTGCTTTAGCTTATTTGCTTGAATGGCCAACAAACTTATTACAGCGCATAGGGCTATCCCGCTCAGTTTCTGTCGGTATCATTTTGACCTTGTTTGCAGGAATAAGTGCCATGGTTATTTTAATTATTGCGCCGACAGCATGGCAGCAAGGAATTAATTTGATGGCCGATCTACCAAATATGGTTAACAGGTTCAATGAATTTGCACAGAAACTTCCAGAACAATACCCTGCATTAGTGGATGTTGGCATCATCGATATGATGGCCGATAACCTCCGTAGCCGTATGTCAGGTATTGCAGACTCAGTGGTTAAAGCGTCAGTGGCTTCGTTAATTGGTATTTTTACTTTAGCCGTTTACTTAGTTCTCGTGCCATTGATGACATTCTTCCTTTTAAAAGATAAAGAACGTATTAGCAAAAGTTTTCTTAAATTGTTACCCAAAAACCGTTTGTTAGTAGGAAAAGTTTGGGTTGAAATGAATGAACAAATCACCAACTACTTACGAGGAAAAGTTACAGAAATGGTGATTGTTGGGGTGGCGACCTATTTATGTTTTGCTTATTTTGACTTGCGTTATTCCGTATTGTTATCGGTTCTAGTCGGCGTGGCGGTATTAATCCCTTATATTGGTGCGGTAGCGGCTACGATCCCTGTGGTTATTGTTGCACTCTTTCAGTTTGGTATTGGCAGCGAATTTTGGTACTTAATGTTGGCATATTTAGTGATCCAAGGTTTGGATAGCAACGTTGTTGTGCCTTTATTGTTTTCTGAAGCGGTGAATTTACATCCACTTGTGATTATTTTATCGGTTGTGATCTTTGGTAGGTTATGGGGCTTTTGGGGCGTATTTTTTGCAATACCATTAGCAACGCTGATTAAAGCGGTTATCCATGTATGGCCGGAAGAAACAACAGAATCAACCAAATAGGTTAGGAATAGTGCTGTATGGGGGCATACAGCACTATGCGGTGATGATTAAGCGTGTGTATTAATGTAATCAAGTACGATTTCGTGGTGGTTACTGGTTTTAAAATTGTCAAAGACGTGTTCTATTTTCCCAGTAGGGTCAACGAGGAAGCTAATACGATGAATTCCATCATAGGTTTTCCCCATGAATTGTTTTTCACCCCAAACTCCAAATTGCTCACATACTTGGTGGTCTTCATCTGATAATAAAGTGAAGTTCAACATCTCTTTTTCAGCGAAACGAGACAGTTTTTCTGGCTTGTCTGTGCTAATACCTAATACTTCGACACCTTTCGCTTTAAGTGTATCCATTTCATCACGTAGACCACACGCTTGAACAGTACAGCCAGGTGTCATCGCTTTAGGATAAAAGTAAACTAATACGCGTTGACCCTGATAATCAGAAAGATTGATGAGCTCACCATCTTGGTCAGGAAGGCTAAATTGAGGCGCCTTATCACCGGCTTTCAATGGGTTCATTACATATATCTCCGTTAACTTTGCATATTGGGGTTGTTAACAATACTTATGTTGCCTTTGGCATTTAGCATTGTACACAGTTGTTGAAATTTATTTTTTATGATTATGCCATTATCGTCCAACGGATCGTGTGCAGTAATCTGAATTTCCAGTTGAGCGGGCATATCATTATTGGCTGGTTGTGTTTTAGAAACAAGCTCCGCGATATTACATTGAGAGGTTGTGAATAAATTTGTGAATTGCTCGACAATACGGGGTGCATCGTCAACAACAATATTCACTGTTACGGTTGATGGATAATAGGTTGTTTGGACACTCTGGGTTCTTTTCATTACGATGAGCAAGTCAAGCTCAGCACCTTTAGGTGGCAATGTCGCCTCTAAAAGGGTGATTGCATTCCAGCTGCCTGATAACATCATAATAAAGGTGAATTCCTTGCCAAACATCGCTAAGCGACTATCTTCAATATTACAGTCACACTCGCTGACGAGGCGTGTAATGGTATTCACAATGCCCGGACGATCTGTTCCCAGCGCAGTAATGACAAGAAATTGCTGTTCAGTCTTAGGCAAAGTCTATTCCTTAGTATTTTAATTATGTTAGTTAAATATTTGATTAGAATATAGCTGTATAATTCGAGCACTAAAAACTGGCTAACTATAAAGGTAAGGAAACCATAAAAAAGGCAATCTGCCAAGAGGGGAAATAGACTCTTGCGAGAAATGTCAGTGAATTATTACTTCTATTTAAGTTAATGTCTTTGGCATTAACAAAATTCATTAAATTCTTGCTATTGAGTGGTTTTCTTCTTTGAAATGAAAAAGTAACATGGGGGTTCAATTATTGAGGGGTATCGCTATGGCTAATGGAAACGCAAATTATAAAGATTTTTTAACAGGAAGCATTGTTGCAGTCATTACACCAATGGATTCGGCAGGGCGTTTAGATAAAGCCAGTCTAAAAAAATTGGTGGATTACCATGTTGAAAGCGGAACAACGGCTATTGTTTCTGTTGGTACAACTGGCGAGTCAGCAACCTTAACGCATAAAGAGCATGTCGATGTCGTGAAAGCGACGCTCGAATTAGCGGATGGCCGTATTCCTATTATTGCAGGAGCGGGCGCAAACGCAACAGCAGAAGCTATTTCTCTAACAAATGATTTTGAAAACAGTGGCGTAGTTGCTTGCCTGACAGTAACACCTTATTATAATAGACCTTCTCAGGAAGGGTTATATCAGCACTTTAAAGCAATATCAGAAAACACCAGCTTGCCACAAATTCTTTATAATGTACCATCACGGACGGGCTGTGATATGTTGCCAGAAACCGTGGGGCGTTTAGCAAAACTGGCGAATATTGTTGCAATTAAAGAGGCAACAGGGAACTTAGCTAGGGTTCATCAAATCAAAGAACTGGTTGATGATGATTTTGTACTGCTAACAGGTGATGACGCAACAGCACTTGATTTCATGCAACTAGGTGGTAAAGGCGTTATTTCGGTCACATCCAACGTTGCTGCAGCGCAGATGGTAAAAATGTGTGACTTAGCGCTTGCAGGCAAATATACTGAGGCGCGTGAATTAAATAAAAAACTGATGGGGCTTCATCTTCAGTTATTTGTTGAACCAAATCCAATTCCAGCGAAGTGGGGCTGTCATCGCTTAGGTCTGATTTCAGATGGTACATTACGGTTGCCAATGACACCGTTAACCACCTCAGGCCAGCAAAAAGTTGAGGAAGCTTTGAGACTCGCTGGGTTACTGTAAAATTTAGGGAATTTTAATGGCAACATTATTGCAAAAATCGAAGGTTATGAAGGTTGCTGGCCTGTCACTTGTCGTGTTACTGGCAGCCTGCTCCAGCGATCAGCGCTATAAACGTCAGGTCAGTGGTGATGAGGAATATCTCAATGCTGCGCCATTGAAAGTGTTGAATGTGCCACAAGGGCTGACATTACCAGAACAAAATGGTGAGTATGACATCCCTAAAGCCACATCAACAGGGGCAATAGGAAAAGCGTTAGATATTCGTCCACCAGTACTGACAATTTCGCAATTAGCGGGCTCACGTACAGAGGATAGCGCGGAAGCAAGTCGTTTGTTGCTAGAAAATACACCTGAAAATAGTGCACTTTGGTCACAAGTTACGATGATCTTAGAGCAAAGAGGGATCCCAGTTTCATCTAAAGACGATGGTTCTCGCTCAATTGAAACCGATTGGGTTAAATGGGATCGTGCAGATGAAAACGTTCCAATTGAAAGCCGCCATAAAGTCACGGTGCAACCCGAAAACGGTATGATGGCATTGACGGTAACAAGCTTAGGTTTACGTCAAGGCGGAGAGACAATTACCGATGTTGTCGAAACTCAACGATATAACAAACTGTTATTGAATGAATTAACCGATAACTTATATACATTACGTGATACTTCAAACAAAGGTAGCATTCAAAACGCGTATGGCATTATAGATGTTCAAACGGGTAGTGATGATACTGGCTTACCTTTAATTGTCGTTCGTGCACCATTTGACGCAGTATGGGAGCGTTTACCTCACACCTTAGAAAGTGTTGGTATGAAAGTGGGTGATCGTACACGTTCAAGTGGTTCTGTAATGGTGACTTACAAAGGTTTAAGCAGCTCAGAATGGCAGGCCTTGGGCATTGATGACCCAACTGTGCCAGAAGCAGACTATAAAGTGCAGGTCGGTGATTTAAATAACCGTAGCACACTGCAATTTATCACCACTAAAGGTGTGCCTTTAACACAAAAACAAAATGATGAAATGGTTGCAGCGCTGAAAGCAGCATTTAGTAAAGCACCCGCTAAAAAGTCATAATTCAACATTTTGAGATTGTTAATTAAACCGTAGCTTAAATACAAGCTGCGGTTTTTTTATTTAAATTGGATGGGGTTGTATTAGGGTAAAGATATTAAGTTTCATACTCATAGGCTGGTGGTTATCAGCTCTGTATTTTGTTTATTTCATGCTACTCGTAATCTATATACTTAATTAGTTATTAATTAGCATTTCATCAATTTGAATTTTCCTTCTCTGGTAGGCTAATTTTATTTTTCATATTTCCACCTAAAACAAATGGACAAAAAATCAGTGTTTATGGTTAAGTAATCGTTTGCGTCTGCTCGGGAATTTTATTATCATGATTAGCAGTGAATTATAAAATATTGAATATCAGCGAGTTAGCGTTTCGCATGGTGATTTTCAGTAACTGACTGAAACAGAGCAGAAAATTAACAATGAATAGGCCATTTGGCTGGTTTTTGTTCTTCTGTTACTTATCTGAATCTGCTGTGCAGGTTGATTTTGTTTAGTTTAATCACATCTCTGGAGTGTGTAAGATGCAAAAGAAAGCTGAGTTGTATCGTGGTAAGGCAAAAACAGTCTATACCACAGAGGATCCTGATCTACTGGTTCTGGAGTTCCGTAATGATACATCAGCACTCGATGGTGAACGTATCGAGCAGTTTGACCGTAAAGGTATGGTAAATAACAAATTTAATCATTTCATTATGAGTAAATTAGAAGCCGCCGGTATTCCAACGCAAATGGAAGCATTGTTGTCTGACACAGAAGCTCTGGTGAAAAAGTTAGATATGGTGCCGGTTGAGTGTGTGATCCGTAACCGTGCAGCAGGTTCACTGGTAAAACGCTTAGGTGTTGAAGAGGGCATGGAATTAAATCCGCCACTATTCGACTTATTTTTAAAGGACGATGCCAAACATGACCCGATGGTGAATGAATCGTACTGTGAGACATTTGGCTGGGTGAGTAAAGAAAACTTGGCAAAAATGCGTGAGCTAAGCTACAAAGCCAATGAAGTGCTCAGTAAAATTTTTGCTGATGCAGGGTTAATCTTAGTCGATTTTAAACTGGAGTTTGGCTTGTATAAAGGCCAAGTGGTATTAGGCGATGAATTTTCCCCAGACGGTAGCCGTTTATGGGACAAAGAAACGCTAAATAAAATGGATAAAGACCGTTTTCGTCAGAGCCTTGGCGGTTTAATTGAGGCTTACGAAGAAGTCGCTCGTCGTATTGGCGTACAGTTAGATTAATCGATTTCCTATAATTTGAATGAAATTTTAGCCTGCATTGCAGGCTATTTTTTTAGCTATAAACTCAAGGTGGCTATTGGCGGATCAAATGAGTGATCCATGAAGCGAGAGCGGTATCCGTGGTACTTATTTGTAGTTGCTGACTAAGTGACATCAATGTCGGTGCGGGAAGTGGGCTTTCAACTTGTAACTCAGGATGACCTAATACTTCCCGTGGTTGACCATCAGCAATTAGATTACCCTTTGATAGATGCAATACACGCTGAAAATGGCGGGCAACAAAATCAAGGTCGTGGCTGATGGAAACGACAGTTACCCCTTTTTTTCTTTGTAATGTCAGCCAATCTTCAAACTTTCGCATCCAAAAGGCATCAAAGTCACGGCTTGGTTCATCAAGCAGCAATAGCTTAGGGGAAACAGCCTCTAAACAGGCAACAGCAACCATCCTTCGCTGGCCTGCATGCAAATCTAAAGGGTGTTTATCCGCTACGTCGGATAGATGACAAATTTCAAGTGCCTGATGTATTCGGTCTTGAATATCACGTTTATGATATTTCTGGCGTTTTAAGCCAAACGCAATTTCATCACGCACACGACTATGAAAAATTTGTTTCTCAGCTTCTTGGAATAAAATGCCGATATGGTTGGCTCTTTGTGGTGAAGAGAGAAGGTTAATCGGCTGGCTATCAAGCCGAATGTCGCCTTGTGTGGGGTGTAATAACCCCGCTAAAAGGCGTAACAATGTTGATTTTCCTGCACCATTATCCCCAACCAAAGCAACCCATTCACCAGGGTGAATAGACAGAGATAAAGATTGTATATTATCAATGGTTGAATTTGGCCAACGATAACTCAGATTGTTAAGCAGTAACATATTGCTCCTTAAACATCTGTAGCAATTGCGCTTCATCGTGGGGAATATTTCCTTGCCAATGCCCTAATTTGACCAGCTCACCTACCGCCCGCCATGCATCTGGCATATTGATTGTTTCAATAGCATCAAGAAAAACATCATTTAAACTGCCTGTTGCGACCATTTTCCCAGCTTCTTGAAAGGCTTGGCCTGTACTTAGCAAAAGGAATGAGTCACAGAAACGGATGGCCGGTAGTAAGTTACGTTCAAAAAAAATAATGCTGCAGCCCGTTTGTTCTGTATAGCGTTGTAATTGGGCTAAAATGCGTTGTGTTGCACTTGGGGTTAGCCGACTAAACGCTTCATCGAGTAAAAGGAGTTTAGGCTGCATCGCTAATGCACTGGCTAACACAACGCGCTGTGCTTCACCGCCGGATAAGGTAGCAGGATGACGCGTTCGCAGTGCCTCACAAAATGTGAGTTCAATGGCTAGTTCAACTCGCTCACTAATTTCTTCGGGTGTTAAACCGAGGTTCTCGGGGCCGAATGCAATTTCCTGTTCAACGGTAAACGCGCAGCCTGAGAGTTGTAATTGGGGGGATTGCTGAACAAGTTGGCGTGAAATAGACACCTGAACCACCACGTTATCAGCTAAAGGTGCTTGCAATACCTCTGCGGTTCCTTCAATTTTTCCCTGGATGAGCTCATTGTGCCAACCGGCAAGTATTTGTGCTAACGTGCTTTTTCCACTGCCGTTACCACCTAATACACATAGCCATTGGCCTGCTTTAAGCGGAAGGTCAATCGGCCCTAATAAGGATTGCTCCGCACCTTGCGGAATGAAGCGCATTTGTTGTAAATTCACCACCACAGAGAGAGACCACCTTCAATAATAATTAACAAAACTAACCCATACCTAAGCAAGGCTTGGTGGGGGCTATCCACCGGTGGGTTCAATGTCGTGCGTTTAGTGCAATAGCGAAAGCCACGCATATCTAATGCAGCGCCACGAATACTCAGTTCACTCAAGGTATTACTGGCAAGTGGAAACAATAGGGCTGGTAACGATGTAATACGCTGCCAAAAGCGACCATCAAGAGGAACGCCTCTGGCTATTTGTGCTTCACGGATGGTGCTCAATTGTTGACGAAGTTGTTCGGCAAGTAATAATGGGCCAGCGAGTAGATAAGCGAAGCTCGCAGGTAAACGGCTAGCAAACAAAGCACGAATAAAGCGCTCAGTCGGTACATATTGCAGCCAAAGTTGAGAAGCACTAATAATTGTCAATAACTTAAACCATAGCGCCAGCGCAAACTCAGGGCGGCTATTTTTTAAAGTGTCCCCGCTTAAGAGCTGAGCTAGCCAGCCTCCATGAATTAACCAAAGCCCTGCCGCCATGGGAAGCATAATCCACGCAACTATTTTCCAACGGTAGCGCGCAGGCCGCCAAAACAATAAAGCAGTGAAAGTGCTGCACCCTAGCACAATTAATGGCCAGCTCAGCGGTAAGAAAAGCGAACTTGCACTGAGCCAAAACCAAATTGTCAGCGAGGTGAAGGGGTGCATTTAACGGACCTTCGCTATATTTGGATAATTACGTTGAACACGTTCGGGTAATTGTCGAACCAGTAACCAAGCAATAATGGCAGAGGCTACTTTATCTGCAATATTGGCGCCTAATACCGTAATGGCCACAGATTCCAATAAGTTATCGCCAACTGCATGGAAATATGCAACAAAAAAATCAGCGCCGCTACCAGTTGTCCCCGCAAATAAGTAAGTGCGAATAGGAACGGCAACGATCATTAACGCAAAAGTAATCACAACACCGGATAAGATCACTCTTGGTAAGGTACGAAAACCGCCTGCACGAGCTAATAAGCCAGCACTCAGGCCAATCATCATCGCAACAGGCGCGAATGCAGCTGCAATTGGACCACTGAGTAAGCCCCATAATAAATTCGTGAGTAAGCCACTTAATAACGCAACCCAAGGGCCAGCTAATAATGCACAAATTAATGTTCCGATCGAATCTAAAAATATTGGCAGTTTTAGCATCGAACTTAATTGGCCAATGACCATATTAATGGCAATAGAAAACACAATTAAAGTCAAAGTGCGACTAGATATAATCGATGTTTTACCCATGACAAAGTCATTCCTTACAGTAATAAAATAATAAAATTAACGAGAGGTGATAATAAGCTCTTCATAACCAGACAACGGGCAAGGCTCACGAGTGAAATTAACTTTCTCAAGTTCCCCAATAACCAGCTCTAATGTGGTTCTAACCGTACAACCCGGCATCATATGGCCACCGAGGACTTTTCCGTGTTCATCGGAGACAGATAAATGCAGGTGTTCACCTTGGGCATCTAACGTGCCAATGAATGAAACAATTTCATATTTACCAGTTATTTGAAAGGTATTCTCTTGGCCTGCAAAACGCAGAGCAACGTCAGTTAAGCTGCCGACACTACTGACAATAAATGCAGCTTGTAGGCCATACTGCTCAATTTTTTGTCTTAATGTTAAGATCACATCTTCGCCAGGGACTAAGCGGATGGCAATAAAACGAGCGTTTGAATAGGGTGATAAAAGTTGATTCATATTATTAATCCTAATAATTGTGCTTGCGCTAAGCGTCCCACAACCATTGAAATCACTAAAATTATAAATAATGCGAAGTTATGATTTTTCAGTATTAATTGTTCGTAATTATTATACGCAATTGAGATGGATTGTCTGGCGGTAAAGGTATTTCGGCCTATCTTCAGCAAAAGGCACCATAAGTTGGTTTTTATAATGATAAATATAAAAAAAAGGGAGAAGTAAAAAAATAAACAGTGATGAATATTCCGAATATTTAGCTTAAGTTTTATCGATGGTCAGGATTATCCGTATTACCATGTTAATTTTTATTCAATTAAGGGTGTCACCGTCAGATATTCTGAGAGACTATTTTTCTAAAAGCATTAAATAGCGAATAAAAAATAGCTCAAATGTCACATTTTGGTTAATTAACTGTGCAGAGATAGTGGCTTATTATTAATTAAAAATATCGTTATAAAAATAAAAAGAGTTGGCGTTAATATTTGCTTCTTTGATAATGAGCCAATAACATGTTTTTAAGTCAGTCGATTGACTGCAAATAAATTATAATTGTGCGTTTTACAGGGACAAATCTATGAGTCATGTTGATCCAACACTAATCATTCTCTTGGTATTAGCTGGGTTAGGTATTATCAGTCATAATATGACAGTCACCCTTGCGATGCTATTTTTATTGGTAGTCAGAATAACACCATTGAATAATTATTTTCCATGGATTGAAAAATATGGTTTAACCATTGGCATACTTATCTTAACTATCGGCGTTATGACACCAATTGCGAGCGGCAAAATAACCGCTGGTGAGGTATTGAGCTCATTTTTGAATTGGAAATCGATTTTGGCAATTGTTATTGGCATCGCGGTTTCCTGGTTGGGTAGCCGAGGCGTCACATTAATGACCCATCAACCGTCTACCGTTGCAGGCTTACTTGTTGGAACCGTGATTGGCGTTGCCTTATTCCGTGGTGTGCCTGTAGGGCCTTTAATCGCAGCAGGGATATTGTCATTATTAATTGGTAAATCATAGCGTTATGATGTTTAAATTACTTCCTGCTATTATCGAACAATTGCATTTGGTTGGCATGCGTCGTCTTATGGTTCTTTCTGGCGACGATGCGTGGGTAGAACAGCAACTCAACCAACTGCAAGCTAGTATTGAGGGCGACTGGCTAACGATTTCATCAGACTTGCCTCACGGTATTTCCCCTGACAATGCCCATTTATTATTGGGCCGTGAATTTTTGCATGGCATCTTTGATGTACGTAAAGGTTTTCATAGTGAAGCACTCGCCATGCTGGCGGGCACGTTAAAAGCAGGGAGTTTGTTAATATTATGCACCGCACCTCAATCTGAGTGGGCGACAAATAATGATGTCGACAGCCTTCGCTGGAATGAACAATCGGGAGTGATCCCGACCCCGAATTTTGTTCATCACCTACAACGAGCTTTCAAAGCATCCCCCGACATTTTATTTTATAAACAAGGGGATAATCCTAACTTCGCATTACTAAAAAACAAACCGTTATGGCAAGCACCTACAGGCCAGCCAACAAAACAACAACAACAAATAATTAGCCAATTATTAAGCGCAGAACATGGAGTTTGGGGCTTAATAGCGCCAAGAGGGCGGGGAAAATCGGCAATAGCAGGCATGTTAATACAACAATTTGGGGGGGAGTGTTGGTGCTGTGCCCCCGCCAAAGTGGCGACGGAAGTCTTAAGCCGACATGCAGGCCAATCGATTAACTTTTGGTCCCCTGATAACTTATTAGCCTATTGCCGCAGCAATGAAAAAATAACAGCAGATTGGCTGATCATTGATGAAGCTTCCGCTATTCCTAATTATATATTACGAGAGCTAGTCGAGTATTTTCCTCGTGTTTTATTAACCACAACAGTCGATGGCTATGAGGGAACAGGGCGTGGTTTTATGTTGAAATTCTGCGCAAGCCTAACGCATTTCAGGTTATTGCAACTTGATAGCCCTATGCGTTATGCGGCTAATGACGCCTTAGAATCATGGGTTAATAGCGCTCTATTACTGCAAGAGCCCACCTCTCAAACGGTTATTACTGAAACTGTTGAATATAAAGCGTTAACTCAGGCGTCATTAGTAGAAAATAATGAAAAACTAAGCGCATTTTATGGCCTATTGATGAGCGCACACTATCGAACGTCACCATTAGATTTACGACGGCTATTGGATGCTCAGCAGCAACATTTTATGGTAGCAAAAACGGGGCTTCATGATTGTGCTTATTTAGGTGCATTATGGATGGTGGATGAAGGGCAACTAACCGAATCATTGAGTTGGCAAATATGGGCTGGTCTTCGTCGACCTAGAGGGAATTTGGTTGTCCAGTCATTGGCGGCTCACAGTGCTTTTCCTAATGCGGCACAGTGGCAATCTCGCCGTGTAATGCGTATTGCGGTTGATGTGAACCACCGTAGGCGTCAAATTGGTTTAACGTTGTTAGAAAAACAGAAAGCCATTGCTACAGAGCAAGGGATGGATTTTTTATCGGTTAGTTTTGGGCTAACACCCGATTTAACGGCTTTTTGGCAAAAAGCCAGTTTTAGGCTGATACGCATTGGCACTCATAAAGAAGCCAGTAGTGGCTGTTTTACCGCAATGGCTATTCTACCGATTTCAAACCGTGCATACCAACTCTGTGAACAGGGGGAGTTACGGCTAAAACGTGACCTATATTGGCGCAGTGATTTACAAGAGTTTGCTTTCACAACAGACTCACAACAGCAATTAACGGCAGATGATTGGGTTGAACTCATCGGTTTTAGTGAGTTTAAACGGCCCATTTCTGCGAGTGAAAGTGCGATCCTGCGTTTATTGAAGGAAGAAAAAAACGGGCTTTCGCTTCTCAGACGGCACTTTGTGTCATGTGAACCCATCGCACAGATTTGCGCAGATGTTGGTATAACAGGGCAAAAGCAATGGCTACAACGAGTAAGAGAAGAGGTTGGTATACAGGTAAAACAATACCAACCCACGCTGTTAGCGGAGATAAAGCAAAAAGTTATTTCTTCTTGTCTTTAGGCCAATCGTCTTCATCATCCCAAAGGTGGTTATTATCTTGATGTGGGGGGATCTCTGGTTTGTCATCTAAAAACTTTTTGGGATCTAATTTCATCATTTCTTTGACTGAATTCCAGATAAGCCCCACTAACAATAGTATGATTATCCACCAGTAGTCTGCTAACCATTGCATACATTACCTTCCATTCGTCATTCTTTGAGCTGTCT